>NZ_SPGF01000071.1:0-3730 GCF_005844455.1 Streptococcus mitis | reverse complement strand
CCGTAGATATATGTTCCTGACTTTGTCAGTCTTATCTACAACCTCAAAACAGTGTTTTGAGCAGCCTGCGGCTAGCTTCCTAGTTTGCTCTTTGATTTTCATTGAGTAGCAATCCTGTCATCCATGGCAGGATTTTTTATATATCAAAAAGCAAGTCGATTGACCTGCCTCTGCTTTACTCTTCTTGTGCTAATGCTTTAAAATCTTTTTCTAAGATGGGTTGAATTTCTAATTGATTGGCGTCTAGTTGGTGGTAAGATGCTGATGGTAGTGACTCTAAGAATTTTGCATAGTCCAAGCGGGCGATGGCTTCATAGTCTTCTGGTTTAGAGCCGTCTCCTGTGATTTGAACCAAGTCAATCTCCCACTGGATTTTCTTATCTACCAATTGCTCAATATAGGCAGCAGGAACAAATGGTTCTCTTGGTAATACTGTCTTGACTCCTTGAGCCAGATGGTAAACACCATGCACTTGCCCTTCTCCATCCTGATAGAAGGAAACTCTTGCAAAGTAGGCATCTGTCTCTTGAACCGCGCGTACACACGCTTCAAACTGAGCTAAGCCATCTGCCTCTAAAAAGCTTTTCAAGTCCTCATGACTAAAGAAAACAGGATTAAAAATTCCTTGGCAAATCGTAAAACGGGCTGCAGTGTCTACAAGATGAGCTTGAATACTTGCTTGGAAATGAGCTTCAAAGTCGAAACCATCTAGCCCCTCAATCTCAGTTCCTGTGTAAGCAAGCAAGGCATCTAAAAATGATTTGATAATCTTCCAGTCTGTCTTCGTTAGTAGGTCAGGAAGATCGACACGGTAAGCCTTTTGACCATCAGCATAACTGACCTTAAAGAGAAATTGTGATTGCCCTACTATCGCACACTCGATATACTCGAGACGGTTAAGAGGCTGACGGAGATAGACGGCATCATAACTATGCGACTCCAAACCATCTACCAAGGCCAAGATGGACTTGGCAGTCAAAATTTCCTGTTCTCCTAAAATACTCTGTTTATTTGGAATAAAAAATGTTTTCGTCATAACTGGACCCCCTTGAAATCGTTTACATAAAGTATGCCCTATTTTTCTGAAAGATACAAAAACAAACTTTATACTCTTCGAAAATCTCTTCAAACCGCGTCAGCTTCGCCTTGCCGTAGATATATGTTCCTGACTTTGTCAGTCTTATCTACAACCTCAAAACAGTGTTTTGAGCAGCCTGCGGCTAGCTTCCTAGTTTGCTCTTTGATTTTCATTGAGTATTAGATTTTTGAGTACAAAGCATAAAAAAACAGCCCCTGAGGACTGTTTGATCTTATACAGTAGCTGCTTGAGCCAAACTTTCACCGATAGCGGCTAGGCGCTCGATTACTTCTGCTTGTGTCAATTCATTTTCTGAAACATAGCGGTTACGTGGGTGAACACGACATTCGTGTGAGCATCCACGAAGGTACTTGTCTTCATTTTCTTCTGATGTTAGGATACGACGGTTACAGAAGGGACTTCCACAGTTGACATAACGTTCACATGGTGTTCCATCAAACCAGTCTTTCCCTACGATGGTTGGGTTAACATGGTTAACATCAACGGCGATACGCTCGTCAAAAACGTACATTTTCCCATCCCAAAGCTCGCCTTGGACTTCTTGGTCTTTACCGTAGGTTGCGATTCCTCCGTGCAATTGGCCAACATCTTTGTAGCCTTCACGGACCATCCAGCCTGAGAATTTCTCACAGCGAACGCCACCTGTACAGTAAACGACAACACGCTTGTCCATGAATTTTTCCTTGTTGTCACGGACCCATTGTGGCAACTCACGGAAGTTGCGGATATCTGGACGGATAGCCCCACGGAAGTGTCCTAGGTCGTACTCATAATCGTTACGTGTGTCAAGAACAACGGTATCTTCGTCAAGAAGGGCTTCTTTGAACTCTTTTGGAGACAAGTAGGCACCTGTTGTTTCAAGCGGGTTGATATCGTTGTCAAAATCGTTGTCTTCCAAGCCAAGGTGAACAATCTCTTTCTTGTAGCGAACAAACATTTTCTTGAAGGCTTGTTCATTTTCTTCGTCAATCTTGAACCAGAGGTCTTCCATTCCTGGAAGGCTGTGAACGTAATCCATGTATTTTTGAGTTGTTTCGTAATCACCTGAAACTGTTCCGTTAATTCCCTCGTCAGCGACTAGGATACGGCCTTTGAGACCGATTGATTTACAGAAAGCCAGGTGGTCTGCAGCAAATTTCTCTGCATTTTCAATTGGAGTGTAGAGGTAGTAAAGTAAGACACGAATATCTTTTGCCATAAGATTTGTTCTCTTTTCTATTCTTAAATTTTCAGAATTTTTCATTCAACTATACTAGTATACCCACTTGGGAAAACGAATGCAATTTATTTGACTGGGAATTTTAGAAGGTGGCCTATCCCTGCACTTCATCAGTAACCATAGCGAATCGCTGACAATTCTCTCAATTTTTTTATCTGCTCGGCTTGACTTTCTGACAGAATCAGCTTATTGTCAATTAACATACGTGAGATGTCAACATTCATTTGACTCAAAATAAATAGAGTAGAGGTCCCATCGTCCTCTAATCGTCTTTTATAACTCACTAACAGATTTTTCAAAGGAGCAAGTTAGGCGTATTGTTTATACCTTCCAGTAGGTGATCTATGATAGTCATCGCTTCACAACGCCTTTCACTGCCTCCGGCAAACCATTTTAATGTTGTCATTCTCATTTTCCTCCTTAAATTGAAAAACTATCATTCCTAACTCTCGCGTCAGTATTTACCCAAACACCCTGTGTAAAAAAGTCAGCAGAGATGGTAAGGTCACTACAATATTATTAATCACATGCACCGCATAGGATGGATAAATGCTCTTGGTATAGCGGGTCAAACCAGCAAAGATGATACCAAATGTTGCAAAGACGAAAATATCTAACAGGCTAGGTAAGTTTGAAAAATGAGGAAGAGCAAATAAAATGGACGGAAGAAGCAAATCAAGGCCAAATCTCGAATGCTTAAAAAAGGCGTGTTGCAGTAATCCTCTATAAATCAGCTCTTCCATAAGTGGAGTCAGAAAGAGCAGGGTTATATAGATACCTAACTCGGCAAAGTTAGTCTCACTATAACCAATCAATACGGCCCAACCTTCAGCAGTTGACTGAACATGTTTAGCTGTCTGAACATTAAAAGAGATCTGGAGCACTACCACTAATATTGTCAAAATCGAATACCAAAGCCATTTTTTCTTGGAATACGAAAGAGATAACCATGACCTATCTTAACCAGAATCCAAATCATGACTCCGATAAATAGCAAACTCAAGATATTTTGAATCCAGAAGAAATTGCCAATCTGGGAAGAAAATTGCCAATAATTTTGAACAATAAGCGTCAGCTGAGAAAGACCAAATACGAAAAATAAGTAAGAGAAAACTGCACTAATTTTGAAGACAAGCTGATACTTTTTCATTTAATACTCATCAAAAATCTATTCTGGATAAATCCATTTTCTGTGAACAATCTTCCTCAGGCATTCTGTTTCCAAATTTTGAATCACTGTTTCTAACTTCAAAATGACTTCTTCTAAAGATTTGAAGGCCTTGTTTTTGAATCCACGCTTTCGTATCTCTGCCCAAACTTGCTCAATGGGATTCATTTCTGGAGTGTAGGGAGGAATAAATGTACACGTGATATTTTCTGGCAACTCCAAAGCCTGAGACTTGTGCCAGGTG
>NZ_SPGF01000070.1 GCF_005844455.1 Streptococcus mitis | reverse complement strand
TCATATTTCTTCATTTGACTTCCACACTCAGGACAAGATGGAGCGTAGTAGTCCAGTTTAGCGATGATTTCCTTGTGGAATCCTCTTATTTTAAGATAAATATCAATGACAAATGATTTGCATATCCGGTACATTACAAAGAAAAGCAAGCTAGTGATCGTATAAATTTTAATTCATATTCTTTAAAACTGTTTACTATGTCAGCAATTTTATTTGATATGATATGATCAAATAAAATTAATAGTTTATTGAATCTCTTTATATTTTTTACATAATTTATTTTATGTAGTTCACAAACTATCTAGAGCATTCTTTTGTTCATCGTTGACGATATGGGTATAGAGGTCAGTGACTTGCGTACTGGCGTGTCCTAGCTGGTGGCTAACCAAAACTTGCGATTTAGTCGCATCATAGAGCCTAGTTGCTAGGGTATGGCGCAGTTTATGGGGAGTTACTCGGACTTTGAAGTCCTCAGAGTATTTAGCAACCATCTTTTCAACACTAGAAGTATCGATACGATTGGGAACACCACGATATAAAGTCAGAAAGAGTGCTGTATCCGTCTTTTTCGTCTTATAACGTTGATTTCGAATGGCTAGATAATTCTCTAGGTAAGGATTAGCAAAGGCAGCGACATTGACCGAGTCACGTTTACCACCTTTTCGAGTGACATCAATGACCATCATTTTTAAATTGAGATCTTTTAGATCCAGATTAACAGCTTCAGATAAGCGGACACCAGATGCTAGGAGCAGGGCGATAATGGCCAAATCACGTTCCTTATTTTTATTAAACGATGATAGAGCGCGATTTGAGAGCTGTTGAGGGTACTCTTGATCAATATAAGTAAGAAACCCTTCTGTTTCATCACCTAGAAAGAGCTTTTGCTTGATATTTTCAGCTCTAGCAGAAAGCGTTTCTTTCTTTTTCTTGGTTGAAACTTTCTTCATTACATTGCGATAGAAATAAGGTTCTCCTTGGTCGTTTTCAACTTCCTCAGTCAGATACTTGTAAAGACTAGAAAGTGCTGATAAGGTTCGATTGATGGTTGTCTGTGAAACGCCTTGCTTGGTTGTGTTGGCATTCAGCAAAGGACGTTCTCGTAGATAAAGGATAAAGGATTCCATGTCTTTCTTAGACAGATTTTCCAAGACAGATAAAGGAATATCAGACATTTTATCGGCGTTTGAAATACCAGACTCCAAAAACCAGTTGAAAAATCGATCATATTCCTTGAGATATTCGTACAAGGTTGTAAAACTGTAGGGAACAGCAAGTTTAGATTGGTAATATTCCAAAACATACCAGGGCATGATTTGTTTTAGTTTGTCGATTCGTTCCAGTAAAATCTCACGTTTCATGTATTTTCTCCATAATTAAGTCTACTAGTAGTATAGCATAGACTTATATATTTTTCAAGAAAATTATAGTTTTTCGGAAAGATGTTATAGAGCTTTTAAAAAAGATTTAGACCTGCAAACAAAACAGATCTAAATCTTTGGAGTTTTTATTGTGAATCATTATCTAGTGCTTTTTCTAGCTTCCAAATACTAAACCAGAATGAAATAGTCAACAGAATAAAGAAAATAATAAAGAACTCAACAACTGAAGAGCTATATAAGGAGCTATGAGATACAAAATACATTGTATAATTGCTATTGTTTTCTTTTTCATGACTTTAATCTTTGATGCAGTAAACTCCTTTCTAGCTTTATCATTTCTAACTTAATTATAGTCTTATTTTTACCAAAGTTCAATTATTGGTGTGTGAAATGTTTTATCAGTAAAAAAGAGGGGAAGTCCCCCTCTCAAGATTTTATTTGACTGCTTCTTTCAAAGCGTCTACCTTGTCCAAACGTTCCCATGGAAGGTCAATATCTGTACGTCCCATGTGTCCATAAGCTGCTGTTTGACGGTAGATTGGACGTTTAAGATCCAACATTTGAATAATTCCTGCAGGACGAAGGTCAAAGATTTGACGAGCCGCTTTTTCCAGCTTGCTTTCAGCTACTCTTCCTGTACCAAAGGTATCGATACGAACAGAAACAGGCTGTGCCACACCGATGGCATAGGCCAATTGCACTTCTACTTTCTTAGCAAGACCTGCTGCCACGATATTCTTGGCAATGTAGCGAGCTGCATATGACGCAGAACGATCCACCTTAGTCGCATCCTTACCAGAGAAGGCACCGCCACCATGACGAGAATAGCCACCATAGGTATCCACGATGATCTTACGACCAGTCAAACCTGAGTCTCCTTGAGGTCCACCGATTACAAAGCGGCCAGTCGGATTGATGAAGAATTTTGTTTGCTCATCCAAGTAAGAAGCGGGAATAACTTCTTTGATAACCTTGTTAATCACATCTTGATGGATTTGTTCATTAGTAGCTTCTGGATCGTGCTGAGTTGAAATAACGACTGTGTCCACACGTACTGGACGATCATTTTCATCGTACTCAACTGTAACTTGTGATTTGGCATCTGGACGAAGATAACTGATTTCACCAGACTTACGAAGTTCTGCCAAACGACGAACCAATTTATGACTGAGTGAAATTGGCAAAGGCATGAGCTCTTCTGTTTCATCCACTGCAAATCCAAACATGAGACCTTGGTCTCCAGCACCAATTAAGTCCAGCGGATCTTGGTCTGCATTTCCACGAACTTCTAAGGCTTCATTAACCCCTTGGGCGATATCCGGTGACTGCTCAACAAGTGACGGATGGACTCCCACCGTCTCAGCAGAAAAACCATATTCTGTATTGGTATAGCCAATCTCTGCAATGGTATCACGAACCACGCGGTTAATATCCACATAAGCATTTGTAGATATTTCACCAAAAACATGGACGGAACCAGTATATACAGCTGTCTCAGCAGCAACGTGCGCCTCTGGATCCTTAGCTAAAATAGCATCCAAAATCGCATCTGAAATTTGGTCTGCAATCTTATCTGGATGTCCCTCAGATACAGATTCAGACGTGAATAATTTACGTTCTGACATAAAAATGCCCCCCCTTAAAAATAGTGTTATAGAGTTACAAAGTACTGGTAGGAAAACTCCTTAGTAATGAATACCTACCATCTTATCGGGACTATATAACTTTATCATTATACCATTTTTAAGTGCAATTTGCAGTCTATATACTTAATAAAAATCACAGAACAGCTTTTTGATTGTAGATAAAACTGACTAAATTAGTAACATATACCTAATACAAGCTGACGCTAACTTGTTTTGAAGAGTATTAATGTACTGTTTCAATTTCTACTAATCTATTTTCAATAGGTGTTTAACAACCTTAATATTATGCGTACTATTATTTTCAAACTATCGTGTCCTGAACAATGGTTTGAAAATGAAACGGGACTTTATTCTTTTTGTAACCTTACTGTAATAATTATCCGATTAAAAAATGATAAAATAGGTATGTACAGTTAAGGAGAGAATAATGCCTGTAAGAAAATTACAATCCTATGAGGTAGACTATCAAGAAGAATTAAGCCAGCAGGTTCCTCGCTATCAAGATTATACACCTGAAGCGCAATCTGATGCCAATCTCAAGGAAATCCTATTTTTTATTAATATTGCTGTTTTTTGTATCTGCATTGCTATCTTTAGTTTTATCTTTTTAGCATTAAAATTATCAACTGCTCTTGCATTTGTCGCAGCAATCGGATTTAGCTTACTTGTTTTAAAAGTCCAACGCTTTATTATCAAACGAAAATTTAGAAGATAAATCATACCCCACGTCTAATCAAGTTGATTTGTAAAAAATTAAGGAAAACAGAGGATTTAAGAAGATAAATGTGTTATTCATCTTAAATCCTCTGTTTTTTTGACCAGCTTGCCAACTATAATTATTTACTTAATTGAATAACGTATAGTCCCTATCCTTTTACCATCATCTTCTCCAAAATATGCTATAATAATACCAAAAGATAAAGAAGGAAGTTTTATGATTAAACTACTAGCCTTGGATATGGACGGAACCCTCCTCAATGAAGCCAAGGAAATCCCACAAGCCCATATTACTGCTATTCACCAAGCTATCGAAAAAGGTGTCAAACTGGTTCTCTGTACGGGTCGCCCGCTTTTTGGCGTCCTCCCCTACTATCAAAAACTGGGACTTGACCTCCAGAATGAGTATGTGATTGTTAACAACGGTTGCTCAACTCACCAGACCAGTGATTGGAGTCTGGTTGATTGGCAAGAACTCAGTTCAGCTGACATCGAATACCTCTATGCCCTTGCTGAAAAAAGTGATGTTCAGTTGACTCTTTTTGATGAGGAACATTATTTTGTCCTCGGTGGTAAGCCTAATGAAATTGTTCAAAATGATGCTAAACTAGTCTTTTCAGACTTAACTGAAATTTCTCTTGAGGAAGCGACTAGTGGCAAGTACCGCATGTTCCAAGGTATGTTTTTAGGAACAAAAGAACAAACAGACGATTTTGAGCAGCGTTTTGCTACAGAACTCTGCCAACGATTCAGCGGTGTTCGTTCGCAGCCTGTTATTTATGAAGCCATGCCACTTGGAACGACAAAGGCTACTGCTCTTTCTCGACTAGCTGAGATTTTGAAGATTGAGCCTGCAGAAATTATGGCCATGGGCGATGCTAATAACGATATCGAAATGCTCCAGTTTGCAGGACTGGGCATTGCTATGGGAAATGCCAGTGATTATGTCAAATCCCTAGCTGATGATGTTACAGCCAGCAACGAAGAAGACGGCGTTGCGCGTGCGATTGAAAAATACATTCTATAATTAAGAAGCCCAGTTCGTGTCAACTGGGTTTTGATATTTAAGAATTCCTAAAACTTTAGAAACTCTTTAGAAATGCTTGAGCTTTCTTTGATTTCTATGCTTTATACTAAAGTTATCAAAATAAATCAAAAGGAGAGAATCATGAAAACAGTACTTGATATTCATGGATTGTCCAAAAATTTTGCCAAACAAGCTATTCTTCAAGATCTTCATCTAACGATAAGAGAGGGAGATATTTATGGACTTATAGGAAAGAATGGAGCTGGGAAGACTACCTTAATAAAAATCATTACGCAACTACTCTTTGCGGATAAAGGAACTGTTTCCCTCTTCTCCAGCAAAACGGAAAATGAGTGGACCAAGGCCCTATCTCGAGTAGGTTCAGTGATCGAATCACCTGTAGCCCATAATCACCTAACAGCCTATCAAAATCTGAAATATTACTGTATGATTCGTCATATTCCAAATGCTGATCAAGTCATTCAAGAAACACTGGACTATGTAGGTTTGTCCGATACAGGTAAAAAAGTCTTTCGAGATTTCTCTCTTGGAATGAAGCAAAGACTTGGTATCGCCATTGCCCTTCTCTCCAAACCAGACTTCCTAATCTTAGATGAACCTATCAACGGTCTTGACCCAATTGGTATCAAAGAATTTCGTCTGATGATTCAACGCCTCAATCAAGAAAAAGGAATCACCATTCTCATCTCTAGCCATATCTTGTCAGAACTCTATCTCGTAGCAAATCGCTTTGGTATTTTAGATCAAGGTAAGATTATTCGTGAAATCAGCAAAGCTGAATTTGAAACACTAAGTGAGGATTATATTGTGCTTAAGACAGCTGACCAAGAGAAAGCTTGTCAAGTATTAAAAGAACAAATCCAGCTCCAGTTCAAGGTTGTCAATCCTGAAAACGAAATCCACATCTTTGGTCAGGAACAAGATGTTAAACATATTCTTAAGGACTTAACCTTGGCAGATGTCGCTATTGACGAGATTTACTACGCCCGTCAAAACCTAGAAGAATACTTCACTCAATTGGTCGAATAGGAGGAAAATCATGATACATACCATTCAAGCAGACTTTTACCGTCTTTTCCGTTCCAAAGGTTTTTGGATTACAGAGTTCATTCTCTTTTCTCTCATGCTAATGGGCGCAAGTATTGGAGCTACTGGCCATCTGATGGCAATCCAGACAGAAGAGCCAGAAATTCCAACCCATGGTTGGGACGGTGTACAAGCCCTGATTAACGCATCTAGTCAAGGTTCAAACCTCGTTTTTCTCTGTATTGTTCTAACTTGCCTCGTTCTCGGTGTTGATTTAATCGGAAAGCTCTATAAAAATAGTTTGACAGTAGGGGTTTCTCGTACCGAGTTTTTCCTTGCCAAAGCCTTTGTAGTGGCTTGTATTGCACTTTTGCAACTTATCATCAGCCTTGTGATTGCCTTTATTCCAGCAACTATCTTAAATGGATTGGGAACTATGCCTGATGGCTTTATTGGCAATCTATTGATAACCATTTTCCTTCAATTCCTTTGCCTCCTTGCTTGGCTTTCCATTGTTTCCTTCATTCTCTATGTTAGTCACTCTTATCTTGCAGTATTTATTGGCTATTTGGTCAGCTCTATCTTACTTTCTATGCCAATGCTCATCTTCCCAAGCATCAAAATTTTGCCATATTTATCGTTGCAGTTTTTCTATGCCATGACTGCTAATAGTGAATCCATTTTCTATACCCTTATAGTTACCTTAGCTGTTATTGTAATCTTTAATCTAAGTGGACTGGCAGTTTTCAAAAAGAAAAGTCTATAAAAAGACCTCCTCTAGCCTACAGAGGAGGTTTCTTTTCGTTAAAAATAAATGAAAACCGATAACCACTGCCCATCTGTGCTCAGTTTCATCTCTGTACCGAGAAGATGACATAATTCCTCAGTGATATAAAGGCCTAAACCAGAGGATTCTTCCGTGTCTGATAGATTTTCAGAATAAAAACGATTGCTGAGATTTTCTATTCTTTTGATGGGCTGTTTGACAAGGTTTGCAATCTCTAAGACAGGCTGTTCCTTTTCCTTTCTCAAAGATAGACGTGCTTCTTCCTTACCATGCTTGAGGACATTTCCAAGTAAATTTTGTAAAATACGATCCAGCAAGTCTTCATCAGTCCTCGTTTTTAAACCAGCTTCAACCTTAAAATCAAGCGCGATATTTGCCGCCTGAAAAACATCATAATAAGCCAGAGTCTTTTTAGTAATAAAAGCGGAAAGATCCACTTCTTCCAGTTTCGGTTTGACAGCTCCTTCCATCAAACGACGGTATTCTAGGAGAGCCTCCAAGCGTTTGGAAACTAAATCAAGATGCTGAGCTACTTTTTGTAAGGTTTCTGCTTGGTTTTCAGGAGACTTTATCAATTGTTGGGTGTAGCCTGAAGCGATAGTCAGAGGCGTCCGAATATCATGGGCGATATTGCTGATGGCCATATCCAGAGTCTGCTTTTCCCTTTTCATAACCAATCGAGATTGTTCTACTTCTTGAAATAGATTCTCAATCTGCTGGTAGAGATGTAAAAAATGTTTGGAAAAAATGCTGACTCCGACTCTTTTCATACTACCTGTGAGAATCTTGTCTTCAATCTGTTGACTCAAGTTTTTAAGTGCTAGACGGTAGCGAATTAATGCAATTGATAAAATAATTATGAGTACCAGTAGGATAAAGATTATCATGTAGGTCATTGCTTGTCTCCTTTTAATCTTACCCCAACTCCCCAGATGGTTTCAATATATTCTTGATTTGGGTCAAGATGGCTTAATTTTTTTCGAAGGTTACTCAAATGAGTATTGAGAGTATTGTCTCCAGGTAAGTAGCTATCCTCCCAGACCAATTCATACAGTTCTTCCTTGGTAAAAATTTTCTTAGGGTGTTTAAGGAGAGTTTGGAGAATCAAGCATTCTTTCTTAGCCAGGCGAATGGTTTCCTGACTATTTTTGATTTCAAAACTTTCTGCATCAAACTGGATATTTTTCAAGTTTTGTGGCAGATTTTCAGTTTTTCCTATTTCCATCGGCTGTTTTTCTACGCTTTGACGTAATTGAACAGTAACTCTAGCAAAGACTTCGTCCAAATCAAAAGGCTTGACGATGTAATCATTGGCACCGTCTAAGAGGTATTGACTGATTAACTTCTTATCACTCAAAGCCGTTAGCATAATGACTGGAGTTTGACTTTGTTCCCTAATGGATTTTAAAACCTGATCCCCATTTTTCCCGGGAAGCATGATATCTAGCAAAACGAGGTCAATCCTACCTTGGTCAAAACGCATGATTCCTTCAGTTCCTGAAAAGGCTTGAATCACTTCATGCTCCTCGGTAAGTAGTGTTCGCAAAATCTCTTGAATGTCACTATTATCTTCAATAACCAATATCCTAGCCATAAACACCAACCTTTCTGCAACTATTATAGCATGTTTTGTGGATAAAGCTTAAACAGAAAAGCTCTTTTCATTAGAATCGTGCAACTTTTTTCAGACAGTTTTAAAAGATTGATTTCCTTATATTTTTCCTTTATACTGGATAAAAAGGAGAATAATATGTCAGAAACAAATCACGAAATTGATTCAAATTTTGCAGGTCGTTTAAATATCCTGCGTGCGGGCGTTCTTGGTGCCAATGATGGGATTATTTCCATTGCTGGTGTGGTTATCGGGGTTGCCAGTGCCACGACCAATATCTGGATTATCTTTTTATCAGGCTTTGCGGCTATCTTAGCTGGTGCCTTTTCTATGGCTGGTGGGGAATACGTATCCGTTTCAACTCAAAAAGATACTGAGGAAGCAGCCGTTGCGCGTGAGAAACTCTTGCTAGACCAAGATATGGAACTAGCCAAAAAGTCCCTCTATGCTGCCTATATTCAAAATGGCGAGTGTGAAACATCAGCCCAACTCTTGACCAACAAGGCCTTCCTTAAAAATCCACTCAAAGCTTTGGTAGAGGAAAAATATGGGATTGAGTATGAAGAGTTTACCAATCCTTGGCACGCTGCCATTTCCAGCTTTATTGCCTTTTTCCTTGGAAGTTTGCCTCCAATGCTCTCAGTGACCATTTTCCCAAGTGATTACCGCATCCCTGCTACTGTTCTTATCGTAGCCCTATCACTCTTGGTTACTGGCTACACAAGTGCCAAACTTGGAAAAGCCCCAACCAAAACAGCTATGATTCGGAACCTTGCTATTGTTCTCTTAACTATGGGCGTTACCTTTCTGCTAGGACAACTTTTCAGCATTTAATACTCTTCGAAAATCTCTTCAAACCACGTCAGCTTCGCCTTGCCGTACTCAAGTACTGTCTGCGACTAGCTTCCTAGTTTGCTTTTTGATTTTCATTGAGTATAAAATAAAAGAAATGAGGCTGGGCAAAAACCCACTTCTAACTATCAAAAAAACGAGCATTTCCGTAGTTAGAGATGCTCGTTTTCTTATGTCATGGTTTATAATTAAAATAAGAACAAAACA
>NZ_SPGF01000006.1 GCF_005844455.1 Streptococcus mitis | reverse complement strand
AGAACTTTTTTACGAAAATCTATTGAATATGCCATAAGAATATTATACCACATTGTGTACTATTTTTGGTTCATTTTACTATAGTTGCTAGTGATAACCTTCTTTTACGAGTAAAGGCCTGTTCATCTTGTTTGACGAACTCAACTTTTTGACCAATGATACTCTGAATACTCTTATTCAAGTGGGCTTTTATCTGTTTTATAGTGGATTGAAATAATATATGAACAGAGAGCTTAGGAAAGTCAAGTTAATTTCTAGAAATGTTTTATAATCCATAACGTACTATTTTAGATTCAATATATTATGTCAGGGAAATCCCTCCTTAACTATAAGTTTATCACATAAAAAAGAAACCCAAATACAGAATTGTATTTGAATTTCTTAACTTAATGACATTGCCTGATTGGGTGACTTCATTAGGAGATTATGATGAAAAAAGTTTAGGATTTCATTAAATAAAGTTAGGAGGTCTTTATTTAATGATTATATAATACTAGACCAGCCTTAAACTTTGCTTAAGAAAAAACAAGTTTTGTTATTTTTCTCGATTCACCCAAGTCATTCCTATACAATTATAGGTGGATAAACTTTCAAAGCCCATAGAACGATAGAAGCCCAAGGTTTTTTCTGTCTGTTCGGTCACTAGTTGGACTTGATAGGCATCTTTGTAATCACCTAAAGCCTCTTTCATCAAGTCTCTACCAATCCCTTGGCACTGATAGCTAGGCAAAACAATCAAATCCTGAACCAATACTGATGAGAAATCATCTCCGACCAAACGAACCAAGCCTACCACGGCATCTCCAGCATATGCCAGATAAATCGCTAATGAGTGAGACAAGGCCTTCTCCAGCATCTGAGGCTGATGGGTATAATTTGTCCAACCGACTGCCTGATAGAGATGCAAAATATCCTCTAGCTTGACAATTTCTTGCTTTCTAATAGTTATCATCTCAATACCTCTCAGAATTCTCTTAAGTTCTTGTACTGCCGTCCATTTTTATCAAAATTTTCAGGACGCAACCATGTTTCCAAACGAGATTTGACTTGGGGCCAGTCCTTATCAATCATAGACAACCAAGCCGTATCCCTTGTACGCCCCTTATATACGACTGCCTGGCGGAAGGTCCCTTCATAGACAAAACCTAAACGTTCCGCTGCTCGTCTGGATGGCATGTTAAGAGCATCGCATTTCCATTCATAGCGACGATAGTTAAGCTCCTCAAAGACATAGCAAGCCAAGAGATACTGGGCTTCTGTTCCTATCCGTGTCCCCCTGAGCTCTGGAGAAAAAGTGACAGCTCCCACTTCTATTACTCGGTTATTCTTGTCAATGCGCATGAGAGAAAAAGTTCCCAAAGCCTTACCAGTTGCCTTGTCTATGATTGCATAGTAAAAACGGTCCTTACGAGCCAACATCTGATTTAAAAGAGTAACCAGTTCCTCTCTGTCTGCCACTGGTTCCTGAAAGAGGTAGGTCCACATCTCCCGAGGCGTATCAGGGCCATAAACAGCTAATAAATCCTCCGCGTGCTTTTCTACAGAGAGAGCCTCTATTCGAGCATAACGCCCTTCTAAGAAATCAATAGAAGGCAGTTCACCTGGTGCATAACCTTCCATTGACTCACCAATCATCTGACCATATTCGTTTACTGGCATTTTTCTTCTCCTTGTTTTACGCTGAAAATACTATATCACAAATTGTTCTCTTTGGAAACTGGCACTGTCTTCAAACTTCATCCTCAACACTATATTAGTGACCCGTTTTCTGTCTTTTATCCTCTAAGGCTTGATTAATTCGTTGGGTGAGTTTGTGAGTTTGCCAGATTTGATACAACCATATCAATCCATAAATTAACAAGAAAAAGAACCAAAGCAAGGGACTCCACAAGGCTGAACCCCAACCAAAAAATAGAGAGGTCAATACTAAAATAGTAGCTGTCACTAATAAATGAACTCCTACACGTATACTATAAGCAAGAAACTCTAGCCTTTCAAGTATTAAAGTCAATACCCCCATAATTCCACCCATTAAAAACAGAGCTAGAATATTTTTTATCATTGGTTCAGGATAGGTAATACCTGGATAAAACTGAGTCAACACCATCATACTCAAATAAAAGAAGGAAGCCGTACGCATTCCCGATACAAAATAATCAATTAATCGTTTCATGATTTTCTCCTATAAACCTAGATAATTCATTAAGGACTTGACGTATTTCCTACTCACACTAGACTTGATACCTCGAGTCATTTTAGCCATCATGTTCCCTGAAAAGCTATCTGATAACGATTCTAAGTGGTCAATGTTTATAATTGAATGGCGTGATATCTGTATAAAATTACGTCGGTTAATCCGATTCTGAAAATTTATCAACGTTTCCTTAGTTTTATAAATCCCGTCTACCGTATAAATGGTCAACAAGTTCTTATCGATATCTGCTAGAATAAGATCCTCAATCTTCACCATGACCAGATGATCATCCGTTCGAATAGGAATGACCACCTGATTGGTCGTTGAAAATTGTTCTAAATACTCCATGACTTCCCTTGCTTGGTCGGTTAACTGAGCTGCCTGAATTACAATATGTGGGTCCTTTTCTGAAAACTCTGTCCTCATTTCAAAACGAATCTTCATTTTCTCTCCAATATACCTTTATTTTCTCTTGCTAAACACTTTAACAAATAAAAGCCAAAGAAGAATAGCGACGAGACTGATAATAACCACTATAAAGTATGTCTCTTCCTTTGTCAATAGTTCTTGCCAGTTGATTTGGATTCCCATTTTTTCTTGAAATTCCTTTAACAATCTGCTATTTCCTGTAAATGCGGTCTCTAATGGTTCTTTCATTAAAATTTGTCGATAAAGAGAAGCAATATAAGTTGCAGGGGTACACTTCATGATAATCTGTGCAAAATCAGGTAAAACTCCAATAGGGACATAAGTTCCTACTAAAAATCCAGAAGCAGTTCCCACTATAGTTGCCAGTTTGCCAAGACTATCTACAGATTGAAAACGATAAATCAAGAGAATATTTATCAAACTTGAAAGCAGACTACTTAACAACATAATCAAAGCAATTTCCGGTAAATGACTGATAACTGGACTTTCTTTAAAATAAAGCCCCATAACAGCAAACATAAACACCTGCATGAGAAAAGAGATGGCAATACTACTGATTAGATAGGACACCTGTAAACCCCAGCTACCTAAATCTGTCAAGAAGAGATCTTGATCCACTTGATTTTCACGATCCTGTACCATTTGTGTAAGAGCCGTAAAACTGGTTGTAATCCCAGTCACAGCCAAAGTTCCACCCATCAGCCAGTTATTTAAAAGGTTCGTATTATCAGGGAGTTGGGACCAAGCATCCGTCAAGTTCTTCTGCAAAAAAATGATATAAAGGAGGAAGGAAATCAATGCCCCCAATAATGAGAAAAATACTCCTGAACGATTACGAAAATATAAGATAAAATTCCGTTTCAATAAAGCTAACATTACCGAACCTCTCTTCCTGTAAGTGCAATAAAGGAATCATCCATGGTACCTGGACGAAACTCAAAAGAATCAATTTCTTCTCGTACTTTTGCCAAATATTCAATAGCTTCCAGTGATGTCCTTGGATAAAAAAGATATTCCAACTCATTTTCTTCCTTTACTATCATTCCAGTCTGTAGCAACTTTTCTAAATCCTTCATTTCTTTAAAACGAATTTTTAGAATATTAGATGCATACTGACTTTTAATAGCCGTCGCAGAACCTTGCGCAATCACTTTCCCATGATCAACGATATAAATCTGATCCGCTTCATCAGCTTCATCCAGATAATGAGTCGTTAAGATAATAGTCATCCCTTCATCCTTTTGTAGCCGAGACAGTAAATCCCAAATGGCTTTGCGAGTCTGAATATCTAGACCTGTCGTTGGTTCATCTAAGAAAAGAATATCTGGCTGTGAAAGAAGAGCACGCGCAATATCAACCCTACGTTTTTGCCCACCTGACAAAGTCCCATATAGTTGCTTATGGAAAGCAGTCAAACCCAGTTGATGGATCAAATCATCCACACGACTTGCTGCAATCTCCTTATACTGTTGAGCACGAATCGTAAGATTTTCCCTAACCGTCAACCTCTCATCCAGTACACTAGCTTGAAAAACAACTCCTATTTTCGTATTTGGCGCATATCGAATCTGGCCTTTTGTCGGCTTTTTCAAACCGATTAACATGGAAATGGTGGTTGATTTTCCTGCACCATTGGGACCCAAAATAGCATTAAAACTCCCTTTTTCAAACTCTAACTGAATATCCTCAACAGCCATATGATCGCCGTACCGTTTAGTCAAATGTTTAGCTTGTAAAATCATATTTAGTTCCTCCTCTTTACCCCACCAGTTTAACAAAAAGAATGAAAGAAAAATCGACTTTTGAGATAAGTGGTTAAAATGAGAGCTTAAGTGGTGAGATGGTTAGGGTTAAGTTAAAGTAGAGAAGGCTACAGCTATTTTTCTCCTACCGAATTGCTAAATGAAGCTTAAAAATACTTACAAGAACACATTATATTTTTAAATATGCGCTATAAAAGAGATGTTTTACCGCATCTGGCCGAAAAATTCAAGAATCGGTAGTATTATTCTAGCCAAATCAAACAATAAAAAATTAACTAGAAATAATGACACACAATCCCTTCTATCAAAATGAAACTGCTGAATATGATATGATTGAATTTGAAGCAAGTAAGTATTGTCCTGAATTTGAAACTTCCATTAGCCAAATTTTTGATGCCAAGTAGATCTATTAGGAAATAATATATGAAAAGAATTTTCAATACAAGCAAAAAACAGCTCTTTTTATCCGAGAAGAGCTGTTCTATTTTATGAAAGAGAAAGTCACTAGTAACTCTTGTACTTCTCTCTACGTTTTTACTGTTTGAGTTCAAATTTCTCTTGTTTGAACAATTGCTTTTGTAGACTGGACTACCAACCAGAACTGTGTTTTTATCTTAGTTGGGACTATTATAGTACGGTTCAGCACTATCTACAAATTTTTCAGATGTGTATCAAAAAAATTTATCGTAGCAAACCAAGAGTCTACACTTTCTTTCATTAATAAGCACCAATTTTTTCGATAACGATGATTCGGTTGATAAGCAACCGTCAACATATGTCCTGTTTCGTGGTATTTTTTAAACAAAATGGATTTCCCTTTATAATGTGAAATAATACCATCTATCGCGGATGACGCATTCCATATTTCATCAACATCGCTTCCTAGTAATAATAAAGGAGAGGCAATTTTACTCACATCAATCTGAGCTCTACTATCTTCAGGAATATGTTTTCCAAAAAACTTGTTTAACAAATAATTTCCTAGTTGAAATTTTTGATACGGAAGTTCTTTTTGCAAATATGTCCAAGAAGATGAATGAGAGTTGAGTTTTCCCTTTATTCCCTCAAATATTACATTTGAGGGGGAATTGAGTACCAAACATTGCACATCTTCCAAAATACTTTGTCCAGCCAGAACAAGCTCTGCTCCTTTAGAGCGACCATATATTCCTATTTTTGTATTATCAACTTGAGGATGATGATATAGAAAATCTTTCGCCTCCTCCAGACATTCTATTGGAATTCGTTCTAAATTGTGGGGTAATCCCTCTAAACCAAAATAAGCTATCGCAAGACAAATATAGCCTCTAGAAGATAAAAGTTGGGCAATATTCTGAGCTTTTTCAATTCTCCCCTCACTACCGCTAACAATAATAACGGCTGGTGCCTTTCTTAACTTTTCATCATAAAATAATCGACCTTGAAAATGCTTGTCATAGATATCTTGATATCTTACTCCTAGATTCATATAACGCCTTACAAAACTTTGCTCCGCGACCACATCTTTCCCCAGCCTGATTTTAATTTCAACACCAAAACAATCTCGCAATGGAATTCTATCAAGAGAATTGGGTAATCTCCTTTTCCTATTTTTCAACGGTTTCGCATTAAAGAACAAGCCCATTTCTGAAACCCCTTTATAAGATCCTGAAATAGCTGCCGTCTGAGAGGTATCAATCATACCGCCCTGATCAGATAAAAAAATTGCGGTTGATTTCCACACGACATCATGATCTAAAAGTAAGGGAGCATTTATACAGTAATAATCAGACAGGTACATTTCTACACAATACCTTGTCCTTGGTTCTAAACCATTGATAGTAATATAAAAAGATTCATCTGCTAAGTCAGTTTGTGAAATCAGTTCAATGTTTACACTCATATCTTCTCCTTTTGTTAATATACTTAACAACCAAATTTAAAATTTACCGTGACTTTCACCACGGTAATCCTCCCCATACATTTTCAATATCATCCATCAATTTCACAACTGTTTGAAGTTCCATCTCGCTATAGTTGTTTAAAACTGAAAAGACCGATTTTTCAATATGTGCTTGTTGCTCCTTATGGATTTTTAAAATTTCGATGCCTTTTTCAGATAATCTCAAATATTTATTTTTCCCATTATTCGGAGCAAAATCAAAAACAACTAAATTTTTTTGAATTAATCTCCTAACACTTTGAGTTATTGCACTTCTCGAAACTTTTAATAATTCAGATAATTTCACTAGATTTAAGGGCTGATTTTCCCCAATCACAACAATCAAATGTACCTCATTCAACGTAATGGATTTGTCAATACTAATTTTATGCTGATTTTTTTTTAACTGTTCAAATGCTAAAATAAATCTATTGAAACGATTATTAAATGTAATAAATTCTTTTTTATCCATAATCTCTCTTTTCTTTGTTAATCATATTAACAAAATAGAAACTTCCTGTCAAATAAAAATCCTCCAGATTCTACTCTGAAGGATTCCTATCTTATTTCACAACAATATTAACCAATTTATTCGGTACCGCAATCACTTTCACGATTTCCTTACCGTCAATTTCTGCTTTGACTTTTTCGTCAGCCAGAGCAATTTCTTGCAATTCTTCGCGTGATAGGTCTTTAGCGACCATGAGTTTGGCACGGACTTTACCTTTGATTTGGACAACGATTTCGATTTCGTCTTCAACTAATTTGCTTTCATCCCAAGTTGGCCAAGCCACGTAAGAGATTGATTCACCTGTTGCCACAACAGTTTGCCAGAGTTCTTCTGCCAAGTGAGGTGCAAATGGGGCAATCAATTGGATAAAGCCTTTAGCGTAGTCCACATAGAGCTTGTCTTCCTTGTTAGCAGCGTTGACAAAGACCATGAGTTGGGCAATAGCTGTGTTGAATTTCATAGACTCGATTTGCTCAGTGACAGATTTGACTGTTTCGTTATAAACCTTGTCAAGAGCGCCATTGTTTTCCGCAACGATTTCTTTACTTGTAATCAAACGGTAAACGCGGTCAAGGAATTTACGGCTTCCTTCCAGACCTTCTTCAGACCAAGCGATGGAAGCATCAAGTGGCCCCATAAACATTTCATAAACACGAAGGGTATCAGCACCGTATTGTTCCACTACGTCGTCTGGGTTAACAACGTTCTTGAGCGATTTAGACATCTTGGCTGGCGCTTGCTCCAACTCTTCCCCTGTTTCCACATGGAAGAAGGAACCGTCACGTTTTTCAACCTTATCAGTCGCCACAAGCGCACCACGGTGGTCACGGTAGCTAGTACCCAAAATCATTCCTTGGTTAAAGAGTTTTTGGAATGGTTCCTTAGTTGGAACAACACCGAGGTCGTAGAGGAATTTGTGCCAGAAACGAGCATAAAGCAAGTGAAGCACAGCATGCTCTGCACCACCCACGTAGATATCTACTGGCAACCATTGTTTGAGAAGATCCTCATCGGCCAATTTCTCAGTATTGTGTGGGTCAATATAGCGGAGGTAGTACCAGCTTGAACCTGCCCATTGTGGCATAGTGTTGGTTTCACGACGACCTTTGACACCATCTGCACGAGTCACTTCAAGCCAATCTGTCAAGTTAGCCAATGGACTTTCCCCTGTACCTGAAGGGCGGATATCCTTGGTTACAGGCAAGATAAGTGGCAATTCACTTTCAGGAACAGCTGTTGAAGTTCCATCTTCCCAATGAATGATTGGGATTGGTTCACCCCAGTAACGTTGACGGCTAAAGAGCCAGTCGCGAAGACGGTAGGTAACCTTCTCCTGACCACAGTCGTTTTCTTCCAACCAAGCCACAATCTTAGCAATTGCGTCTTCTTTATTCAATCCATCTAGAAAGTCTGAATTAACATGAAGCCCATCTTCTGTGTAGGCAGCTTCTGCTACGTTTCCACCTTCAAGCACTTCTACGATTGGAAGGTCAAACTGTTTGGCAAATTCCCAGTCACGTTGGTCGTGGGCAGGAACAGCCATTACCGCACCTGTTCCATAGCTAGCAAGAACATAGTCTGCAATCCAGATTGGAATTTCCTTACCATTGACAGGGTTGATGGCATAAGCACCAGTCCAAACCCCTGTTTTTTCTTTGGCAAGGTCTGTACGAGCCAAGTCAGACTTGAGGCTAGCTTGGTGTTTGTAGTCTGCTACTGCTTCAGCTTGTTCTGGACTGACGATAGCATCTACCAAATCATGCTCAGGTGCCAAAACAGTGAAAGTCGCACCGAAAAGGGTATCTGGACGAGTGGTAAATACAGTGAATTCCTTGTCTGTTCCTTTTACTTTAAAGGTTACATTGGCACCAGTTGATTTCCCGATCCAGTTGCGTTGCATATCCTTGATAGACTCTGGCCAATCCAACTCATCCAAGTCATTGAGCAAGCGCTCTGCATAGGCAGTGATTTTGAGCATCCATTGGCGCATTGGTTTGCGGACAACTGGATAGCCTCCACGCTCAGAAGTTCCATCAGGAAGAACTTCTTCGTTGGCAATTGCTGTTCCTAGTTCCTCAACCCAGTTTACTGGTACTTCCGCTTCATAGGTCAAGCCTTTTTCGTAAAGCTTGGTGAAGATCCACTGAGTCCACTTGTAGTAGTTTGGATCTGTGGTGTTGACTTCACGGTCCCAGTCGTAAGAAAATCCAAGCGCATTGATTTGACGTTTGAAGTTAGCAATGTTTTCTGCTGTGAATTCCGCTGGGTCATTTCCTGTGTCCATAGCGTACTGTTCAGCTGGCAAACCAAAGGCATCCCATCCCATTGGGTGAAGAACATTGTAACCTTGCGCACGTTTATAACGGCTGAGGATATCGGTTGCAGTATAACCTTCTGGGTGTCCTACGTGAAGACCCGCTCCAGACGGATAAGGGAACATATCGAGAGCATAAAACTTCGGTTTTGAGGCATCTGTTCCTGTCTTAAATGTATGATGTTCTGCCCAGTAGCCCTGCCACTTAGGCTCAATTTCTTTATGATTGTAAAAACTCATGGTCTCTCTCCAATTTTGTGATGTTACTATTATACCATTTTTGAGGGAATTTGGTCTCGTTCTATTCTATACTTTTCTATTTTACCTTGCTCTAGAATTTTTAAACTGCTATACTTATAACAGAAAACCCTTCCAAGGAGGTAGCGGATGTCTCATTCCTTTAAAAAATCTCTCCAAAAAGAAATTCTCCATAGAAGCTCTATCGCAGCCTTTGTGACCTCTCTTTTACTACTCATTTTACTTTTTGGTTTTTCCTATTTTTTACAAAAGCAACAACTCTCCAAAGATACGAGACAGATTGTCAAACAGGTTCAAGAAATGAAAGAAGCAAATAATGAACTCCTGACTACTATGAACCATAAAATGATTCCTGGATTTTTGGATGGTAAACACACAGAACGAGAAGTCTTTAGCTTATTTTACGAGACAAAAGCTAAATTAAAACTTAGTTCTGACCTCATTATCCTAAGTGATACAGGTGAATTACTATTTAGTACCAATCGAAATCATCAAGAAAGTATTTTATCTCCCTACTACTTAAAACTACTCATTCAAAATCCTTCTCAAGAAAAAGTGACAGAAAAAATTGCACTCTCTTCAGACAAGCAACACTACACACTCTTTATCAAACCACTACTTCAAAACCAACGAGTTAAGGCCTATACTATTGCTTTCGTAAATGAGAATGATTTCATCTCAAGTTTCCCAATGATCAATTCCAAATACATCATTACCGATAGCTTTGGAAATATGTTTTCTAACAATACAAATCAGTTCACTCGCTCCACTCTTGAAAAATTTGATGAAAAACTCCTACACTCTCGCACCCACTGGTATGCGAATGAACCGCTTATTGTTCAAAAAGAAAAAGTCGGTGCTATTTTTTCAATCTATACTTTTCAATCCTTTTTTCCCATTCCTAGCTTACTCGGTCTAGCCTCCATTCTCACCTTATGTATATTCTTCCTCTACTTCTGGCAAGCAAGACGAATTGCTCATAAAATTGCCACACACAACGCTGTTCCTATTGAAAGTTTGGTTTACCAACTTCAAGAAATTCCTAAACAAGCAGAAAAAAGGCTTTCTCTACAAACAGGTGATGAGTTTGAGTTTATGGCAGAAAAAATTAACAATATGTTGTACGAATTAGATCAACTTCATCAGAAAATGTTGACCATAGAAAAAGAAAAGTGGATTTTTGAAAGAAAAATGCTAGAAGCTCAGTTCAATCCTCATTTTCTCTACAATACACTTGAGACGATTAAAATCACTTCTTTAATGGATGCCGCTCTTACACAAGACCTAATTCAAAATCTCACGCGCATTCTTCGCTACAGCATCACCGATTTAGAAAAAGAAACAACCATTTGTCAGGATTTAAAAATTATAGAGGATTACCTTATGATTCATAAGATTCGTTTCGAGCACTTTTCTTATGATATTGTCTGTCCAGAAACTGTCGATAATCAGCCTATCCCTAAACTTTTCTTGCTTCCTCTAGTAGAAAATGCTATAAAATATGGGATGCAATACCGTATTGATCTTCATATTGATATCCAAATTACCTTGGAAGAAGATTCTCTGACTTTTTTAGTCAAGGATAATGCTGGAGGACTCACAAAACAAGAGCGACTCGCTATTTTAGACTCTTTAGAAAGCCCACATACCCAGCATGGTATCGTTAACAGCTACAAACGATTGAGCAATTTCTTTTCTGATGTCCAGCTAGATTTAGGAGTCAATCGCCAAGGAGAAACTTGGGTAAAATTTGTAACGAAAGGACTAACTCATGTTTAAGCTCATCATCGTAGAAGATGAACACCTCATTCGAAAATGGCTAGAGATTGCCGTAGATTACTCTGCCTTAGGTATCCAAGTCGTAGGAACTGCCAGTCACGGTCAAGAGGGAATGAAACTCATCCAAGAAAAAGAACCTCATATTGTCTTAACAGACATAACCATGCCAATTATGGATGCTTTTATGATGTTTGAAGCCACTCGTACTCTCTCCTATGAAAAAGTTATCTTATCAGGTTATAACGATTTTCAAAATGCCAAAAAAGCCATGCAATATGGCGCGGTAGATTTCTTATCCAAACCAATTGATACCAAGGAATTGACAGAATGTCTTCAAAAAATTGTTTTGCGATTACGAGTTAGTACTTATCAAGAAACTCCTTTTTTAGATGAATATCAAACTTTACTCACATCTATCCAACAAATCGATACACAAAACCAAATCATTCAGCAAATTCTTGAATTTGTTCATCAACACTACTGCATGCACTTTACCATTTCTACCATTGCAGAGAATCTAGGATATAGCGAAAGTTATCTATATAAGGTTATCAAAGAAGACTTCCCAATGACGCTAAATGAATATATCTTACGCTACCGCCTCAAGCAAGCTATAGATAAAATGGCTGAATCCCCTAATTCTCCCTTAAGCGATATCTCTGAACAAGTTGGATTTTCAGACTATAAATATTTTGCCAAAGTTTTTAAAAAGTATCTCCATATTTCTCCAAAAGAATTAAAACTCATGGATAAAAACCATTGATGTAAAAGGATTGCTCAACTCTATTGTAGCAATCTTTTTATTTTATATAGTAGAACTCTACAATTTAAAAACATTAACAATCTGGTTAGAGAAAATGTTCGTAAAAAAGGAGATACTTATGAAAAAATACTATTCTTTCTCTCTTGTAGCTGGATATTCCTTTCTTTATCAGGATGTTCTTCACCTATAGAAGCGGAAACTAGCGCTGAAAAAGATTCAGATAACACTTTGGTTGTCTACTCATCTAACCCTGAAGACCTTATCGAAGAAACAATCCCAGCCTTCGAAGAAAAATATGGTATTAAGGTTGACTTAGTACAAGCCAGCACTGGTGAATTGTTCAAAAAAGCTGAGGCTGAAAAAGAATCGCCTGTAGCCGATGTCATTTTCGGAGGCTCCCACGCTCTCTTATCTTCTAACGAAAATCTTTTTGAACCTTATATTTCTCAAGAGAACGACCAGATAATCCCTGAATATCAAAATAAAACAGGATTCTACACTCCCTACACACTGGATGTCAGTGTTATCATTGCCAATTCAGCTCTTACAAAAGATATTAAAATTGAAGGCTACAATGATTTACTCAATCCTAACTTAAAAGGAAAAATCGCTACTGCTGATCCTAGTAACGCTTCTAGCGCCTTTGCACAACTAACAAACATGCTTGTAGACCAAGGTGGATACGAAAATGAACAAGCTTGGACCTATGTGAAAAATCTCTTTACCCTAGTAGATGGAAAAATTGCATCTAGCTCCTCAAATGTTTACAAAGCTGTCGCCGATGGAGAAATGGCTGTTGGACTCACCTATGAAGATCCTGCCTTAAAACTCTTAAACGACGGAGTTGATGTAAAAGTCATTTATCCAAAAGAAGGAACCGTCTTTTTACCTGGTAACGCAGCTATCATCAAAAATGCCAAACACATGAAAAATGCTAAGAAATTTATCGATTTCCTCCTTTCTCAAGAAATCCAAGATAAACTAGGAACTGAAACAACAATCAGACCCATTCGTAAAAATGCTAAAACCAATAAAAATATGAAGGCTATGACAGAAATCAATATTGCCACTGAAGATTCCGATTATGTCATTAAAAACAAATCTGCCATTCTTAAAAAGTACAATGATATTTTTACAGATATCCAATCTAAAAAATAACATTTGACTTCCCAACGATTAACTGTCAAACCCTACTATAAAATCAAAAGATTACTTCCGTTTTTGTAGAGAATTTTACTCTAATAGAATAGAATTATCGGTTTTAAAAACGCTTACATTATCTTAAAATAAACTTAAATAACATAACGGAGGTATCCATCATGAAAAAGAAATGGATGTATTATGCTGCTTGCGGACTAGCTCTTTTGGGTCTTGCTGCTTGTTCTTCTAATGAATCTGCCGATGGCGGTTCATCTGATAAAGGAGACGGCGGTTCGCTAGTCGTTTATTCACCAAACTCAGAGGGCTTAATCGGAGCAACTATTCCTGCCTTTGAAGAAAAATATGGTATCAAAGTAGAACTGATTCAAGCTGGTACTGGAGAACTTTTCAAAAAACTAGAGTCAGAAAAAGAAGCCCCTGTAGCCGATGTCATCTTTGGTGGTTCTTATACACAATATGCTACCCATGGAGAACTCTTTGAAAACTATACTTCAAAAGAAAATGATAATGTTATCAAAGAATATCAAAACACAACTGGCTACTCTACTCCTTATACACTAGATGGTAGTGTTTTAATCGTCAATCCTGATTTAACTAAAGGCATGAACATCGAAGGATATAGCGACCTTCTCAAACCTGAACTAAAAGGAAAAATCGCAACTGCTGACCCAGCAAACTCTTCTAGCGCCTTTGCTCAATTAACAAATATGCTACAAGCTCAAGGTGGTTACAAAGACGATAAAGCTTGGTCTTATGTAAAAGATCTCTTCACACTTATTGATGGTAAAATCGGTTCAAGCTCATCTGGTGTCTATAAAGCAGTCGCTGACGGAGAAATGGCTGTTGGTCTCTCTTATGAAGATCCAGCAGTTAAGCTCTTAAATGATGGAGCTAATATCAAGGTGGTCTATCCAAAAGAAGGAACAGTCTTCCTACCTGCTAGTGCTGCTATCGTTAAAAAAGCGAAAAATATGGAAAATGCCAAGAAATTTATCGATTTTATTATCTCTCAAGAAGTACAAGATACACTTGGTACAACCACTACTAACCGTCCTGTTCGTAAAAATGCTAAAACAAGCGAAAATATGAAACCAATTGACAAAATCAAAACACTCACTGAAGATTATGATTATGTCATCAAGAATAAATCAGATATCGTTAAGAAATACAACGAAGTCTTTACAGATATCCAATCTAAACAGTAAAAGAGGTTCACTATGAGTGAGATCAAAATTATTAACGCCAAAAAAATCTACCACGATGTCCCTGTTATTGAGAATTTGAACATTACAATTCCAAAAGGAAGTCTCTTTACCCTTCTTGGGCCTTCAGGGTGTGGGAAAACGACCCTTCTTCGTATGATTGCAGGTTTCAACAGTATCGAAGGCGGAGAATTTTACTTCGATGATACAAAAATCAATAATATGGAACCCAGCAAACGCAATATCGGAATGGTTTTCCAAAACTACGCTATTTTTCCACATTTGACTGTCCGAGACAATGTTGCTTTTGGTCTTAAGCAAAAGAAGGTTCCAAAAGAAGAATTGATTCAACAAACCAATAAATATCTTGAACTCATGCAAATTGCTCAATATGCGGATCGAAAACCTGATAAACTCAGTGGTGGACAACAACAACGTGTCGCCTTGGCACGCGCCTTAGCTGTTAATCCAAGTGTTCTCCTCATGGACGAGCCACTTAGTAACCTAGATGCCAAGCTTCGCTTGGATATGCGTCAAGCCATTCGAGAAATCCAACACGAAGTGGGAATTACAACTGTTTATGTAACCCACGACCAAGAAGAAGCCATGGCTATTTCAGACCAAATTGCTGTTATGAAAGACGGAGTCATCCAACAAATCGGTCGGCCAAAAGAACTCTATCATAAACCAGCTAATGAGTTTGTAGCAACCTTTATCGGACGCACAAATATTATCCCTGCCACTCTTGAAAAACGGAGCGACGGCGCTTATATCGTCTTTTCAGATGGCTATGCTCTTCGAATGCCAGCTCTTGATCAGGCTGAGGAACAAGCTATTCATGTAAGCATTCGTCCTGAAGAGTTTATCAAAGATGAATCTGGAGATATTGAAGGAACTATTAGCGATAGCGTCTATCTTGGACTAAATACGGAGTATTTCATTGAGACAGGTTTTACCTCAAAAATTCAAGTTAGCGAAGAATCAACTTTTGAAGAAGATTTACAAAAAGGCGATCGTATTCGTCTACGAATCAATACTCAAAAATTAAACGTCTTTTCTGCAGATGGTTCCCAAAACCTGATAAAAGGAGTCAACCATGGAACGTAAAAAACTAAATATTTGGACAGCCTCCTCTTTCTTCATCTTTCTTACCTATCTTGTCTTTCTCGTTTATCCTATCGTTACCGTGCTCAAGCAAGCACTCATACATGAGGGACAATTTTCACTAGCTAATTTTGTAACTTTCTTTAGTAAAGCCTACTATTCTGAGACACTAGTCAATAGTTTCAAGGTTTCCATTACCGCTACTGTCACTTCCTTGGTCGTAGGAACCTTATTAGCTTACCTCTTTTCCATGTATGACTTCAAGGGAAAGAAATTTTTACAAATATTGATTATCATTGCTTCCATGTCAGCTCCTTTCGTGGGAGCCTACTCCTGGATTCTCTTGCTGGGACGAAATGGGGTCATTACCAAATTCCTGACAAATGCCCTTCATCTTCCAGCTATCGATATTTATGGATTCAAAGGAATTGTACTTGTCTTTACACTGCAACTATTCCCACTGGTATTTCTATACGTTGCTGGGACAATGAAAAGTATTGACAATTCTCTACTTGAAGCCGCTGAAAGCATGGGGTCCTTCGGATTTAAGCGTATCGTAACAGTTGTTTTACCTCTCCTAGTTCCAACCTTACTAGCGGCTGCCCTGCTTGTATTTATGAGAGCATTCTCAGACTTTGGAACACCGATGTTAATTGGTGAAGGATATCGGACTTTCCCCGTCTTGATTTATACTCAATTTATTAGCGAGGTTGGAGGAAATTCTGCTTTTGCATCTGCTTTAGCAATTATGGCGATTATCATCGCCTTGGCAATCTTCCTTATCCAAAAATACATTTCAAATCGCTACAGTTTCAGTATGAATTCGCTCCATCCAATTGAGCCTAAAAAAAACACAAAAGGAAAAATGGTTGCCATTTATGCAACAGTCTACGGAATTATCTTGTTCTCTGTTCTACCTCAAGTCTACTTGATTTATACTTCTTTCCTAAAAACATCAGGTATGGTATTTGTCAAAGGTTATTCTCTAAACAGTTACAAGGTAGCTTTCAATCGTATGGGATCTGCTATTTTCAATACCATTCGTATCCCTTTGATTGCCTTAGTTCTAGTTGTCCTATTCGCAACATTTATCTCCTACCTAGCCGTTAGAAAACGGAATTTGTTTACAAACTTAATTGACAGCCTCAGTATGGTTCCTTATATTGTACCAGGAACCGTTCTAGGGATTGCCTTCATTTCTTCCTTCAATACCGGTCTATTTGGAAGTGGATTTCTTATGATTACAGGGACAGCTTTCATCTTAATTATGTCCCTATCTGTCAGAAGATTGCCTTATACTATTCGCTCATCTGTTGCTAGCTTGCAACAAATAGCACCAAGTATTGAAGAAGCCGCTGAGAGCTTAGGAAGTAGTCGTCTCAATACCTTTGCCAAGATTACAACTCCAATGATGCTATCTGGTATTATTTCTGGAGCTATCCTATCTTGGGTTACAATGATTTCAGAACTTTCCACTTCTATCCTCCTCTACAATGTCAAAACAAGAACAATGACTGTAGCTATTTATACAGAGGTTCTCAGAGGAAATTACGGTGTAGCCGCAGCCTTGTCAACTATCCTGACTGTTCTAACAGTAGGTTCCTTGCTCTTGTTTATGAAAATCTCTAAAAGCAATAGCATTACACTTTAGTTTTCCCCATCAAAAACAGCCGAAAGGATTACCCTCGGCTGTTTTTTCTTATCTTGATATTCCTATCAAATCCCTAGTTCATAGCAAGCAAGTCTAGACTGATTAAATAGAGGCTTCCTCCATCTTCTCACGTCCTAGTTCTCGGTAACTACAGTCACCAACAACCTCAACGCTAAACTGGCCGTCCTCATATTCAAGGATTGTCACACTCCCATTATCGAGACCATGCGGATGCATGCCATTAATCAGATAAACAATGGTTCCAATGGTCATTCCATGGCTGACAACGAGGGCATTGCCCCCACCTTGTTCTTCCATTTCTTTGGCAATCGCTTCAAAGCCCTCCTTGATTCGGCCACTGAGTTTTTCCCAGCCTTCAGCCCAACCAGCTGTATCAACCTCCACCAAGCCCTCAGCCAATTCAGCATAAGACAATTGGTGAACATGGTCCACATTAAAGATACGAGGAATAATGCCCATGAAAAGATCGCCATTGTAGGCTCCGTCAAAGCTACCAAAACACCATTCTCTGATACGCTTATCCATGCGATAAGGGATTTTCTCCTGCAAGCCAAGTTCTTCAAGGATAATTCCCATGGTCTGAATGGTGCGACCAGAATCACTGGAATAAGCGCGCTCAAACTGTAGACCAGATTCTCGCAAACCAATCCCTAATTCTTGAATCCCTCGTTCACCTTCAGCAGTTAAGGGAGTATCACTCCAACCTTGCGCTCGACCAATCGTGTTAAACATGGTCTTGCCATGACGTACCAAATACAATCGTACTTTTACCATTTTCCGTCCTCCGTTTGCTTCTATTATATCATGGATGATAAAACAAAAGCCACCCATACAGGCGACTTTTGCAGGAGATTATTATGAAAAAGTTTAGGAGTTCTATTAAATAAAGATATTAGATAAAAATCAAATTCAAACTAAATCAGTGTTATCTGTTTCAAATAATATTAGGAGGTCTTTATTTAATGATTATAGTATACATACCTAACCTTAAATAGAACTTAAAATTTCTCTTATTTTCTTAATTTTTAAAACTATGAATTGGTGCTGGGATTTGTCCTCCACGAGAAATGAAATCGACAGACGAAGCCCCATTGACCTTCATAACAGGTGCAGTTCCTAACAGGCCACCAAACTCAATCATATCGCCTTCTTTTCCTTTGGGAATGATACGAACAGCCGTTGTTTTCATGTTAATGACACCAATTGCAGCTTCATCTGCAATCATGGCCGCAATGGTTTCAGCTGGTGTATCCTCAGGAATGGCAATCATATCCAAACCAACGGAACAGATAGCCGTCATAGCTTCTAGTTTTTCCAAATTAAGAGAACCATTTTGCACTGCAGCAATCATTCCTTCATCTTCTGAAACAGGGATAAAGGCTCCAGACAAACCACCAACTTGGTTGCAGGCCATCACTCCCCCCTTCTTAACTTGGTCATTCAAGAGAGCCAAGGCAGCCGTCGTCCCGTGTGTTCCAACTGTCTCTAACCCCATTTCCTCAAGGACACGTGCCACAGAATCTCCAACCGCAGGAGTTGGCGCCAAACTCAAGTCCACAATACCAAACTCCACACCCAGTCTCTCACTAGCCATCTGACCAACCAATTGACCGATCCGAGTGATCTTGAAGGCAGTCTTCTTAACGGTTTCGGCTACTACATCAAAGCTCTGTCCACGAACTTTTTCCAAAGCACGTTTCACCACACCAGGACCAGAAACTCCGACATTGATGATAACATCAGCTTCTCCAACACCGTGGAAAGCACCAGCCATAAATGGATTGTCCTCAACAGCATTAGCAAATACAACCAGCTTAGCTGCGCCCATATCAGATAGATTAGCCGTTTCCTTGATAATTCGTCCCATATCTGCTACAGCGGTCATATTAATACCAGACTTGGTTGAACCGATATTGACTGACGAGCAGACCTTGTCCGTTTCTGCCAAAGCGCGAGGAATAGAATTGATGAGAATCTCATCTCCCTTTTGATAACCTTTTTGTACCAAGGCAGAAAAACCACCAATAAAATCCACACCAATCTCTTTCGCAGCCTTATCAAGCGCTTTTGCCAGAACCACATAGTCTGTCGCATCTGTCGCTGCTCCAATCAGAGAAATAGGAGTCACCGATACACGCTTATTAACGATTGGAATTCCCAGCTCCGCTGCAATTTCATCCCCAACAGCCACTAAATTAGCTGCCTTGGTCGTAATCTTTTGATAAATTTTCTCTGCAGCACGATTGATATCTGAATCGATACAGTCCAGAAGGGAAATCCCCATGGTAATGGTTCTGATATCGAAATTTTGCTCCTCAATCATGGCGATTGTTTCAGTAACTTGTCTAATATCCATGTGTACCTCCTAGATATTATACATAGCTTCGAAAATCGCTGCACTCTGAATATTAATTTTCACATTCAAAGTTTGACCAAAGGTTTCAAACTCATTACGAAGATAGGTGAAATCTTGCTTTTCATCGCTAGAGACGACAGCCATCATCGTGAAATATTCATCCAAAACAGTTTGAGAAATATCATCAATGTTCAAACCCAATTCTGCAATTTTACCAGAAACACCTGCAACAATTCCAGATTTATCTTTACCAACAACAGTTATAATCGCTTTCATAAGCAAACTCCAATTCTTCTTAAAATAAGAAACCTGAACATTAAACAAGCTTCTTTTTAAATAGTATAGCATAATTCTAACGAAAATACTCAAAAACGCCTGCTTACGAAGTTGTTCTTAAGCAAAAAACAATTTCGTAAACAAGCGTCTACTATCCCAACTTATGATGAGTGTTCCCGCTAGGACCGAAATCCTAGCGGTAGACCAGAGCTAGACTAAGAGCACAAGACTCCATCATCATAACACTCAACAAAATTGATGATTTTATACTAGTTCGATGATCGCCATTGGCGCTGCATCACCACGACGTGGTTCAGTTTTAAGGATACGAGTGTATCCACCGTTACGTTCAGCATAACGAGGTGCGATTTCTGAGAACAATTTTTGAAGTGCTGTAGTAGAAGTGTACTTATCAGTTGCTTCATCATAGTTTTCAGATGCGATTTCATTACGTACGAAAGCAGCTGCTTGACGACGTGCATGCAAATCACCACGTTTACCTAGAGTAATCATTTTTTCAACAGTTTTACGGATTTCTTTAGCACGAGCTTCAGTTGTCACGATTGATTCGTTGATCAAAAGGTCAGTTGTCAAATCGCGAAGCATTGCTTTACGTTGTGAGCTAGTGCGTCCTAGTTTACGGTAAGCCATTTATTCCTCCTTTATTTATCTTTTAATCCAAGACCCAAATCAATAAGTTTGAATTTCACTTCTTCCAAACTCTTGCGTCCAAGATTTCGTACTTTCATCATCTCTGCTTCAGATTTTTCTGTCAAGTCATGCACAGTATTGATACCGGCACGTTTCAAACAGTTGTATGAACGCACAGACAAGTCCAGTTCCTCAATCGTACGATCAAAAATACGGTCGTCAGATTCAGTATCAGCTTCTTTCATCACTTCAGTTGACTTAGCAATCTCAGTAAGATTTGTAAACAAATCAAGATGTTCTGTCAAAATACGTGCTGAAAGCCCTAAAGCATCTTCTGGAATAATTGTTCCATTTGTCAAGATTTCAAGGGTTAGTTTGTCAAAACCATCGTTGCTACCTACACGAGCAGGTTCAACTTGATAGTTGACTTTGGTAACTGGTGTATAAATAGAATCTACAGCAAGTGTCCCAACTGGTGCATTATCCTTTTTATTTTCATCTGCAGGTACATATCCACGACCACTGTTAACAGTCATAGTCGCTTTTAGAGAAGAACCTTCACCGATTGTAAAGAGATAATGATCTGGATTTACAATTTCAATATCGCTATCTGTCAAAATGTCACCAGCTGTTACTTCAGCAGGACCTTCAACATCTAGTTCGATGATTTTTTCGTCTTCAACGTACGATTTCACTGCAATTCCTTTAATGTTCAGAATGATTTGCATCACGTCTTCACGAACACCTGGAACTGTGTCAAACTCATGTAACACACCATCAATATTGATAGATGTCACAGCTGCTCCTGGCAGAGAAGCTAGAAGTACACGACGAAGAGAGTTACCAAGAGTTGTACCATAGCCACGTTCAAGTGGTTCGATTACAAACTTGCCATAATCTTTATTCTCATCAATTTTTGTTATATTTGGTTTTTCAAACTCGATCATTTAGTTACTCCCTCTTAAACGAAAAGCAGTGTAATGCGATGATTATACACGGCGACGTTTTGGAGGACGAGCACCATTGTGTGGCACTGGAGTCACATCACGAATTGCTGTTACTTCAAGACCAGCGGCAGCAAGCGCACGAATAGCTGACTCACGACCAGAACCTGGACCTTTTACAGTAACTTCAACTGATTTAAGACCGTGTTCTTGTGCAGATTTAGCAGCAGCTTCAGAAGCCATTTGAGCAGCGAATGGTGTAGATTTACGAGAACCTTTGAAACCAAGAGCACCAGCTGATGACCAAGCAATTGCATTACCATGCACATCAGTAATCATAACAATAGTGTTATTAAATGTAGCGTGAATATGAGCAATACCAGATTCGATATTCTTTTTCACACGACGTTTACGTGTTGGTTTAGCCAAGACTTTTACCTCCTATATTATTTTTTCTTACCAGCAATCGCAACAGCTTTACCTTTACGAGTGCGAGCGTTGTTTTTAGTGTTTTGTCCACGGACAGGAAGTCCACGACGGTGACGGATACCACGGTATGAACCGATTTCCATCAAACGTTTGATGTTCAAGTTTACTTCACGACGAAGGTCACCTTCAACTTTGATTGCATCCACTTCACGACGGATAGCATCTTCTTGATCTGATGTAAGATCACGTACACGAACATCTTCTGAGATTCCAGCAGCAGCCAAAATTTTCTTAGATGTTGCAAGTCCGATACCATAAACATAAGTCAATGAGATTACTACGCGTTTGTCATTTGGAATGTCAACTCCAGCAATACGAGCCATGTTTTCTCCTTTCTATCTTATCCTTGACGTTGTTTGTGTTTTGGATTTGCTGGGCAAATTACCATAACACGACCATTACGACGAATAACTTTACAGTATTCGCAAATTGGTTTGACCGATGGTCTTACTTTCATTTCTTATCCCTCCAAGTTTTTCGATTATTTAAAGCGGTAAGTGATACGTCCACGTGTCAAGTCATATGGACTCATTTCGACAGTAACACGATCTCCCGCTAAAATACGAATATAGTTTTTACGAATTTTACCAGAAACTGTTGCTAAAATCTGATGTCCATTTTCAAGTTCAACCGTAAACATTGCATTCGGCATTGTATCAACTACTTTGCCTTCAACTTCAATCACATCGTCTTTTGCCACGCAAAAGCACCTCCATAAATTTCGATTCGATGCCTCTAGACACAGAGACAACAATTATAAGTCAGACTATCTTAGTATAACATTTGTAGCGGATTTTTGCAAGTGTGAAAAACGCTTTATTTCAAATTTGTCAATACTTTTTCGATATCTGAAAAGACATCATTGATATCTTGATTACCTTCGATGTCATGAACCAAACCTTTAGCACGGTAGTGAGCAATGATTGGTTCTCCTTGAGCAATATTAACGTCCAATCGACGTTTTACTGTCTCAGGTTTATCATCTTCACGTTGGTAGTAATCTTCTTCTTTATAGTCAACTGGTGGGTTAAAGACCTTGTGGAAAGTTTCTCCAGTTACGCGGTGGATGATACGACCACTCAAACGTTCCAAGAGGCTATCTGGATTCACTTCAATGTTGATGACACCTTCTAGTTCAATGCCAAGTTCAGCCAATGTTTTGTCCAAGGCATGAGCTTGTTCGATTGTACGTGGGTAACCATCCAACAAGAATCCTGTTTCTTTGATATCATCTTGTGAAAGACGTTCTTTTACGATTCCATTTGTAACTTCGTCAGGAACCAATTCACCCTTGTCAATGTATGACTTAGCAAGAACACCCATTTCAGTTTGATTTGCCATTGCAGCGCGGAACATATCACCTGTTGAGATATGTGCAACATGGAATTGTTCTACGATTTTTGCTGCTTGAGTTCCCTTACCTGCACCAGGTAAGCCCATAATCAAAAGATTCATGATTTGATCTCCTTATTTTATTTTTAAATAGAAGCAAAAAGTCTTTTCACCCCTATTTAAAAACAAAATAGAAGAGGGGAGATCAAACTCTCACAAACGTCAGAGTTTAAACCTCCACTCCCTCAGCATTTACTGATTCATACTCAATGAAAATCAAAGAACAAACTAGGAAGCTAGCCGCAGGCTGCTCAAAACACTGTTTTGAGGTTGTGGATATAACTGACGAAGTCAGTAACCGTACTACGGCAAGGTGAAGCTGACATGGTTTGAATTTGATTTTCGAAGAGTATCTGTAAATACTTTTATTCTGTTGTATCCAAGAAACCAACATACTTACGTTTCAATAGATACCCTTCCAATTGTTTAATTCCTTCAATACCTGTCGAGATAATGATTAGTAGACTTGTTCCCCCAAAAGCAACAACTTCTGAAAGTCCGAAAACATCTTTTGCTACAATCGGTAAAATAGAAATCACACCAAGGAAGAGGGAACCAACAGTTGCAAGACGACGAAGAAGTTTAGACATATATTCTTCTGTACCTTTACCAGGACGAACTCCGTGGATATAGGCACCGCTCTTTTGTAAGTTCTCTGCCGCTTTTTCAGGATTAATCTGTACAAACGTGTAGAAGAATGTAAAGAGAATAATCAACAAAGCATACATGGCAATACCAGTTGGTGAAGTTGTTGCCAGCATTTCTTGTGCTGTTCTTACCCAAGCCCAATCATGGCCTGTAGCGCTCAAAAACTGAAGAATAGCCGCAGGCGCTGCAGTAATGGAACTTGCAAAGATAACTGGGATAACTCCAGCAGGGTTTACCTTCAATGGAAGGTAAGAGCTAGATGGAGCACCTTGTGCAACTTTTGTATATTGGATTGGGATTTTGTATTCTGCTTGTTGAACATAAGTTGTAAAGTAAATAATCAACAAAACAGTAATAATCAAGATGATTACGAAAATGATAGATGAGTTGATACGGCTACTTGGAACATTCACAAAGTAGTCTACATAGATTCCTTGAATCATCTCTGGAATTGAAGCGACAATCCCAGCAAAGATAATCATAGAAACACCATTTCCGTATCCCTTATCTGTAATTTGCTCTCCCAACCACGTCACAATCATGCTACCAGCTGTTAAGATGATACCAATCATGATAAAAACTTGTGGTGTAAGAGCTGTTTTCAACAATTGAGCTCCAGCCAAAGTATTAAAACCAGCTGTAATCCCGATAGATTGCACAAAGGCTAGAACTAGAGCAATATAACGAGTAGCTTGATTTAATTTTCTTCGACCTACTTCCCCTTGTTTGCCCCATTCTACAAACTTGGGTAAAATATCCATTTGCAAGAGTTGGACAACGATAGAGGCTGTAATGTAGGGACTAACACCAAGTGCAAAAACTGAGAAGTTTTTCATGGCATTCCCTGACACCAAGCTCAACATGTTTAAGAAGGATAATCCACTTAAAGCATTCAAGCTATTGGCATTCACACCAGGAACTGTAATACTAGTTCCGATACGGAAGACCAAAACGATAAAAATTGTAAATAAAATTTTTGATCGAACTTGCTTGACTTTAAGAGCTTCTCTTAATAATTTAAAAAACATAGGTCACCTCTCTTAGATGACTTCTACTGAACCACCTTTAGCAGTGATAGCTTCTTCAGCTGATTTAGAGAATTTAGCTGCTTTCACAGTCAATTTCTTAGTCAACTCACCGTTACCAAGAATTTTAACGCCTGATTTTTCAGCTTTAACAATTCCTGCTTCGATAAGAACAACTGGAGTAACTTCAGCACCATCTTCAAAGACGTTCAATTGGTCAAGGTTCACAATTGCGTATTCTTTAGCGTTGATGTTAGTGAATCCACGTTTTGGAAGACGACGGAACAATGGAGTTTGTCCACCTTCAAAACCAAGGCGAACTCCGCCACCGCTACGAGCTTTTTGACCTTTTTGACCGCGACCAGATGTTTTACCGTTACCTGATGAAGTACCACGACCAACACGGTTACGTACTTTACGAGAACCTTCTGCAGGTTTTAATTCATGAAGTTTCATTATTATTTTCTCCTCTTTTGTAAAATGCTAGCGCCGATAAGGGAGAAAAGGTTGTCTCCCTTATCAACTCGCCTATACATCGTCATCTTAGATGACTATATCTAGTTTTAGGGGATGAGTATTGCCACATCCCCTAAAAATCATTAGTTTACTTCTTCAACTGTTACCAAGTGAGATACTGCAGTGATCATACCACGGATAGCAGCGTTATCTTCTTTAATAACAGAGCTGTTCAATTTGCCAAGTCCAAGTGCTACAACAGTTTTACGTTGTGATGGAATGCGTCCGATTGGAGACTTAGTCAAAGTAATTTTAATTTGAGCCATTTTATCCCCTTTCTTATACCAAATCAGAAACTGAAATACCACGAAGGGCAGCAACTTCTTCAGCGCGTTTCAATTGTTTCAAACCTTCAACAGTTGCACGAACAATGTTGATTGGAGTGTTAGAACCAAGTGATTTAGATGTAATATCTGCCACACCTGCCAATTCCACAACGGCACGAACTGCACCACCAGCGGCAACTCCAGAACCTTCTACAGCAGGTTTCAACAATACTTTAGCTCCACCGAATTCTGAAAGAACTTCGTGTGGGATTGTTGTTCCAACCATAGGAACTTCAATCAAGTTTTTCTTAGCATCTTCTACTGCTTTGCGGATTGCTTCTGGAACTTCTTGAGCCTTACCAGTACCAAATCCTACACGACCGTTGTGGTCACCGACAACAACAAGAGCTGCGAAACGAAGACGACGTCCACCTTTAACAACTTTTGTAACACGGTTGACAGCAACTACGCGTTCTTCTAATTCAACTGCATTGTCTTTAAATGCCATTTTCTAGTGTCCTCCTATTAGAATTTCAATCCGTTTTCACGAGCTGCATCAGCCAAAGCTTTCACACGTCCGTGATATAGATATCCACCGCGGTCGAACACCACTTCTGAAATACCTTTAGCGTTTGCACGTTCTGCAACGAGTTTACCGACAGCAACGGCTTGTTCAGTTTTAGTTCCTTTTGAAACTTCTTTGTCAAGAGTTGAAGCACTTGCGAGCGTTACACCCGCTACGTCATCAATCACTTGAGCGTAGATGCCTGTATTAGAACGGAATACGTTCAAACGTGGGCGATCAGCAGTTCCAGAGAGTTTTCCGCGAACGCGACGGTGGCGTTTTTGACGGAGTTTGTTTTTATCTGGTTTAGAAATCACAGTTTTCACCTCTTTAGTTTTAAATCGCGTGCTATGCACAAAGTTGGAAAATAGGTTGGTGGTTGAAAATCAACCACTCAACATTATTTACCTGTTTTACCTTCTTTAAGACGAACGTACTCTCCAACGTAACGAATACCTTTACCTTTGTAAGATTCTGGTGAACGAAGGCTACGTACGTAAGCAGCTGTTTGGCCAACCACTTCTTTTGAAATTCCGTTAACAACAATTGTTGTTGGGTTTGGAAGTTCAAAAGTAATCCCTTCTGGAGCTTCAACTTCATCTGGATGAGATTTACCAACAGCCAAAACAAGTTTTGATCCTTGAAGTTGTGCACGGTAACCAACCCCACGCATTTCAAGTTCTTTCTTGAATCCTTCTGATACACCAATTACCATGTTATTCAAAAGGGCACGAGTAGTTCCGTGGATAGTTTTCATTTCTTTTGAATCGTTTGGACGGTGAAGAGTTACTTCAGTACCTTCCACGCGAATTTCAATATCTTTTGAGAACTTACGAGTAAGTTCTCCTTTAGGTCCTTTTACAGTTACTACGTTGTCATTGTTAGTGACTTCAACACCAGCAGGCAACACGATAACTTTATTACCAATACGTGACATGTTTATTTTCTCCTGTTAAATTGTCAGGCTTTGACGGCCAGTTTTCACGGGGTTAAATCGATTTCTCGATTTAAAGGAACATTTAGGTTTCAATTCCAAAGTGAATCTAGGCATCGTCTCGCAGGCATAACTTTGGGTTAGGCAAGAGACGATAACGAAGAGTCGCAAAGAAATTGGGAGCTAAATATTACCAAACGTAAGCGATAACTTCTCCACCAACGTTCTTTTGACGAGCTTCTTTATCAGTAAGCAAACCTTCAGAAGTTGAAAGGATAGCAATTCCAAGTCCGTTAAGTACTTTTGGAAGATCTTCACGTTTTTTGTAGACACGAAGTCCTGGTTTAGAAACGCGTTTCAAGTTAGTGATAACTTTTTCACCGTTTGGTCCGTATTTAAGGAATACACGGATGATGCCTTGTTTGTCATCTTCGATGATTTCAACGTTTTTTACAAAACCTTCGCGTTTAAGGATTTCAGCAATCCCTTTTTTGATGTTTGATGCAGGTACTTCAAGTACTTCGTGTTTCGCTTGGTTAGCGTTACGAATACGAGTTAGGAAGTCTGCGATTGGGTCAGTCATAACCATTTTGTTTTTCTCCTCTTACTAGTAGTTTGCAAGTTGCACTTGCTAGTTAATACATGATATAAAGAGCGTAACAGCAAAAGCAATTTGGTCTTTTCTTGCCAAAGCTGTAGCTCGTGTTCAAATTGGCAAGCCCAACTGAACCCGGGCTAAACTCTGCGTGAAAAAGATAAACTTTCCTAGAAACTTTAGTTTCTTCGTCAAGTTTCCTATTTTCACTTGGAGTTTGGACGCCCTTGATATCTTAAATTACCAAGATGCTTTTGTTACACCAGGAATTTGTCCTTTGTAAGCTAATTCACGGAAGCAAACACGGCAAAGTTTAAATTTGCGGTAAACTGAATGTGGACGACCACATTTTTCACAACGAGTATAAGCTTGAGTAGAGAACTTCGCTGGACGTTTGTTCTTAGCAATCATTGATTTTTTAGCCATTAGATTTACCTCCTATATTATTTTGCAAAAGGCATTCCAAGGCCTGTAAGCAATGCGCGTGACTCTTCGTCAGTGTTAGCAGTTGTTACGATAACGATGTCAAGACCACGAGTTTTGTCAACGTCATCAAAGTTGATTTCTGGGAAGATCAATTGTTCTTTCACACCAAGAGTGTAGTTCCCGCGTCCATCAAATGATTTTGTTGGAACACCGTGGAAGTCACGCACACGTGGAAGTGAAACTGAAACCAATTTATCCAAGAATTCGTACATACGTTCCCCACGAAGGGTAACTTTTGCACCGATCGCTACACCTTCACGAAGACGGAAGCCGGCGATTGATTTTTTAGCTTTAGTGATAAGTGGTTTTTGACCTGAGATAAGCGCCAATTCTTCAGCAGCTTTTTCAAGGCTTTTAGCGTTTGATACAGCTTCACCAACACCCATGTTCAAAACGATCTTATCTACTTTAGGCACAGCCATCACTGATGAGTAGTTGAATTGTTCTGTCAAAGCAGGAACTACTTCATTAAGATATTTTTCTTTTAAACGATTTGCCATTATACTTCTCCTTTCCTTCGTGATTAATCAAGCACTTCGCCTGATTTTTTGTTGTAGCGAACTTTTTTACCGTCTACAAATTTGTAACCAACACGACCAGCTACACCATTTTTGTCCAATACTTGAACGTTTGATACGTGGATAGCTGCTTCTTTCTCAATGATACCACCTTGAGGAAGCTCGTTAGTTGGACGTTGGTGTTTCTTAACGATGTTAACACCTTCAACGATAACTTTGTTTACTTTTGGAAGGGCAGTAAGGACAACAGCTTCTGTTCCCTTATCTTTACCAGCGATTACGCGAACTTTGTCGCCTTTTTTTACAAACATTAGGTTTCTCCTTAATTTTTCTTACGCCCACAAGGGCACCCTAGCTTGAAGCTAGGGGACTAGTTTGTTTCTAAAAATTAAAGTACTTCTGGAGCAAGTGACACGATCTTCATGAAGCCACCTTCACGCAATTCACGTGCAACTGGGCCAAAGATACGTGTTCCGCGAGGAGTTTTGTCATCACGGATGATAACAGCTGCATTTTCGTCAAACTTGATGTATGAACCATCAGCGCGACGAGCACCTGATTTAGTACGAACGATAACAGCTTTTACAACGTCACCTTTTTTAACCGCACCACCAGGAGTAGCTTGTTTTACAGATGCCACAATGACATCACCGATGTTCGCAAATTTACGTTTAGAACCACCAAGAACTTTGATAGTCAAGATTTCGCGTGCACCGCTGTTGTCTGCGACTTTCAAACGAGTTTCTGTTTGAATCATTTCAGTTTTCTCCTTTCAGGCTTGATTAGATGATAACCGCTTCTTCAACAACTTCTACAAGACGGAAACGTTTTGTAGCTGAAAGCGGGCGAGTTTCCATGATACGTACGATATCGCCTTCTTTGGCAACATTGTTTTCATCATGTGCTTTGTATTTTTTAGAGTAGTTAATACGTTTACCATAGACTGGGTGGTTACGTTTTGTTTCAACTACAACTGTGATTGTCTTGTCCATTTTGTCAGATACAACACGTCCAACAAGAACTTTACGATTATTGCGTTCCATTGAAATTTCTCCTTCCCTAGTCTATTATTTCGCTTCAGATTGAACTGTTTTGATACGAGCGATTTGTTTTTTAACTTCTTTCAAGCGAGCTGTTTGTTCCAATTGACCAGTAGCAGCTTGGAAACGAAGTTCAAACAATTCTTTTTTCAATTCGTTTTCGCGCTTCGCGAGTTCTTCTTGAGAAAGACCACGAAGTTCTTTAACAAATTCTTTTACTTCATTAAGTTTCATGCCTTCTCCTTATTCTGCTTCACGTTTTACGAATTTAGTTTTAACTGGCAATTTGTGGCTAGCAAGACGAAGCGCTTCACGTGCAATCTCTTCAGATACACCAGCGATTTCGAACATCACTTTACCGCGTTTAACTGGTGCAACCCAACCTTCAGGTGCCCCTTTACCAGATCCCATACGCACACCGATAGCTTTAGCAGTGTATGATTTGTGTGGGAAGATTTTAATCCAAACTTTACCACCACGTTTCATGTAACGAGTCATGGCGATACGAGCAGCTTCGATTTGGCGGTTAGTAATCCAGTGGCTAGTTGTAGCTTGAAGACCGTATTCACCGAATGCTACTTCTTTTCCACCTTTTGCTTCACCGCGCATTTTTCCACGGAATTCACGACGGTGTTTAACACGTTTAGGTACTAACATTGGTTATTTACCTCCTTTAGTGTTTTTACGAGCTGGAAGAACTTCACCACGGTAGATCCATACTTTAACACCAAGTTTACCGTATGTAGTATCTGCTTCTTCCCAAGCGTAATCGATATCTGCACGAAGTGTGTGGAGTGGAACAGTTCCTTCAGAGTATCCTTCAGCACGGGCGATATCTGCACCGTTCAAACGACCTGATACTTGAGTTTTGATTCCTTTAGCTCCAGCACGCATTGCACGTTGGATTGCTTGTTTTTGTGCACGACGGAAAGCAACACGTTGCTCCAATTGACGAGCAATTCCTTCACCTACAAGGTGAGCATCCAAATCAGGTTGTTTGATTTCGATGATATTGATGTGTACTTGTTTTTCAGTCAATTTGTTAAGTTTTGCACGAAGTGCATCAACGTTAGCACCACCTTTACCGATAACCATACCTGGTTTAGCAGTGTGAAGTGAAACATTAACTTTGTTTACTGCGCGTTCGATTTCGATAGTTGAAACTGCTGCGTCAGCAAGTTCTTTTTGAACGAATTTACGGATTGCAAGATCTTCATGAAGGTAATCCGCGTATTCTTTTTCAGCATACCATTTGGCATCCCAATCACGGATGATGCCGACACGCATACCAATTGGATGTACTTTTTGACCCACGATTTTACCTCCTTATTTTTCTGCAACAGCTACAGTGATGTGAGCTGTACGTTTGTTGATTGGTGAAGCTGAACCTTTCGCACGTGGACGGAAACGTTTCATAGTTGGTCCTTCGTTTGCGAATGCTTCAGATACTACCAAGTTAGCTTTATCCAAACCAAAGTTATTTTCAGCGTTAGCTACAGCTGAGTTCAAAACTTTCAAGATGATTTCAGCAGCTTTGTTTGGAGTGAATGTCAAGATTGCGATTGCATCGGCTACGCTTTTACCACGGATGTTATCAAGAACAAGACGTGATTTACGAGGTGAAACACGTACTGTACGAGCCATTGCTTTAGCTGAAGTAATTTCTGCCATTTATGTTCTCCTTATTTTCTACGTGTTTTCTTGTCGTCTGCAGCGTGACCTTTGTAAGTACGAGTTGGTGCAAATTCACCAAGTTTGTGACCTACCATGTCTTCTTGGATGTAAACAGGTACGTGTTTACGTCCGTCATAAACTGCGATAGTGTAACCAATGAAACTTGGGAAGATCGTTGAACGACGTGACCAAGTTTTAATAACTTTTTTCTTTTCGTCGTTAGCTTGAGCTTCAACTTTTTTCATCAAATGCTCATCGACGAAAGGTCCTTTTTTAAGACTGCGTCCCATTTTTATGTATTCTCCTTTAAATATTGTACCACAGCGGCTTGCGCTCACATGGAGCGCTACCGAGCTGGCGGAATTTCCTAGTTGCTTAAGCGACTAGTTTACTATTATTTCTCGTTGCGACGACGAACGATAAGTTTGTCAGATTTCGCTTTCTTGTTACGAGTTTTAAGACCAAGAGCAGGTTTGCCCCATGGAGTAGATGGCGCTTTACGACCAACTGGTGCTTTACCTTCACCACCACCGTGTGGGTGATCGTTAGGGTTCATTACAGAACCACGAACTGTTGGGCGGATACCTTTCCAACGGCTACGTCCTGCTTTACCAAGGTTTACAAGTCCATGTTGTTCGTTTCCGACAACACCAACTGTAGCACGACAAGTTCCAAGAATCATACGAACTTCGCCAGATTGAAGACGAACAAGAACGTATTTACCTTCTTGACCCAATACTTGAGCAGAAGCTCCAGCTGCACGGACCAATTCTCCACCACGACCTGGTTTCAACTCGATGTTGTGGATTAAAGTACCAACTGGGATGTTAGCAAGTGGAAGAGCGTTCCCGACTTTGATATCTGCTTCAGGACCTGAAACGATACGTTGACCAACTTCAAGACCTTTTGGAGCGATGATGTATGCTTTCACACCGTCAGTGTAGTGTACAAGAGCGATGTTTGCAGAACGGTTTGGATCGTACTCGATTGTTTTAACAACTGCTTCAACGTTGTCTTTGTTACGTTTGAAGTCAACCAAACGGTAGAAACGTTTGTGCCCACCACCTTGGTGACGAACAGTGATACGACCGTTGTTGTTACGACCAGCCTTGTTCTTCAAAGCAACAAGCAATGATTTTTCAGGAGTGCTTGTTGTGATTTCAACGAAATCCAAAGAAGTCATATTACGGCGACCGTTTGTTGTTGGTTTATAAACACGAATTCCCACGATATTTCCTCCTTAGATTATTCAGCTTCAGCAGCAAACAACTCGATTGCTTTTGAATCAGCTGTAAGAGTGATGATAGCTTTTTTAGTTTTGTTAGTAAAACCAGTGTAACGTCCAACACGTTTAGCTTTAGGTTTTACGTTGATTGTGTTGACATTTGCAACTTTAACACCTTCGAAAGCAGCTTCAACAGCTTGCTTAATCAAAAGTTTGTGTGCGCGAGTGTCAACTTCAAATACATATTTTCCTGCTTCAAGTTGAGCCATTGAGCTTTCAGTGATAACAGGTTTTTTGATAACATCATACAAATTCATTATGCAAGAACCTCCTCGATTTTAGAGATAGCTGCTTGAGTAACAAGAAGTTTGTCACTATTTGCGATGTCAAGAACACTTGCAGTTGTAGCAGTCGCAACTTTCACGTTTGGAAGGTTACGAGCTGAAAGAGCTGCGAATTCGTTTCCTTCTTCAAGAATAACAAGGACTTTAGAATCGATGCTCAAAGCTGCAAGAACTTTTGCAAATTCAGCAGTTTTTGGAGCTGTAAATTCAAGAGAATCAACGGCTACAAATTTGTTTTCAGCAACTTTTTCTGAGTAAACAGATTTAAGCGCAAGGCGACGAACTTTTTGAGGAAGTTTGTACGCATAGCTACGTGGAGTTGGTCCGAAGACAGTTCCACCACCACGCCATTGTGGAGAGCGGATAGAACCTTGACGAGCACGTCCAGTTCCTTTTTGACGCCATGGTTTGCGTCCGCCACCTGAAACAGCTGAGCGGTTTTTAACTGCGTGAGTTCCTTGACGAAGGCTAGCACGTTGGCTGATGATTACATCAAACACAACAGATTGGTTTGGTTCGATACCAAAGATTGCATCGTTAAGAACAACTTCGCCCTCTTGTTTACCAGTTTGGTCGAATAATGTTACATTTGCCATTTTGACTGTGTTCCCCTTTCCTTATTATTTACCAGCTTTAACTGCTGACTTGATAGTGATAAGAGATTTCTTAGCACCTGGTACGTTACCTTTGATAAGGATAACGTTCTTTTCTGGAACAACTTGTACAACTTCAAGGTTTTGAATTGTTACGCGGTCGCCACCCATACGTCCTGCAAGGTTTTTACCTTTGAATACACGGTTAGGCGCAACAGGTCCCATAGAACCTGGACGACGGTGGTAACGAGAACCGTGAGCCATTGGTCCACGTGATTGTCCGTGGCGTTTGATAACACCTTGGAAACCTTTACCTTTAGAAGTACCAGTTACGTCAACAACGTCTCCAGCTGCGAATGTTTCAACTGTGATTTCAGCACCAACTTCCAAGCCTTCAACGTTTTTGAATTCACGAATGAAGCGCTTAGGAGCCGTGTTAGCTTTCGCTACATGTCCTTTAGCAGGTTTGTTGCTCAATACTTCGCGTTTGTCATTGAAACCAACTTGGATAGCGTTGTATCCGTCTGTTTCAACAGTTTTAACTTGAAGAACAACGTTTGGAGTTGCTTCAATAACTGTTACAGGGATCAATTCGCCAGCTTCAGTGAAGATTTGAGTCATTCCCACTTTTTTCCCTAAGATTCCTTTTGTCATGAGAAAATAGTTCCTTTTCTATATTTTTTTATTCAAAAAGTTTTTAACGAGCGTTTTTTATGCTCAAGGTATCAAGCTTTAGATTAAAGTTTGATTTCTACGTTTACACCACTTGGAAGATCCAATTTCATCAAGGCATCAACTGTTTTTTGAGTTGGGTTAACGATATCGATCAAACGTTTGTGTGTACGCATTTCAAATTGTTCGCGAGAGTCTTTGTATTTGTGAGTCGCACGAATAATTGTGTAGAGGCTACGTTCAGTTGGAAGTGGGATTGGACCCGCAACTTGTGCACCTGTACGAGTAGCTGATTCTACGATTTTTGCAGCCGCTGTGTCAAGCGTACGGTGTTCGTAAGCTTTCAAACGGATACGGATTTTTTTGTTTGCCATCTTTTTCTCCTTTTCGTCTATTTAAGATAATAGGCTAGCTCCACAAGAAAACCGACGCGGTGTTGCGTGGCAATGCAACCGAGCGTGTCGCAACCTCTTGCATCAAAGCTAAAGCTGTAATTTACAGCACCATAATAGAATAACACAAAGCCCCTGCGATTGCAAGGGATTTGTTGCTATTTTTTCGTTTTTTTACATTGAAACTGTTTTCCTATTTTTTCTTTCTAAAATTATGGATTTTCTTCTATATAATAACTCAAGTTCTCTTGACCTCAAATTTACCTTCTGATTGGTCCACTAAGATATCCGCCTTAGACTCGGTCTCTTTATAGTAGTGTAGATATTGCTCCCGTCTCATCTGATGGCTAGCCAATATAAAGGATGCATCGCGATTTCTAACGGACGTATCTCGAGCTAGACGCCGCTTTAATTCGGTCTCCTCATCCGTGTAGAAACAGATGGTTTTGTCAAAGAGTTCCTTTGGCAGAAAGCCAACAGACATCCCTTCGACAATCAGAATTGGTTTTGCTCCAGGAAAGATTTCACTAGCCCTCCAAGGCTCTTCAATCGTCAAGACATCCATACCCGCCTGCAAGGCTAAGATATCTCTTTGCAAACTTGCCAATTCATGTGCCACTGGCAGACAAGCTGTCACCTTTTGATCTGGCGCTTGCTTTGGTACTACCAGATGACGGTCTGAGGTGATATAAGAATCTATTTCTAGCAAATTTACTGTAGTAGAATCTAAAGCTTGGTACAATTCCTGCGCAAAGGTTGATTTACCCGAAGCCCCATGACCGTATATCCCCAGCGTCCTGACTTTTCCCGTTTCTATTTCTGAAATCAGTTGTTCTATCAGGACTTTTTTCTTCATTATCTCTTCACCTGTTCATAGCTTTCTTTTCCGTCATTAAGCTTGTCCCAAATCATTACTTGCCCACTTTTGAGAGATTTTTGCACATCGATAATTCGTTGATTGGACGAGCCTCGAAACTGGAGCATGAGATTTCTCTTAGTTCGATCATATCTTCCATCGACAAGAATGTCAATCAATGATAAGAGTTCCAGTTTATCTGGAGTTTCCAACATCATTTCTTCCCATGTATAGCCGGTCCAAGACCAGATGTCTTTGTCTGGCAATTCCTTTCGAATGCGTTTAACTAGAGGCAAGAGAATGCCCGTATTGAGAAAAGGCTCTCCTCCCAGCAAGGTCAAGCCCTGAACATAAGGTTGAGCGAGATCTTCCATGATCTGTTCTTCTAATTCTGCTGTATAAGGAATTCCGGCATTGAAGGACCAGGTCGCTACATTATAACACCCCTCACAGTGAAACATGCAGCCTGATACATAGAGAGAATTACGCACACCCTCTCCATCTACAAAGTTAAAGGCCTTGTAGTCAATGATACGACCTTGACTGAGTTCCTCGCTTTTCCATTCTTGTGGTTTTGGATTATTCATTCGCTACCTCTATCCAATAACGCTCGACTCCATTACGAACATCCTCAATGAGACCTCCATTTGCTAAAATGACTGCTCTGCTAGCAAGATTATTCACGCTACAGGTCACAAGAGTTCTCTTGATGTTCTTTTCCTTAGCAACTTGCAAGCCCTGACGCAGAGCTTCCTTAGCATAACCCTTGCCTCTTTCAGATGGACGAATGGAGTAGCCAATGTGGCCAGCATAATTCAGCAAACCCTCATTCAATCTCAATCGCAGATTCAAAAATCCTAGAGCACGACCTACATCATCAAATGATACAAATTGAATAGAAGGAACACGATTTTCAGGCAAGTTTATTCCCATCTCTTTTTGCATATTTGTTTCCAACCACTCTTCATACACAAAGTTCTCTGTATTCCAAAATCCTCCATCATGGGCTGATTGGCTCTTTTCAAACTCTGCCATCATCTCTAAAACTGTTTCTTTATCTGCTAATCTTGGTCTGCGTAATTCCATCCTTTTACGTCCCCTCCCGCTAAGAGAAAAGCGAGATCTGACTCTCACTTTTATTTTTTCTTATTCTTGTTTAAAAATTGTTCTCTGAGGTTGAGCAAACGTTCTTTCTTACCAGCTCCACCTTTAGAGTGTTTCTCGTGATAACGGGTCACTTGTGCACGCCCCTTATCATCTAATTGATATTTCCCCATTTCATTTCTTTCTAATTTGTTACTTGATGACCAGCCATTTTAATCGTTGAGCCATTCATGTGTTTGACACGCGCTGCGATTTCCTTGTGACGGCCGTTGACCATCGGTCTCGCTTGAGGATTCCCTAGATAGCCACAAGTCCGTTTAACAACGTCTACTGTTTTAGGGTCACTATTGCCACAGTTTGGACAAGCAAATCCTCTCTCAGTTGGTTCAAAATCCCCCTCAAAATCACACTTGTAGCAACGGTCAATTGGAGTATTGGTTCCTAGATATCCCACACGGTCATAGGCATAATCCCAAACAGCTTCCAGAGCCTTAGGATTTTGCTGAAGGACTGGATACTCACAATAATGGATGAAACCACCTGACGCACCTGCTTCTGGATAGACTTTCTCAAAGTCCAATTTTTCAAACGGCGTTGGATTTTTACGAACATCATAGTGGAACGAGTTGGTGTAGTATTCCTTGTCTGTAATATCAGGAATAGAACCGAACTTTTCTGTATCCAAGCGACAGAAGCGATCTGTCAAGCTTTCAGATGGTGTTGAGTAGATAGAGAAATGATAGCCATATTGGTCAGACCACTCTTCTACCCGACGTTTCATATCGCGAATGATATCCAGCGTGAATTCCTTGGCTTCTGGATTGTGTTCCCAGCTATTTCCAAAGAAGACTGTCGCTACCTCGTACAAACCGATGTAGCCCAATGAAACTGTCGCACGACGATTCTTAAAGAGCTGATCAACGCTCTCGTCTTTTCCAAGACGGCGTCCAAAGGCCCCGTACTGATAGAGAATAGGGGCGTTTGCTGGTGTTGCTTCCTTGGTCCGTTCAACACGGTAAACTAGAGCATCTTCTGCGATATTCATCCGCTCGTTGAAGATTTCCCAGAACTTATTCATGTCGCCCTCAGACTCAAGGGCAATGCGAGGAAGGTTGACCGTCACAACACCTAGATTCATCCGACCAGAATTGACTTCTACGCCATTCTCATCCTTCCATCCTTGAAGGAAAGAACGGCAGCCCATAGGTACCTTGAAAGAACCAGTCAACTCGATAATCTTATCATAGGATAAGACATCCGGGTACATCCGTTTGGTTGCACACTCGAGGGCCAACTGTTTGATGTCATAGTTTGGAGTCCCTTCTTCCAAGTTAAGGCCTCTTTTAAGCGCAAAGATGAGTTTAGGGAAGATGGCTGTGCGGTGTTCTGAGCCAAGACCCTTGATACGAATGGTCAAGATAGCTTTTTGAATTTCCCGTTCAAAACGACTAGTCCCTAGACCAAAACCTAGTGAAGTAAAAGGCGTTTGTCCATTTGAAGTGAAGAGAGTGTTGATTTCATACTCAAGAGATTGCATGGCATCATAGATGTCTTTTTGGGTTTTCTTCCAAGCATAATCATCCCGTTTTTCAGGCAAGACCCACTCTTCCGCATCCTTGAGGTGCTTTTGATAATTCTTCTCTGCATAAGGTGCCAAGACTTCATCAATACGGTCAGCTGAACAGCCCCCGTACTGGCTAGAAGCAACGTTGGCGATGATCTGAGAAATCTGAGCTGTCGCAGTCTGGATAGACTTGGGACTCTCTACCTCTGCATTCCCAATTTTAAAGCCATTTTCCAACATCCCTTTAAAATCAATCAAACAGCAGTTAGTCATAGGAGTGTAGGGGCTGTAGTCCAAGTCATGATAGTGGATGTCCCCTTTCTGGTGAGCATTGGCTACGTGCTTAGGAAGCATTTGCAATCCGATTGATTTCCCAACAATGCCTGCTGTCAAATCACGCTGGGTATTAAAGACATCGCTGTCTTTATTAGCATTTTCATTGACAACTGCTTGGTCTTTGTTGAGAAGCTTATGGATACTAAAGTTAATATCTGTCGCTTTCGAACGCTCAAAATCCCTTTGTGTCCGATAAGTAATATACTCCTCAGCCAGCGCATATTCTTTGGCTTCAAGCAGTTCATGTTCTACGATATTTTGAATTTCGTAAATCTTAACCCCCTGTGGAAAGCGACTATGAATTTCTGTGACAATTCGCTCGGTCAGAGCATTTAGGCGCTTTTCAACCAAGGGTGTCACATCCATAACCTTGTCTGCCGCCTTGTGGAGAGCCTTGTCAATCTTGTCCACATCAAATACAACACGTCTCCCATCTCGTTTTTCAACGAAGAGGGTTGGTAGGGTTGTAATTTTTTCTTCTAGTGCAATCATATGCATACTCTTTTCTAAAATGTTCTTTCTAAAAAGTATTATACCACTCTAAAAAGAAAAATCAATATCTTGTGGTAAAAATCCTAAAATTTTTAAAAATACACAAGATATTGATTTCGTTATTTGATTTTATAGACTTTGAATTCTGAGTAATCAGTCTTTACTTGTTGGTAATTTTCTTTCAAGAGTGTTTTCACTTCAGACCAGACTACTACCTTATCGTTTACCACAATCACCTTAGGTTGTTTTTCTTTCAAGTCATTGAGTAGCTTATTCCGATTTTCCTCAGTTGCTGTATAGTGCATCGGGGACAAAATAGCCGATGGCGACAAGCGCTCACTCTTACGATAAAGAGTTGCAGTATCATCCCATGCATAGATAGCATCTTCCGTACTTGTCTCCTCTTTCACCAAATCAGCAAGACGCTCACGTTCTTGATAAGGTACTGGATAAAGGACAAACCTCATCAAAAAGGGAACAGCCAAAAGATATAACAAAGTTAAAATCGGTAGGTAAAGATTTCCTTTAGTATAGCGATGCCAGAGACTAACAGGCTCTTCTCTGCGTCTTCTTCTAACGCTACGACCACTCTGTTGCCCCTTGATATTGGACACTAAAAGCAGAAGAAAGACAGGGAAAATGAGCATCAAACGGGATGCATGTAGGGGATCCTGTGTAAAGAAAATCACTACCAAACCTAAAATTAGGAACAAACTCGCAGGCACTGAGATGACATATAGTTTAGAGGATTTAGATTGAAAGAGACCTAAAAAGACAAAAACCAAAACTCCCATACCAAGAGCCAACAACCCATAAAACAAAACATTTTCTAACAATGCCGAAACAGAAGTCAAACGAATGGAATGAATTGGATACAAAATTCCACTAATCGCATCCTCAAAACTTCCTGTTGCAACACTATAGTAGGCAGTTGGATAAAAGACCAGTGAAAAACCTAAAGCCACTGCAATAAACTGATAAAATCCATGTGCAAAACGTCTATGCCCAAGGTTAAAGACCAACAAGCCTAAACTCACTACAGCAATAAACAGGAGCGATGCCAAGGGAGCAAAGAAAAATCCGCCCGCCAAAGCCAGCCCAATCCGTACAAATCCCTTATCATGGCTTGGATTGCTTAGGTAAGCCGCAACTAAACTAAAGGCCGCGAATAAGAATGGAAGCGCTAAAAGAGTCGCATAACCTCCACCAAACGCAAGACCTGTAACTAGCATATAAAAAATAGTCACCAGTTGTCCAGCTTGGTCTCCTTGCTTTGTCAAGGTGTCTGCCGATCGAAAGAGAAAAAATCCTCCTGCTACCAAGGCTAACCACTCAAAGATGGCAAAGAGAAATCCGCCCTGAGTCACGTAAGTCAGCAAATAATAAAGCAAACCTTGACTTCCATAATAGTCGCTGTAAATTTTTCCTGTCTGATGAAGCGCCCAACCTGCATAAAAATCCTGCACTTCCTGTGCACTCATTAAATCGAGTAATAGCGGTACTCCTAGAGTTATCCCCGTTACAAGCGTACTCCATAGTAAAATTTTTACCAAAGGAAGACGACTTGATTCACGATGATGCGATTCTTGTTCGATTTGGTATTCTAGAGGTTCACGATTCTCCTGATGAACTTCTTCTACTCTACCATACACACTCATATCGTTTCTCCTATTCAATTTATCTGTCTTAGTATATCAAAAAGTCCTAGGATTGTCAGCTTACGATGGGTGTTTGAGTGATTTTTTGCATAGTTTCACAAAGGTTTCAATTTCTCGAAATCGGTGTAAATGTGTCTGTTTAAATGTCATGATATAGTTCAATTCTTTCTGGGTCATCATCTTTCCTCCTACATCTTCTTATTCGTAAAAGACAAGAAAAATAGGACTGGTTTGTGTCCTCAGTCCTAGATTTCTTATAAGATAGGGGCGAATAACTGGGCAATTTCCTTAATCAATTTTTGATACCAGCTATTTTTTATCGTATGAGGGAAAATTTCTTGCGATGCTGAAAAAATCTCTTGAAAATCTTTTTGAATCTCAGCGATTGATTCTGTTTTATATAGCAAGACTGCATTTTCATAGTGGTGAAGCAAACTTCTATAATCTAAGTTAATGGTTCCAACTGCAGCAAAGTCCTTATCCACTAAGATTTGTTTACTGTGGATAAAGCCTGGACTATACTCAAAAATCCTCACTCCTGCTGACAACAAATCCGGATAGGCCCCTCTCGTGATGAGTTGGATTAATTTTTTATCCGGAATAAAAGGTGTCACGATGCGGACATCAACACCCCGCATGGCCGCATTTTTAATACTCTCGGTTAAGTCATAGTCAATAATCAAATAGGGTGTTGTGATATAGACTGAATCAGTAGCCTGATTAATCAAACTTTGATAAACTTTTTTCCCTACCTGAGTACGGAAGATGGGCTTGGGTCCACTACCGTAAGGAATGCAGAGTCCTTGGCCAGAACAAGGCTGATTTTCCAAGTGATACTGGTCAAAATCGCTGATTTCCCCACGATTGATGTACCAAGTCATCAAAAAGAGACGGGTGAGAGCCTTGACACCAGGACCATCTAAGCGAATCCCACTGTCCTTCCAGTAGCCAAAACGTTCTACATGGTTGATGTACTCATCAGCTAAGTTAATACCTCCTGTATAGGCTACCTGACCATCTATGACAAGGATTTTACGATGGTCCCGATTGTTGTAAGCCACCGTCAAACGAGGAATCACCTTGTTAAATTTATGGGCTTCAATTCCTCGACTACGAAGCTGAATAGTATAGTCTCCAGGCAAAGTCGCCATACAGCCGATATCATCATAGAGCATCTTGATCTCTACACCTTGAGCTGCCTTTTGCTCTAGTATGTCTAGTATGCTATTCCACATTAGACCTTCTTCGACAATATAATACTCTAGAAAGATAAACTTTTCAGCTTTCTTGAGGTCTTCCAACATATATTGCCACATACTTTCACCCGAAGAAAAGAATTGTGAATCTGTTCGATCATAGACATCGGCATTGCTATCCATACTCAACAAAGATTTGATAACTCCGTAAGCCGCCTTATCCTCTTCCTTCAATTTCTGGCGGAGAGCTTTACTGTTATCCTCCCGAAAATGCATAGAACCAAGTTTGTCCAACTGTTTGATTTCTTTTTTGGATAATCGTCTTTCACCAAACATCAGATAGAGCAAGGGGCCGATGACAGGAACAAAAGTCACCACTAACCACATCACTTTACTATCAGGTGTCATTGAACGATTGACAATTGCGACAATAGTCGCCATACTCATAAAAATTAAGACAATTACCCATAGAATAGGGGCCATACGCCCTAAATAGAGAAAGAGACCAAAAACAAGAAAAAGTTCAAGTAGCATAATCGAAAGACTAAAGCCATACTTGGACATCAATAATTGAAATTTTCTATATTTCATATCCCCTCCTTGATAGTTTGAATGATAAAAACAGGTAATTAAAACTAGTATAACTCAGGTATTCGGTAGAAGGCAAGTATTTATAATCATTTTTCTGAGCAAAAGCAAAAGAGACCAAAAAATCCAGTCTCCTTCTAGTCTATTTTGATAAAACAATGCGATCAGACGCTTCTCTATCCATATCGTCGATAATCATCTGACTGCCATTGATTGCATAAATCTTGACATCATCCCCAATAATCATGCGTTGATTGGCTGCATCGAAGCTGACCTGCTTGATTTCTTGTTCCCCGTCAGTTTCAACCTGTGTCCAAGTACCAGTTGTTCCAGTTACCACTAAAGTGATACGGTCTCCTTCGTCCTGACCGGTATAAGTCCCATCAATATTAGTTGGTTGAGCCTCAGGCGCATTTTGTGAAGAACTTGTCGTTGCCTGGTTTGTATTTGCTGTGGAAGATGAAGCAACAGGTTGTGATTGTTGAATTTGTTGTGTTTGCGGTTGAGCTGCTGATTGTTGAACCTGTTGAGCTCTTTGTGAACAAGCTACTAAGAGACTAAGACTTGCTAGAGAAGCAAGAGAAAGTGTGAATCTTTTTAATTTCATGATGAATTCCCTTTCTGCTACCAATTTAGAGAATGTTCCTTCTAACTGGCAGTTCCCCTAGTATAACAAGTTCAAAAAAGGAGGTCAATTTATCTGCTCGTGGGCCAGTAGGTGGCTCCGTACTTCTGAGATAAAATAGAGAGACCCTGTAATGAACAACAAGTCCTGGGAATCTGCTCTTTCTTCAAAACTGCTGATAAATTCGCGATAAGAGGGAATTACATGGTAACCTGTTACATCTGTATCATCCAGAGAACCTTGATAGTCGAAGCCGGTCACCTTGAGTTCCACCTGAGGCAAATTTTCAGCCAGATAGCCTAACATCCCCTGATAATCCTTACGTTTCAAGGCTCCAAAAAGGATTTTAGGACGATAACCTTCCTGCTCTTTTCCTTTGATAAATTCAACCAAGCGAGTCAAGGCAGGGAGGTTATGAGCACCATCCAAGTAAATCCGAGAACGAATACGCTCCAAGCGACCAGCCCAATGGGTCTGTTCTAAAGCCTTTCTTACAGCCTGCTCATCAACAGCTTCCTTTCCTTCTCCCATAAAAAGAAGAAACGTTTGTAGCGCCAAGGCCGCATTTTCCTGCTGATAGGCTCCTTCCAATCCTATTTTCAACTGTGAAAGATTAGCCAAAGAGTTTGAAAAATCACCATTCAGCATTGAAAAATCTTGGCCCGCCTGATAAAGCTCAACAGCTAAATATTCGGCTCTTTTCTGACAGACAAGCCTAGCTTCTGGAGGCAATTTCGCAATCACTGCCTTTTTCCCAACCTTGAAGATACCAGCTTTCTGCTCTGCAATTGCTTCTAGACTATCACCCAAGGTCTCCTGATGGTCAAGCCCGATGGAGGTTATGACAGCAATCTCTCCAGTTACCACATTGGTCGTGTCAAGTAAGCCACCAATTCCCACTTCTAGTAAAACCAAATCCACCTCTTGCTCTCTAAAATAGAGGAAAGCAATCAGGGTCAGCAATTCAAAAAAGGACAACTGGTCATGGGTTTGCAAAAGCGTCTTTTCCATCTTCTTGACCTGCTCAGCTAAACGGATAAAGTCTGCGTCTGCTATAGGTTGTCCATTAATGCAGATTCGGTCATTGATAGAGACAATATGAGGGGAGGTAAAGGTCGCAACTTTTTTGCCATGACCCATAAATAATTCCCTCATGAAAGCAATGGTAGACCCTTTCCCATTAGTCCCGGTTACATGGATAATAGGATAAGACTTCTCGGGATTTCCTAACAAATCCACCGCTTCTTGCATTCTGTCCAAACCTGATCGAAAATTCAAACCGATTCGACCATGAAGCCATTCTTCTACTTCAAACATACACCTCTCCTTGACAAAAGTCTAATCAATTATCTAGCAAAATTCCGTAGATAACAAAAAATGAGGTCAGGATTTTCGTCCCAACCTCTTACCTGGTTAGCTAATAACTAGCTACTATAAATATTAACGTGGGATAAAAACGTCCACAGACTTACCAGTTCTCCCTTATTTAAAGGAACTGGAGTAAAAATATCCCCCGGACATTCCAACTCCTCTAATTTTCAGGAGTTGGGCTGATACAGTCTCCCAGACTGCCTGCTCTTTCTTTTTTCTAAAAGCAGGGCTAAACACGTCCACAGGACTTACCAGTTCTCTCTTATTTAAAGGAACTGGGGTAAAAATATCCCCCGGATATTTTTACTCCTCCATAAAGCTGTTGAAGACTTCTTCAATCATGTTCCATTCGTCTTCTGAGTCTTCTGGGATTGGTTGCAATTCACCTTCTGTTCCATCTTCGTTTTCGATGAATGAGTAAGCTTGGATTTCAACTTGTCCGTCTTCGTCTTCTTCTGCGTTAACTGGTACTAGAAGAACATAGTTTTTACCAAATTCTTCTTTTCCGTCAATGGTCAAAAGGATTTCAAACAAGGTTTCATTTCCTTGCTCATCTACTAGTGTGATTAGTTCACGTTCTTCGTGGTCGTGGTTATGATCGTGTGACATAGCCTCTCCTTTATATTAAAATTTTCTATCTAAATAATTTTGTAAAATCAGCTGAGCTGCTAACTTATCAATGACTTTCTTACGCTTATTGCGACTGATATCTGCTTGTTCAATCAACATGCGCTCTGCGGCAACTGTTGTCAAGCGTTCATCTTGATAGTCTACTGGTAAACCAAAAAGCTCTTCTAGCTTTACTCCGTATGCTTGACTAGCTTCCACGCGCGGTCCGCTTGTATTGTTCATGTTTTTAGGCAAGCCCACTACAAATCGTTCCACCTTGTAAGTATCAACCAACTCCTTAACGCGGTCAAAACCAAATTGGCCTTGCTCCTCATTGATTTGGATGATTTCAAGTCCTTGAGCTGTAAAGCCGAGCGGATCGCTAATGGCCACCCCTACCGTTTTTGAACCGACGTCCAATCCCATAATTCTCATAGGTTATAGATCGACTCCTTGTCCTTTAAGGTAGTAGCGGACCAACTCCTCAACGATTTCATCACGCTCATACTTACGGATTTGATTTCGTGCATTATTATAACGAGGAACGTAGGCAGGGTCTCCACTCAATACGTAACCTACGATTTGGTTAATTGGGTTGTAGCCCTTATCGTTCAACGAAGCGTAGACATCAGTCAAAGTTTCGCTAATTTCTTTTTTATTGGAATCGTCCAATTTAAAACGTACTGTTTCTTCAGTAAATCCCATTCTAACACCCTCTTTCCTTAGAATAGTACCATTATAGCATAATTCCTTACCTTCTACAATTCAGGCAGTCTATTTATTTGGATTTTCTACTGTTCTGTCGCACCATTTGCCAATCTGTCTGAAATATATTTGCTTGGTTCATTTTTCAACAGATTTTCCAAGCCAATATTTTTTAGATATTCCAACTGAGAAGCCTTCTTGACATCCAAAACTTGAAAATCATAACTAGTCGTTGTTTGAAGTTCAGTTGCGCTCAATAGTTTGGTTTCAAGTTTGAAACCTGCCAATTTACGAGCTTCAATGATAGACTCATCCTTCTCCTCCGCCTCAAGGAGAGCTTTTTGAGTTTCTTCCACACCATGTTGATCAATATAGGTCTTCAACTCATCTGAGACTGGACGCTTTTGCTGAATGGTTAGGTTCAAAAAAGTCTTGTCTTTGTAAGTAATGGTTTGGGTTTGCTGGCTGCCATCATCTGACTTGGGCAAGACCAAAGTCTTGGTCACAACTGTATTCTTCTCGGCATTTTCAATAACTGGCAATGCCGACTGAAGCGTATCCTTTTCTGTTTTTGTAGCTGGTCCAGTTTCTTTTTTCTGTCCACAACCAACCAGGACAAAAAGGAAAGCTAGACTAATCAGAACAATTTTTTTCATTTCTTTCTTCTTTCTTTTTGAGATTAAAATAGAATAAGACTGGGAATTACTCCCAGCCTTGATGTTTATAGAGCTGCACGCAAACGTGCTTCTGCATTTTCTACATTACGGACAGAGCGTGGTAGGAAGGCACGAATATCATCTTCCTTATAGCCAACTTGCAGACGTTTTTCATCTACAAGGATTGGGCTCTTTAAAATTCTCGGTGTTTCCATAATCAGATTGAGGACTTCATTGACGCTCAAATCTTCAATATCCACTCCGAGGGCTTTGGCATAGCGATTTTTAGATGAAACGATGCTGGCTATTCCATTATCTGTTTTGGTTAGAATATCCAGTAATTCTTCTCTCGTAATTCCTTCTTTACCAAGGTTTTGTTCTTTATAACTTAACTGGTGGGCATTGAGCCAGGTTTTCGCTTTTTTACAGCTAGTACAACTTGAGACTGTATAAATTTTGATCATGTACCTACCCCTTTCGCTACATATTACTATCAGTTTAGTCTATTATACCATAAAAAGCATCCGACTTGCGACCTATTTTTAAATTTTTTTGGCTTTTTTCGTCATTTTCGTACTTTTTTCTTGACAAAATGAAATTTACAGCCATTCTTTATATTTCTTGATATAGATTTTTTTCACAATTGTCACGCTAATCATATACAAAATAATGATGAAAAGTAAGAAGATGAAATAAATCGGTTTTAAAGGAGTTAAATGGAGAAGGCTAGCTAGTGGACTGTAGGGAAGGAAGGTCACAAAGGCTGCAGCCAATAAGGTTGTCACAAGGACTAGCCAAGCTGGACGACTTTGTAAAAAGGGAATTTTAGCTGAACGAAGCATATGGATGACCATGGTTTGGGACCACATAGATTCAATAAACCAACCTGTCTGGAACAGGATAATAAAGCCCGTTGCCGACTCTGCTCCATGAACATAGGCATGACCTGTCGTCATGGGTACAATGATAAAATAAAGCGAAATGAAGGTCAAAATATCAAAGGCAGAAGAGATAGGCCCCATCCAAACCATGAAACGTGTGATGGACTTAGCTTCCCATGTATGCGGATTTCTCAAAAAATCTTTGTCCACCTTGTCAAAAGGCAAGGAAATACAAGACAAATCATAGACTAGATTTAGGATAATCAAATGGACTGGTGCCATTGGTAAAAATGGTAAAAAGATTCCAGAGACCAATAGGGATAAGATATTGCCAAAATTAGAACTCACTGTCATTTTGATATATTTGGTCATATTGGCATAGACCTTACGCCCTTCAACAAGTCCTTTTTCAAGTACCATGAGATCCTTATCAAGTAGGATAACATCAGCTGTTTCTTTAGCAATATCTACTGCTGTATCAACAGAAATCCCCACATCTGCGACTTTCATGGAAGGGGCATCATTAATCCCATCTCCCATATAGCCGACAGCATGACCATTAGCCTTAAATTGCAAAATAATCCTTGCTTTTTGGTCAGGAGAAAGTTTGGCAAAGACAGTTACCTCCTCTACGGCTTGGGCCAATTCTTGATCACTCATCTGATCAATTTCAGATCCTAACAGCATCTGATTGATATCCAAACCAACCTTTTCACAGACTGCTTGAGTAACTTTTTCGTTGTCTCCCGTCAAAATCTTTGTTTGAACTCCATGTTCTAACAGAGCCTTAATTGCTGGTGCTGCAGATGGTTTTGGTGGATCTAGAAAGGCTAAATAACCAGTTAGAATCATATCCCCTTCATCATCAACTGTATAGGCATGACCTTCCCTCAAACCTGACTTATAGGCCACTCCCAAGACACGCAAACCTTGTTGATTTAGTTGTCGGACTTCCGCTAAAATTTCTTCTCTAATAGCATCTGTCAAGGGAGTAATCACTCCATGGTATTCCGCATGACTGGAAATCGTCAACATCTCCTCTAGGGCACCCTTGGTTACCAAACTAACAACTTCCTGTTCATCCTTGACAATGACACTCATCCGTCTGCGTTCAAAATCAAAGGGAAGCTCATCTATTTTTTGAAAAGTTTGAGCCAGATTTTGCAAGAGGGCGTGTTCTTTTGCTTCCTTTTCAGTCCGTTTGATGATGGCTCTGTCCATCAAATTTTTCAAGCCAGTTTGAAAATAAGAATTGAGATAAGCTCGTCTCAAGACGGTCAAATCCAAGCGTCCGTGGATGTCCAAAGGATATTCTAGAACGATTTCGTCTTGGGTAAGGGTTCCGGTTTTATCCGTGCATAGGATATCAATAGCACCTAGATCTTGTATGGCATTGAGTTTTTTGATGACGACTTTTTCCTTGGCCATGATAATGGAGCCTTTTGCTAGGCTAGCGGTAATAATCATAGGAAGCATCTCAGGTGTCAATCCAACACCCACACTCAAAGCAAATACGCCAGCTTCCAGCCAGTCGCCATCTGTTAAACCATTGGACAAGAAAACGATGGGCACCATGACTAACATTAAACGGATCAAGAGCCAAGAGATACTATTCATCTCTCGTTCAAACGAAGTGGGCTCGTCATAGGTGTTCAAAGTCTGCTCAATGGCCCCCATCATGGTATCATCGCCAACCGCCAAAACCACGGCCTTGGCACTACCAGACAAGACATTGGTTCCCATAAAAGCCAAGGATTCGGCTTCAAGAAGACTATCAGATTGTTGAACTGTTGCCTTGGTCAAGGCCAATTTTTCAACCGATTCACTTTCTCCTGTCAAGCCAGACTGTTGGACAAAGAAATCGCGCGACTCAAATAAAAGAAGATCTGCTGGAATCATATCACCAGCGCTTAATTCAACCACGTCACCTACTACCAAATCATCGATAGGTACTTCTTGAATTTCTCCTTGACGAATGACAGTCGCTGTGTTGACAATCATTTTTGATAGATTGGTCGCAGCCTTATCACTACGGAGTTCTTGGACAAAGCGTATGCCACCAGAAATGAGGACTAGGACAACGATGATAATAGAAGTCGTCGGATCCTCTTGACCAGGCTTCGCCAACCAGACATTGGTCACCAAGGAAATCACGGCGATAACCAGCAAGATGATTGTAAAAGGATTGATAATCGATTCGTAAATCTTTTTCAAAATCGAATCTTCTTGGCCTTTGGTAATCACATTTTCGCCATAGAGGTCACGATTTTTTTCGACTTGTTCCTCTATCAAACCGTTTAAACTGGTATGATAAAAAGTTAGACTCTCGTCTAAAGGGACTTGAATAGCTGTTGCTAATCTTTCTTTTGTAGTTTTCATTGGTTTCTCCTATCTGTATGAATGATGTGTTTCATACACAGAGACCAATCACTTTATAAGGGCAGAACGACACAAATCAGCGATTGGCTGTGTATGTGCGGTTCCGGATGGTCGTCAATTTGCATCGTCTGTCTCCTTTCTTTGTTTTAAAACAGTAGAAAATCCTACCATCAAAAAATGGCAGGATTAAAAAACTAAATATCTGTTTTTTCGTTCAAGCTTTAACTCCATAGGGCAATGAAATGAGCTTAGTCTTGGCCTTCGCGACCAGGACTGTTGACCAACGAGTAGTGTCTCCACTGCTTTGCGGTAGTCATCCGTATCCCTATGGTAGCCTCACCTACCGTTTTCGTCTTTCAGTATAAACCTTTAAAATTTAAAAGTCAATCATTTGAGTCGTTTAACTCTTAAATAACTATCAACTCTTTTGGAGCTAGGGTCAACAATTCACAACCTGTCTCTGTAATCAGAATATCATCCTCGATACGAACGCCATATTTGCCTTCAATATAAATACCCGGCTCGTCTGTCAAGGCCATACCTGCTTTAATAGTTTCTGTAGAAGTCTGGCTAAAGTATGGTTCCTCATGGATATCCAGGCCAATACCGTGTCCGATACCGTGGGTAAAGTAGTCGCCATAGCCTGCCTCGATAATAATATCACGAGGGATTTTGTCAAAATCACGGAAACCTAATCCTGCCTTAGCCTGGTCAATCAAGGCTTGGTTGGCTTTCAAAACCGTATTGTAAATCTCTGCTTGCTCGTCGCTGACATGCCCTAGATAGATAGTCCGTGTCATATCACTGACATAGTGGTCATAAAGGCAACCGAAGTCCATGGTAATGGCTTCTCCTAGCTCCACTGGTTTGTGCATAGGATGGGCATGGGGTTTGGAAGAGTTGATACCGCTAGCTAGAATCGTATCAAAAGATAAGCCAGATGCTCCCAACTCACGCATCCGGAAGTCAAGGAAGTTGGCAATCTCAATTTCAGTCTTTCCTGGTTTGATAAAGTCAAGCGCATCGCGGAAAGCTTGGTCTGAGATAGAACAAGCCTTGCGAATAGTCGCAATCTCCGCTTCATCCTTAATCATTCGAAGACCTTCAACAAACTGAGTTTGTGGAAGCAAGTCAATTCCTTCAAAGGCTGCCTGCATACGGTGGTAATAAGAGACCGAAATCTCGTCCTCAAAACCGATTCGAGACAAGCCCATATCCTTGACAATGCCTGCAATGACAGCCAATTCATCGCGATCAGCCACAATCTCAAAACCACTGGTTTCTTGCTTGGCTGCGATGATATAGCGAGAGTCTGTCACCAAGACCTGACGGTCACGGCTGATAAAGACTGTTCCATTTGAACCCCAAAAACCAGTCAAGTAGTAGACGTTTTTAAGGTTGTTGACAATGATGCCATCTAGTTCTTTTTCTTGCATTTTAGCGAGAAATGCTTGTACACGTTTATTCATGATGTAACTTTCCTTTCAAATAGTGTCCTGTGTAGCTGGCTTCATTGGCCGCTACTTCTTCTGGAGTTCCTGTTGCGATGATGGTTCCACCGCCGACACCCCCCTCAGGACCCAGGTCGATAATATGGTCTGCTGTCTTGATAACATCCAGATTGTGCTCAATAACAAGGACGGTATTGCCATCGTCTACAAAGCGAGCCAATACTTTAAGCAAGCGAGCAATATCCTCGGTATGAAGACCTGTCGTCGGCTCATCCAGAATGTAGAAAGATTTTCCTGTCGATCGTTTGTGGAGTTCACTAGCCAGCTTCATACGCTGCGCTTCTCCCCCAGAAAGGGTGGTAGCTGGTTGCCCTAGCGTTACATATCCCAGTCCCACATCCTTGATGGTCTGAAGTTTACGTTGAATCTTTGGAATATGTTGGAAGAATTCCACCGCATCGTTGACAGTCATATTCAAGACCTGCGAGATATTTTTTTCCTTGTAATGAACTTCTAGGGTTTCACTGTTGTAGCGGGTCCCGTGGCAAACCTCACAAGCCACATAAACATCTGGTAAGAAGTGCATCTCAATCTTGATAATTCCGTCACCTGAGCAGGCTTCACAGCGACCACCCTTGACATTGAAACTGAAACGCCCCTTCTTGTAGCCTCGAATCTTGGCTTCGTTTGTCTGGGCAAAGAGGTCACGTATATCGTCAAAAACTCCTGTATAGGTAGCTGGGTTGGACCTTGGCGTTCGTCCTATAGGGCTCTGATCAATGTCAATCAAGCGGTCTACATGCTCAATCCCTGTAATAGTTTTAAACTTACCAGGTTTGTCTGAATTGCGGTTGAGTTTTTGAGCAATAGCTTTTTTGAGGATACTGTTGATTAAGGTAGATTTCCCTGAGCCCGACACCCCTGTCACTGCGATGAATTTTCCTAGCGGGAAGCGAGCAGTGATATTTTGCAAGTTATTCTCACGCGCACCTGTCACCTCTATAAAACGACCATTCCCCACACGGCGCTCTTCTGGTACTGGAATGGCACGTTTTCCTGACAAGTACTGTCCTGTGATAGACTTGCTGTTGCGAGCCACCTGCTTGGGCGTACCTGCAGCGACAATCTCTCCACCAAAAACACCGGCACCGGGACCAACATCAATTAGATAATCAGCCTCACGCATGGTATCTTCGTCGTGTTCCACCACGATGAGAGTATTGCCTAAATCACGCATCTTTTTCAGACTAGCAATCAGGCGGTCATTATCCCTCTGGTGAAGACCAATCGACGGCTCATCCAGGATATAAAGGACACCTGATAGGTTGGAACCAATCTGAGTTGCCAAGCGAATACGCTGACTCTCCCCACCTGAAAGGGTTCCTGCCGAACGTGACAGAGTTAGATAGTTGAGACCCACGTTATTGAGGAAGGTCAAGCGATCCTTGATTTCCTTTAGGATAGGCCGAGCAATGATGGCCTCATTTTCAGACAAGGTCAGCTGGCTCACCAAGTCCAAGTGGTCTGCGATAGACAGGTCTGAAATTTCTCCGATATGCAGCCCTTGCTCACCACCCACACGGACAGACAAGGCCTGGTCATTGAGACGGTAACCGTGACAGGTTCCGCAGGTCAGTTCATTCATATAAAGGCGCATCTGAGTGCGAGTATAATCGCTATTGGTTTCATGGTAGCGACGCTTGATATTATTGACAACTCCCTCAAAAGGAATATCGATATCGCGCACACCACCAAATTCATTTTCATAGTGAAAATGGAATTCCTTACCATCTGAGCCGTAGAGAATCAAGTTTTTATCTTCTTCTGACAAGTCTTCAAAGGGCTTATCCATATCCACTTCAAAAGCTGTCATGGCTTGTTCCAGCATGTTTGGATAGTAGTTAGATGAGATAGGATTCCAAGGTGCTAACGCCCCTTCACGTAGCGTTTTGCTGGCATCTGGCACTACCAAATCAGTATCCACCTCTAGCTTAATACCCAAACCATCACACTCACTACAAGAACCAAAAGGAGCATTGAAGGAGAAGAGACGTGGCTCTAACTCTGGGACAGTAAAACCACAAACTGGGCAGGCATAATGCTCAGAGAAGAGCAACTCAGAATCGTCCATGGTATCAATAATCACATAACCTTCTGCGATACGAAGGGCTGCCTCAATGGAATCAAAGAGACGACTACGGATATCCTCCTTGATGACAATACGGTCAACTACGACATCGATATTGTGTTGCTTGCTCTTGGACAACTCTGGCACCTCGGTCACATCATAGACTTCCCCATCCACACGGACACGAACATAGCCGTCTTTCTGAACCTTTTCAATGACGCTCTTGTGTTGGCCTTTTTTCTTACGGATAACTGGTGCTAAAATTTGCAGGCGTTGGCGTTCTGGTAACTCCAAAACCTTATCCACAATTTGCTCCACAGAAGAGGCCTTGATAGCTCCATGCCCGTTGATACAGTAAGGCGTCCCCACACGTGCGTAGAGGAGACGCAGATAGTCATTGATTTCAGTCGTGGTTCCCACGGTCGAACGAGGGTTTTTGCTAGTCGTTTTTTGGTCGATGGAAATAGCAGGGCTGAGACCATCGATAGCATCTACATCTGGCTTCTCCATATTTCCCAAAAACTGGCGAGCATAGGCTGACAGACTCTCCACATAGCGACGTTGTCCCTCCGCATAGAGGGTGTCAAAGGCCAGACTGGATTTCCCTGAACCTGACAAACCTGTCACGACAACCAACTTGTCTCGCGGAATTTCCACATCAATATTTTTTAAATTATGGGCACGCGCCCCATGAATGACAATTTTATCTTGCATCTTTGTTCTTTCTAGTCCATTATTGCTTACCATTATACCAAAAAAAGTGAGATTCTATTACCCAAAAGGCTGAATTTATAGTATAATAGTACGGTGTGAAAAAATCTGAAAAACGAGAAAGGATAAGGGATATGAAACAAGTTTTTCTCTCTACAACAACTGAATTTAAAGAGATCGATACGCTTGAACCGGGTACTTGGATCAATCTCGTCAATCCGACTCAAAATGAATCACTCGAAATCGCCAACGCCTTCGACATTGATATTGCCGACCTTCGAGCACCACTCGATGCGGAAGAAATGTCCCGTATTACCATCGAAGACGAGTATACTTTGATCATCGTGGACGTCCCCATCACAGAGGAGAGAAACAACCGCACCTACTATGTAACAATTCCGCTGGGAATTATCATCACCGAGGAAACCATTATCACTACCTGCTTGGAATCCCTCCCTGTTCTCGATGTCTTCATCAACCGCAAACTGCGTAACTTCTATACTTTCATGCGGTCACGCTTTATCTTTCAACTCCTTTATCGCAATGCTGAGCTTTACCTAACTGCCCTTCGTTCGATTGACCGTAAGAGTGAACAAATCGAAAGTCAACTACATCAATCAACTCGTAATGAAGAATTGATTGAGCTCATGGAATTGGAAAAAACCATCGTCTATTTCAAGGCCTCCCTTAAAACAAATGAGCGTGTGATTAAGAAATTGACCAGCTCAACCAGTAATATCAAGAAATACCTTGAGGACGAAGACCTGCTTGAAGATACCTTGATTGAAACCCAACAGGCCATCGAGATGGCAGACATTTACGGAAATGTCCTTCATTCCATGACAGAAACCTTTGCCTCTATCATTTCCAACAACCAGAACAACATCATGAAAACCTTGGCCCTTGTGACCATCGTCATGTCCATCCCAACCATGGTCTTCTCTGCCTACGGGATGAACTTTAAGGATAATGAAATCCCCCTAAACGGCGAGCCAAATGCCTTCTGGTTAATCGTCTTTATCGCCTTTGCTATGAGTGTCTCGCTCACTCTCTATCTCATCCATAAAAAATGGTTCTAAGAGGAGTTCCTATGTCTCAGATTAATCTACAAAAATTAACCAAGAAAAACCAAGAGTTTGTCCACATCGCTACCCAACAATTCATCAAAAATGGGAAAACAGATGCTGAAATCAAGGCTATTTTTGAGGAAGTTATTCCCCAAATCCTTGAAGAGCAAGCCAAAGGCACTACTGCTCGTTCCCTCTATGGCGCACCGACCCACTGGGCGCACAGCTTCACTGTCAAGGAGCAGTACGAAAAAGAGCATCCAAAAGAAAATGATGATCCAAAGCTCATGATTATGGACTCAGCCCTTTTCATCACTAGCCTCTTTGCCCTCGTTAGCGCCCTCACAACCTTCTTCTCAGCAGATCAGGCTATCGGTTACGGTTTGATTACCCTCCTGCTAGTTGGACTGGTTGGTGGATTTGCCTTCTACTTGATGTACTACTTTGTTTACCAATACTATGGGCCTGATATGGACCGCAGTCAACGTCCACCTTTCTGGAAATCTGTACTGGTTATCCTAGTTTCTATGTTCCTTTGGTTGCTTGTCTTCTTTGCAACAAGCTTCCTACCAGCTAACCTTAACCCAGTACTTGCTCCATTGCCACTAGCTATTATCGGAGCAGCCCTTCTCGCCCTTCGCTTCTATCTCAAGAAACACTTGAACATCCGAAGCGCAAGTGCAGGACCAACACGTTATTAAGAAGAATGATAAAAGCAACTGCAGGTGCAATGTCATTAAGTTAAGAAATTCAAATACAATTCTGTATTTGGGTTTCTTTTTTATGTGATAAACTTATAGTTAAGGAGGGATTTCCCATGATAAAACAAATAAAAGCTCACTTGAATAAGAGTATTCAGAGTATTATTGGTCAAAAAGTTGAGTTCGTCAAACAAGATGAACAG
>NZ_SPGF01000069.1 GCF_005844455.1 Streptococcus mitis | reverse complement strand
TCTTGCATCTCTGTACCTTTCTTGTGTTTGCGGTTAAACAACAAGTATAACACAGAGGTGTTTTCTTATGCCTAGAAGAGCTTTCATTTGGCAAGAGGAACCCTTGAAGCTGTTTCGTTAGCTAAACCAAGGCTAGTCTTAGCCTTGGCTCACCAGCCTAACAGCATCAAGCCTCTTATCAAATGAAATCGAGTACTAGCTATAAGCCAGTTGAACCATCTAATTTTTAGGAGGGCTGGGTGGCTAACCTCATTATAGAACTTTCAAAGACAGTAGCTATAAAAAATATTTTCAAAAATATCAGAAAACACTTGCAAACGTTTTCTCCTTGTGATATACTATTGTCATCTAAAGAAAATGTTTGCGCTACCGCTCAAGCATTTCTAATAATAATAGGAGGTCCAATTATTATGAATTGGAAAAAATTAGCTGTCGGCACTCTATCTCTTGCTTCTGTAGCAACTCTTGCTGCATGTGGTAGTTCTTCTAATAAAAAAGCTGAGTCAGATTCTAAGACTCTGACAGTTTCTGTTGACAAAGGATACGTTGAGTACATCAAGAGTATCAAAGAAAAATTTGAAAAAGACAATGGTGTAACCATCAACGTAAAAGAAGAAGGTATGATTGATACTCTAGACAAATTGTCTACTGATGGACCAACTGGTGCAGCTCCGGATGTCTTTATTGCTCCTTACGACCGCGTTGGGGGACTTGGTAAAGATGGACAAATTGCTGAAGTATCACTCGGCAACAAAGAACAGTTTGATAAAACAACTCAAAATTTGGTAACTTTAGGCGGTAAAGTATACGGAGCTCCTGCTGTTATTGAGACGCTTGTTCTCTACTATAACAAGGACTTGATTTCTGCAGCGCCCAAAACATTTTCTGAGTTAGAAACTCTTCAAAAAGATTCAAAATATGCATTTGCAGGTGAAGACGGTAAAGCAACTGGTTTCCTTGCAAAGTGGACTGACTTCTACTTTGCATACGGATTGCTAGCCGGTTATGATGGATATGTCTTTGGTAAAGATGGTACAGATCCTAAAGATGTCGGTCTTGGCAACGATGGTGCTATCAAAGGACTTGAATACGCTAAAACTTGGTATGATGTGTGGCCTCAAGGTATGCAAGATCCTACCAAGGCAGGGGATTTTATTACTGAACAATTTACAAAAGGCAAAACAGCTGCTATTATTGACGGACCTTGGGCAGCTGCTTCATTGAAAGAAGCAGGGGTCAATTATGGTGTAGCAACTATTCCAACACTTCCAAACAACGGTAAATACAAAGCCTTCGGTGGTGGCAAAGCTTGGGTTGTTTCAAACTACAGCAAAAACATGGAAGTTGCTCAAAAATTCCTTGATTACGTAACAAACAAAGACAATCAAAAAGCCTTCTACGACAATACTCAAGAAATTCCAGCAAACACACTTGCTCGCACTTATGCTTCAGAAAAAGGAAATGAGTTGACTTCAGCTGTTATCGCACAATTTGCTGATGCTCAGCCAATGCCAAACATTCCTGAAATGGCGGAAGTTTGGAACCCTGCAGCTACAATGTTCTTTGATGTAGCTTCAGGTCAGAAAGCTGCTAAAGACGCTGCTAAGGAAGCAATAAAGGCTATTAAAGAAACGATTGAACAAAAATACGCCGAATAAGTTCGTAAAGACATCGCACTAGTCAAGTGTTCTGTATTACCAACAAAAAGCTGATTCAGATATATTTTTGTTCAGCTTTTTCTCTTTGCTAAACTACCTTAGTTAGGAGAGAAAAGATTGAACAGTTCCAAAAGAAAGGCTACTATGAACAAAGCAGGATTTTTGCATATTCCAGACTCTAGATATTGTTTTGCCACTTCCGACAACGAAGTAGTCATTCGTTTACGAGTCGCTAAAGAAGACAAACATCTTCGTTTTTCTCTCGTTTATGGCAACAAATACCGTTACCATCTTGAACAAGAAGAAAAAAAACTGACACTCAAATACATAGATCATCTCCATGCCTATTATGAAGTGAAATTAACCTTGAGAGATTTGCGTTTAGCTTATGTGTTTAAGTTTGAAGAGGATGGAAAAATCTACTATTTTAGCGAAAGTGGGATCACAGAGACCTATGACTTTGATTATGCCTTTTATGACTTTTTCCAAATGCCTTACATCAATCCAGTCGATGTCCATCGGGTAGTTGATTGGGCAGATGGTGCCGTCTTTTATCAAATCTTTGTTGACCGCTTTTTCCGTGGCGATATGGAGAAAGACGATACATACATCAACATGGCCTGGACAGCTAAACCATTGCCAACTAGTTTGGCTGGGGGGGATTTGGAAGGGATTCGCCAAAAATTATCTTACCTCAAAGAATTAGGGGTTAATACAATTTATTTGACTCCTATCTTCCAATCCAACAGTAATCATAAATATGATATCAACGATTACTATAGTGTAGACAAACATTTTGGTAGCAAATTCAGTTTGAGACAACTGATTGACGACTTGCATGCCCTAGATATGAAAATTGTTTTAGATGCTGTCTTCAACCATAGTAGTGACTTACTCCCAGAGTTTCAGGACGTCCTTTCTAAAGGGAGGAAATCTGTCTATTTTGATTGGTTCATGATTCACGGCGACCACATAGATCAAGAGAATCTCAATTATGAAACCTTTGGAGCAGTGGCACAAATGCCTAAATTGAACACTTCTAACCCTGAAGTCCAAGATTACCTACTAGCAATCACGCGCTATTGGACACAAGAATTCCAATTAGATGGATGGCGCCTAGATGTATCGGATGAAGTCTCACACGATTTTTGGAAACAATTTAGAAAAACTGTCAAAGCAATTAATCCAAATCTCATTATTATTGGTGAAAACTGGCATGATGCGTACCCGTATCTACAAGGTGACCAATATGATAGCATTATGAATTATGCATTCACCAAAGCTTGCCTAGATTATTTTGCAAACAACAACTTATCCTCTCAAGGTATGGCGGAACGACTAAATCACATTCTCATGAGAAATACTGATGCGGTCAATCGTATGAATCTCAATCTCTTAGATTCACATGATACACACCGCTTCTTCACACAAGTTAACAAATCAGTTGATAAACTGTTGGCTGCTACCGCTCTTCTTTTTACTTTTACAGGCATCCCCTGCCTCTATTACGGTACTGAATTAGGAATGGAAGGGGGCTATGACCCTGACTGCCGTAGAGGTTTTAATTGGGATGAAACCAGTTGGAACCGCGAACTGTTATCAAAAATGAAGCAGATTATCACCTTAAAACAAAATAGCCTTATCCAAATTGGAGACATAGCAATCACTGCTAACAGCAATATCCTGTCGCTAAAACGGACTTCTAAGGAGCACACCTTAGAACTACTCATAAACAATGGAGAGGAAGAGGAGGTCGGGGTATATGCAGAAAATGTGATTGTAGAAAATGGTTTCTCTAATAATAAATTAAAGAAAAATGGTTTCTTAATACACTCATCATCTCTCTAGGAGAAAACAACTATGAAAAAAAATAAGAGATACATCATTTCTGCTCTAGCAACTATTGCACTATCCACTCTCTTTAGTACTGTACAAGCTGATGAAGCAAATGCCGTCACAAATAAAGCAGACTTCTCAACTGATTCTATCTACCAAATTGTCACAGACCGATTTGCTGATGGCGATACTAGTAACAATGCACAAGGAGAGTTATTCGATAAGGCTGACCCTCGTAAATATCACGGAGGCGACTGGCAGGGAATTATCTCAAAAATTAAAGATGGCTATTTGACCAAAATGGGAATTTCAGCAATCTGGATTTCTTCACCTGTAGAAAATATTGAAGTTATTGACCCATCTTCAAAAAGTGCTGCTTATCATGGTTATTGGGCTAAAGATTTTTTTCGTACAAACCAACACTTTGGTAGCATGGAAGATTTCAAAGAATTAGTGACCGTAGCACATCAAAATGGTATCAAAATTGTCATCGATTTTGCACCTAACCACACATCAACTGCTGAATATCAAGGGTTCACATTTCCAGAAGATGGAGCTCTTTACCGAGATGGACAATTAATTGGGAAATTTAGTAGCGACAGCGAAAATATCTTCAATCATGAATCTTGGTCAGACAAACCTGATTTAGAGAATGGCATTTATCACAGCCTCTATGGTCTCGCAGACTTGAATAATCTCAATCCAACAGTTGATAACTATATGAAGGATGCTATTCAATTGTGGTTAGACATGGGAGTAGATGGTATTCGAGTAGATGCTGTTAAACATATGTCTCTTGGTTGGCAGAAAAACTGGTTGAGTAGCATCTATGAAAAGCATAATGTGTTTGCTTTTGGTGAATGGTTTGTCGGAGGAACTGACAATGATCCAGCAATGTCACAGTTTGCTAATACTAGTGGTATGAGTCTACTTGACTTCCGATTTGCAAATGCCGTTCGAAATCTGTATACTAATCTTTCAGCCTCAATGACAGATTTCTACAACGTCTTAAAAGCAACAGAGAACGATTACGAAGAAGTCAGTGACCAAGTTACCTTCATTGATAATCACGATATGAAGCGTTTTTCAACTATAGTTAACGGGAATCAAACAGCTGTACATCAGGCTTATGCTCTCTTGCTGACCTCAAGAGGCGTTCCAAATCTTTACTACGGTAGTGAGCAGTACGCACAAGGTGAGGATGACCCAGCTAATCGCGGAGACATGACTAGCTTTGATCAAAATTCGGTAGCTTACCAAGTCATCAGCAAGTTAGCACCACTCCGCAAGAGCAATCAAGGTCTGGCTTACGGAAATACGCAAGAACGTTGGATTAACCAAGATGTCCTTGTTTTCGAGAGAAAATTCGGTGACCATGTTGCGTTGGTTGCTGTTAATAAAAACCAATCTCGTTCTTACCAAATTACAGGCGCACATACGGATTTACCAGATGGAAAATACTCAGATAAATTGGATGGCATCCTAGGCGGTTCCGAATTAGTCGTTTCTTCATCTGGAACTGTTCAAGACTTTGAATTATCTCCTGGTGAAGTTGCTGTCTGGACCTTTGAGGGTAAAGGGCAAGAATTAAACTTAGCCGATGTAGACACCTCAATGGGCTTACCTGGCAACACAATCGTATTAACAGGACAAGGTTTTGGTACACAAGCTGGAACTGTATCCTTCAACGATACGAACGCACAAGTGCTTGAGTGGAACAATACTTTAATCAAAGTGAAAGTTCCTCAACTAACCGCCGGTTCTTATGCTATTTCAGCAACAATTAGTGAAGGTGCACACAGCAACGCTTTCGCAAACTTTGAAGTGTTGTCTGGCAAACAAGTTCCTGTACGTTTGAAAATCAATAACTTATCAACATCATGGGGAGAACAGCTATATCTAGTCGGAAATGTTCCTGAATTAGGTGGTGGGGATGTCAATAAAGCAATTGGGCCTCTCTTTAACCAAACACAATCAATAGCGAGTTACCCTAACTGGTTCTACGATGTTAGCCTTCCAAGCAACACAGATATTCAATATCAATTTGTCAAGAAAGATAGCAATGGCAATGTTGCATGGAAAAGCGATTACAACAGCTTTAAAACAGAAGATAAGGCTACCACCGTTACATTAAAAGAATAAATACGTAGTTTCAGAAAGGAGACGCGATGGAACAAAAACAACATAACCCTCGGGTAGCCATGTGGCTTTCCCTCATTCTAGGACTGGGGCAATTCTATAACAAACAGAAGGCGAAGGGAGCTTTCCTCCTTACTGTCTTCTTTCTTGAATTAATTGAAATAGTTACCTTTGGTATCCCTGCTATCCAAGGATTAATCACTCTCGGGGATACACCTGTCATTGATCACTCCCTATTCCTATTAATCAAGGGCGCAATGCAGCTGATTCTCTTCCTCGTAATGATTATCGTCCATATTATTTGTATGAGGGATGCAAAAAAGACCGCTGAAATGCTCAATCAAGGAATGAAAGTTCCTATGACAGCCAAGGAAACTCTGCAAACAATTTACGAGAACAGTTTCCCTTATTTATTGACAATTCCTGCTTACTTAGCCATGACATTTGCTATTGTCTTTCCTGTATTGGTTACAGTCTTTATCGCTTTTACAAACTACGACTTTAGACATATCCCTCCACAAAAATTACTGGATTGGGTTGGCTTCGAAAATTTTGTGAATATGGTCGGGCTAAGCACCTTCCGTAGTGCCTTCTCATCTGTTTTATCTTGGACATTTATTTGGACGTTGACAGCTTCTACCTTACAAATTGTATTAGGTGTAGTTACTGCTATCATTGCAAATCAGCCATTCATCAAGTTCAAACGTATCTTCGGGGTTATTTTCCTCCTACCTTGGGCTGTGCCTGCCTTTATTTCTATTATGAGTTTTGGAAACTTTTTCAATGACTCTATTGGTGCAATGAATGTGCAAGTTTTACCTTTCATTGAGAAAATATTACCATTCCTTGACTTTGGGATTGTTCCTTGGAAAACAGATCCTACTTGGACAAAAATAGCTGTTGTAATGGTGCAGGGGTGGCTTGGTTTCCCTTATATCTATATTTTGGTATCTGGTATACTACAATCAATTCCATCTGATTTATATGAAGCAGCTATTATTGATGGTGCTAGCGCTTGGCAAAAATTCTGGAAAATTACACTTCCAATGATTTTAGTTGTAGCCGCTCCAACCTTTATTTCACAATATACTTTCAACTTTAACAACTTCTCTATCATCTACCTCTTTAATAACGGTGGACCTGGTAGCGTTGGTGGCGGTGCAGGTTCTACAGATATTTTGATTTCTTGGATTTACAAGTTGACTACTCAGACTTCACCTCAATTTTCAATGGCGTCTGCTGTCACCTTGATTATTTCACTGATTGTCATCTCTGTATCCCTCATCACCTTTAAAAAATTCAATGCATTTGATATGGAGGACCGATAAATGACAGGAAAGTTTCAAAAAAGTTCCCTAAAGCGTAATCGATTTCTCACTCAATTCTTTACCTACGCTTATCTTGTTCTATTGGCAATTATTATCCTGTTTCCAATTTTAGTAACTGTTAGTTCAGCCTTTCGACCAAGTAATATCACTTCCTTCACTTTCACTCTGGATGGTGACTGGACGGTAGAGAATTTCCGAAGACTGTTTACAGAAACTCTATATGGTCGTTGGTATATGAACACTTTGATTGTTGCCTTCTTCACGATGCTCATTCAAGTAACTGTTATTACATTAACAGGTTATGCCTACAGTAGATATAACTTTGTCGGCCGTAAGAAAAGTTTGCTGTTCTTCTTGGTTATTCAAATGGTTCCTACCATGGCTGCTTTGACTGCTTACTTCGTTATGGCATGGCTCTTCAATGCCCTTAATCATTACTGGTTCCTAATTCTGATTTACGTAGGCGGTGGTATTCCGATGAATGCTTGGCTCATGAAAGGGTATTTTGACACTGTCCCTTATGATCTTGATGAATCTGCCAAACTGGACGGAGCTGGGCATTTCAAGACCTTCTACCAAATCGTCCTCCCACTGGTAAAACCTATGATTGCCGTACAGGCCTTATGGGCATTTATGGGACCATTTGGTGATTTCATACTGGCAAAATTCTTACTTCGTTCACAAGAAAATTACACAGTAGCCGTCGGGCTTCAAACGTTTATTATTGATGCTAAAAATCAAAAAATAACTCTCTTTGCAGCTGGAGCTATCCTAATTGCTGTCCCTATTTCCATCCTATTCTTCTTCCTACAAAAGAACTTTGTATCTGGATTAACCAAGGGTGGTACAAAAGGGTAGTTGAAAAGTGCTACAGTATATTTTATAGTAGTGTAGAAGTCAACGCTGACTATACAGAAGATGAAGAGACTGAGACAAAAGTCTAACCTTAAATATAAAAAGCAAACAAAACGAGTTATCTGACATTCAGAATTCGGCTCTTTATAAACTGTAGTGGGTTGAAGAAAAGCTAAGATCGAGAAAGGACGAAATTCGTCCTTTCTTTTTTGAGTGCCATTCCAATCTTTTTTGCTTAGATTTTTGCTATAATATTACTTATTCACAATTTATTTTGATTATGAAAGAGTTTGGTGATTAATGTCTCGCCTGTTGAATTACTAAAGAAATGTTACTTAGAAAAGAAGCCTGATTTATTTGTGGGAATTGAGCTGGAGTATCCTATTGTGAATTTAGAGGGCAATGCTACGGATATCGAGGTTGTTAGGGAGCTGTTGCGATATTTACCATCAGTACTGGGCTTTACCATCGAAAAAGTGGATAATTTTGGAAATCCAATTCAGTTACTTGATCCAGTCAGCCAAGATACGATCTTATTCGAGGTTGCTTATACTACGATTGAGTTTGCATTTGGTAAGGCTGAAACGATACAAGAGGTTGAAAATCGTTTTAATAATTATATGGATGTAATTCAGAGAAAATTAGGCGAATCAAATCATGCTATTGTTGGTTCTGGTATCCATCCATACTGGGAGGAGAACGAGAATCAACCAGTGGCTTATCCCCGCTATCAGATGTTGATGGATTATTTGAATCTGAGTAGAAATATTACTAAATCAGATTTACATCATTTTCCTGAGTATGGAGCCTTTATCTGTGGGAGTCAGGTTCAACTGGACGTTTCAAGGTCCAACTACCTGCGTGTTATCAATGTTTTTACGCAAATTGAAGCAGCTAAAGCCTATTTGTTTGCAAACTCTGAATTTTCGGGGGCAGATTGGGATACCAAGATTTCCAGGGATATTTTTTGGGAAGAATCCATGCATGGTATTTATCCAGAGAACATTGGTGTCAATGCTAGACTCTTTAAAGATGAGGATGATTTTTTGGATTACCTAAATCATTCTGCAATTTTTACTGCGGAACGTGATGGACAGACCTATTATTTTTATCCTATTCAGGCAAGGGACTATTTGGCTACACCTGAAATCCATGCATGTTCCCTTAATGGGAATGAGGTTTTTATTTACCCTCAGGAGAAGGATTTCCAAACTCATCGTAATTACCAGTATCAAGACTAGACTTGTTCGGTAACTACATTATCTCGTGGTTGATGATGCCACAAATCAACTCAGCTCTTAATTCAAATCGTTTTCTACGATTACGATAAGGCTGTGCCATGATTTGAAAGGTTTTAAATTTGGCATTAAAGTGCTCAACTCCAATACGCATTTTAGCTATCTCGCGATTCAACTACTTATCCTCTTGGGTTAAGGGGTGATGTTTAGAACGCTTAGCAGGAATAAAGGTATTTTCGTGAAATTTCAAGATGC
>NZ_SPGF01000068.1 GCF_005844455.1 Streptococcus mitis | reverse complement strand
TGTGATAGAGAATCACTTTGATGACCTCAATCACACCTCCTATTCAAGTAGTTAGATCACTAACTTAATGACATTGCCCACATAGGACAACTTTTTTCTTATTCAAAAACAAATTGATTGTGATAGAGTTCGGAGTAAAATCCACCTAACTTCAAGAGTTCATGGTGGTTACCACGTTCAATGACTTCTCCATCTTTAAGGACAATAATCTGGTCTGCATTGAGGATGGTCTTCAAACGGTGAGCAATGACGAAACTAGTTCTGCCTGCTACAACCGCCTCTATGGCATGCTGAATCTTGCTTTCTGTCACCGTATCTACGTTCGAAGTGGCTTCATCGAGAATGAGGACTTCTGGATCTGTCATCAGGGTTCGAGCGATGGAAATCAATTGTTTCTGTCCTGTTGAAAAGATGCTCTGATCATCATCTATAAGAGTATCGTACTTATCAGGTAAGCTTTCGATATAGTCGTGAATGTGGGTTGCCTTGGCTGCTGCCTCAACCATTTCTTGACTAGCATCTAGCACACCGAAACGGATATTGTCTCGAATGGTTCCGCTAAATAAGACCGAATCCTGCAAAACAATTCCCACCTTGCTTCTAAGACTATCCAAGTCATAGTCACGAATATCTTTCCCATCAAAATAAATCCCACCAGCATCAACATCATAAAAGCGATTGATGAGGTTCATAATAGTCGTTTTCCCTGACCCAGTCGGACCAACAACTGCTGTCATCTGGCCTTTCGGAGCGGAAATGCTGACATCTTTCAAAATCGGCTTGTCAGGCAAGTATGAAAAATCAATATGACTAATTTCAACACCTTCTTGCAACTTAGTGAAGATTGGAGCCTTTTCAGGTCGAATTTCTTCCTCTGCGTCAAACATTTCCTGAATCCGTTCAGCACCTGTAAAGGCTAACTGAAGGCTTCCCCAACTAGCTGCAACTTGGATAATAGGCTGGTAGTACTGCTGTGAAAATTGCGCAAACATAACAATCAAACCTAGGGATGTACTTGTTTCAATAGACTTATCATTCAAAAGTACAGCTGAACCAGCAAAGATGACGATGGCTGTATTAACAAGGCTCATCCCATTCATGACAGGGAACAGAATTCCTGAGAACATTCTTCCTTTAAAGGTTGCCTCGCGCACGCGCTCATTTTGCTCAAGAAATCCTGCCATCATATCCTCTTGAATTCCTTGCACAATGACAGCTTTCTGACCTGAGATACTCTCATCCATATAGGCGTTGAGTTTCCCTACCTCTTTTTGTTGGAGGTTGGTGTATTTGCGAGCCATTTTCACGATGAAAATCAACATAAGAAAGGCCACTGGTGTGCTGGCGATGGTGATGAAGGCCAGAGTTACATTTCTCAAAAACATAACAAGAATCAGACCGATATATAAAACAATATTGCTCATGACCTGAATCAAGCTTTCGTTAAAGGCTTGAAGGATATTATCCAAATCACTGGTAAAACGAGACAAGATATCGCCATCTTGTCGGCGGTCAAAGAAAGAAACCGTCAAGCGAGCAAGCTTACTGAAGAGGCCTTTGCGCATCTCGTTTGTCGACTCTGCAATCACGCGCGTCATGAGACACATGTATATGACACTAGAGATAAAGAGAACCGAAACCAGCAGTCCGAGATTGACCATGATTCCTGATAGGCTTTGCCAAACAAGTTCTGGATTGCCATCTTGATAAGCTTGAACTAAATAGGCTAGCTTTGTTACCGCTTGTCCAGAAAAGATCGGAAAGAGTGCTTGGGCAAGAGTTGCCAGAACAATCATCAGGATAACAACTACAAATGATAGCTTATAGACTTTAAAATAATTCCAAAAAAATTGAACTGCCTTCATTTTACTCCTCCTTTCCTTTCTGTGTTTCGTAGATTTCACGGTAAACTGCATTGTTGGCAACCAAGTCTGCATGCGTACCTTGACCAATCAATTGTCCTTGATCCAGAACCAAGATTTTGTCTGCATGGACAACCGAGCTAATCTTTTGCGCGATGATAATAGTTGTCGTCCCCTTCAAGTCCTTATTCAAGGCTTCTTGAACAAGGCGCTCTGACTTAGCATCCAAGGCTGAGGTCGAATCGTCAAAAATCAGAATACGTGGATTACTAATAATCCCACGAGCAATCGACATCCGTTGCTTTTGCCCACCAGAGAAGTTGGTTCCCCGTTCCTCAACTGGACTTCCAAAGGTTTTCTCCATACGATGAATGAATTCGCTAGCCTGAGCAATATTGGTTGCGCGCTCCATTTCAAATAGAGTGGCATCTCCCTTACCCTGTCTTAGATTATCTGCAATCGTTCCACTAAAGAGAATGGCACGTTGGAGAACGATAGAAACAGTTTTACGCAGGGTTCCTTCACTCACTTCTCGAATATCCTTGCCTCCGATTTTGATAGCCCCTTCCTGCGGATCAAAGAGACGTGGAATCAATTGAGCCAAAGTTGACTTCCCTGCACCAGTCGCTCCAACGACACCAACCATTTGACCAGAATCGATGGTAAAGCTCACATCTTTCAGCATCGGTTCCTTGTCCATTGGATAAGTAAAGGTTACATTTTCAAAGCTAAGACTTCCATCCAACTTTTCATCTGGGACATCCTTGAAGGTCATGGCTGGCTCTGCGTCAAGAATTTCTCGAATACGACGCATGGAAATCATGGCACGACTGACAGAATTTCCTAAAAATCCAACCATAACAATAGTAAAGATAATCTGGCTAAGGTAATTGACAAAGGAAGCAATGGAACCAACAACAGATGGATCCGACTGAACCATCCCCGCAACCAGCCAAATAGAGAGGAAGACTGCTCCGTAACCAACCAACATCATAAAGGGTTCAATCACTGAAAAGGCATAGCCGATATAAAGGTTTTGACCGAGAAGCTCGTCTGAGACCTCTGTAAACTTCGCAAACTGCTCTTTTTCTTGGACAAAGGACTTGACCACACGAACACCGCGCAGATTTTCCTTAGCGATAGCATTGATGCGCTCAAGAAGGGTTTGAAATTTGGCAAAACGTGGCCCCATCATCCCCATCATGACAGCAGTCAAACCAAAAATCAAGACCACCATGAGAACAATCACCCACCACAGAGATGGTAAGGTTTGAACCGCCAAGATAAACGAACCGACGAACAAGAGGGGAAGTCTGAAAAGAATTTGGAAGGTCATCATGACGACGCTCTGAATCTGGTTGATATCGTTTGTCATGCGAACGACTAAATTTCCCGCATTAAACTGTTCAATATTGGCATAAGAAAAGGTTTGGATTTTGCGGAAGGCATCCTCCCGAAGGTCGGATGAAACTCCTTGGGCAATATAGGCTGCAAGGACAACATTGAGACCACCAGCAACCAGACCGACCAAGGCCACACCAATCAACCAAGCCCCGATACTATAAATGGCTTCATATTTCCCAGCAAGGAGGGCGTCTAACACTTCCTGCAGATAACGCGGCTGCAAAAGTGAACTAGCAACCATCAAGCCTGTCATCAGAAGCGAGGCCAGTGCCTGCCACTTGTAGGTTTTTACTTTCTGAATCAGCATACTTTCTCCCTAAAAAATAGACAAAAGGGAGCGACAATGCGTCAGCTCCTTTTCATTCTGTTTGTGTGATGTTATTCTAGCAAAAAAGTGGGAACTTGTCAAAGAAGTCTCCTTGATACAGCTAGAATGACTAGTCATTCTTGGCTTTATAGTTTTTGTTTTAACTCGACCAAGACATTCATAGCCTGCATGGGTGTCATGTTGTAAACATCCAGTTTAGCTATTTCTGCTAGGATAGGATGGTCTTCTGACGCATCAAAAAGTGACATCTGTTCAGTAACAGCACTCGTTTGTCTCATGGGAGCCGGACTCTCTGTGCCCTGACTCTCCAGTTGGGTCAAAATCTTATCCGCCCTTGCTAGAAGGTCTGCTGGCAAACCAGCAATCTTGGCCACATGAATACCGTAGGATTTGTCAGCTGGCCCTGGTTCAATCTTATGAAGAAAGGTGACCTGCCCATCCTGCTCCAAGGTTGCCACGTGAACATTGACCAAATGCTCCAAGCTGGACTCCAGACTGGTCAGCTCATGGTAGTGGGTCGCAAAGAGGGTCTTGGCTCCGATGTGCTCATGAATGTATTCGATGATGGACTGAGCTAAAGCCATCCCATCGTAAGTTGCAGTTCCCCGCCCTAACTCATCAAAGAGAATCAAAGAATTCTTAGTCGCATGAGAAATGGCATTGTTGGCCTCCATCATCTCCACCATAAAGGTTGATTGACCTGAAACCAAATCATCTGCTGCTCCGATACGGGTAAAGATAGCATCAAAAATCGGTAAATGGGCACTTTCTGCTGGCACATAAGAGCCTAGCTGGGCCATAACCGCCGTCATGGCTAACTGACGCATGTAGGTTGACTTCCCACTCATGTTTGGCCCTGTAATCAATTGAATACTGGTATCTTCTGCCATCTGAATCGTATTGGGAATATAGGTCTGAGCCCCCATAACCTTTTCAACGACAGCATGGCGCCCTTTCTGGATATCGATCTGTGAATCGTCTCCGAACTCTGGTCGAATCAAATGCTGGGTTTCAGCTACAACTGCCAGACTTTGCAAGACATCAACTGTCGCAATTCCTTGGGCTAGAGCCTGCAAACGCTGGATGTACTTGCTGACCTCTTCACGAATACGCATAAAAATTTCGTATTCTAGATTAGCTGACTTCTCACGCGCCTCCAGCATATCTCCCTCGATACGGGCTAATTCTTCGGTTCCAAAGCGTTCCGAGTTTTTCAGCGTTGCCTTGCGGAAAAAGTGGGCTGGCACATTCCCCAGTTGCGAATTGGTCACATGGAAATAGTAGCCATCCTTTTTATTGTAATCAATCTTAAGCGTGCTGATGCCAGAGTTTTCTCGCTCCTTAGCCTCAATCTCAGCAATCCAGCTAGTCCCTTCTCTGAGCACTCGGCGGTATTTATCCAAAGTCTCATCAAATCCCGTCCGGATAATACCCCCATCCGTAATCACATGAGGAGCTTCAGGGGCAATGGCAGCGTTAATCAAGCTCTCCAACTCAGGGATTCCATCCAATTGTTCGATAAGATAAGCCAGAGCAGGTTGCTCCATCCCTTCTAAAATCGCACGAATCCGTGGTACACTGGATAAGGTGGTCGCCAATTGCAAAAGATCCTTGGGATTGGTCTTGCCAAAAGAAACCCGACTAGCCAAGCGTTCGATATCATAAACACCCTTGAGGCTATCTGTCAAATCACTGCGCTCAAAGAAGTGGTCAAGAAAGACCTGCACCACCTCTTGACGTTGGACGATTCGCTCCTTATCAATCAAAGGACGATGAATCCAAGAACGCAAGAGACGCATGCCCATAGCTGTTTTGGTTTCATCTAAAAGCCAGAAAAGGCTGCCCTGCTTCTTACCTGAACGGGCATTCTCAACCAAATCCAGACTAACCTTGGTCGCATAATCCATCTGCAAAAAATCTTTGATTTCATAGCGGATAACAGGTTTGAGGTGATTCAATTCCCGCATCTGGGTTCGATGAACATACTGGAGGAGCTTACTAGATGCCGCTTGCTCCACAGTTGCCAATCGTGAATCCAGTAAATGAAGGTTCTCAAAACTTTCTTTTTCATAAGAGAGCACCAAATTCATCTGGCGGCTGAGAATCTGTTCTTCTGCCTCAGACAAGTCATAACCCAGCACCACTTCTCGAGCCTTGAGATTACGGATTTCTCCACAAACCAGCGTGAAATCCAAAAGACCTGTCACATAAAAATCTCCGGTCACCAGGTCCATATAAGCCAGGCCAAACTGACTGCCATCACGGTCTAGGGCAACCAAGAAATTGTTCTGACTGTCCGGCTTAGTGCTATCGACGACCGTTCCAGGTGTGATGACCTGGACCACCTCTCGTTTAACAACCCCAACCGCTTGTTTGGGATCTTCCATCTGCTCTGCAATGGCTACCTTATAGCCCTGCTCAATCAACACATCGATATACTGTTGGGCAGAATGATAGGGAACCCCCGCCATAGGAATCGGATTGTCCGCATTCTTGTTGCGACTCGTTAAGGAAATTTCCAGAATCTGCGCAGCATTGACCGCATCCTCATAAAACAATTCATAAAAATCACCCATCCGAAAGAGCAAAAAAGCATCTGGATATTGCTTTTTAATATCCACATACTGTTGCATGCCGGGTGATAGCTTTTCTGTCGCCATTTTCCGTCTCTCCTTGTCAAAAATAAGTCTTGAGAGCAACTCCCAAGACCTTACTTATCTTTCATCAAATCTAGCAAACGCTCTTCCATGAGTTTGGCAACGTGCTGGTCTCGACAAATGACCAATAAGGTATTGGCACCAGCAACTGTTCCTAAAATCCATTCATCCTTGTTTGCATCTACAATGTTTGCTAAGACTGCAGCTTCCCCAAGTTTGGTATGAAGTACCAAGGTAAACTCAGCTCTTGCAACTCCTTCTAAATGATGAGACAAAAACTCAACTAAATCAATCTTATCTGTCTCATTTGCTAGTACATAATACACCATATCATTTTTCTTAACCTTGGTCAAGCCGATTTCACGCAAATCACGTGACAAAGTCGTTTGTGTCACATAGACATTACGAGCTTCTAAACGATCTTGAATCTCTTTCTGTGTCCCAAGTTTTTCTTCGGTGATCATCTTTTTAATCAATTGATGCCGTTCTCTTTTTCTCATATCATCCTCTTAAGTGAATATTTATAACAAATTTTACATTTATTTTATAACTATATTATACCAAAAAAACTAGATAATTCAAAAAAATTCTCTTCTTTCTCAAAAAATGTTGTAAATTGTGATAAAATAGTAGAAAAGTCCAAAAAGGAGCTCTTAATGAATACAAAAGAATTGATTGCTAGCGAGTTGGCTAGCATCATTGATAGCCTGGACCAAGAGGCTATTTTAAATTTACTGGAAACACCTAAAAACTCAGAAATGGGAGACATCGCTTTCCCTGCTTTTTCTCTTGCAAAAGTCGAACGTAAAGCCCCTCAAATGATTGCGGCTGAACTGTCTGAAAAGATTAACAGTCAAGCCTTTGAAAAAGTTGTCGCAACAGGACCTTACGTTAACTTTTTCCTTGATAAATCGGCCATTTCTGCTCAAGTATTGCAAGCGGTTATCACTGAAAAAGAACACTATGCTGACCAACATATTGGCAAACAAGAAAATGTTGTGATCGACATGTCTAGTCCCAATATCGCTAAACCATTTTCTATCGGTCACCTACGCTCAACTGTTATCGGAGATAGCTTGTCACATATTTTCCAAAAGATCGGCTATCAAACGGTCAAGGTCAACCATTTGGGAGACTGGGGCAAACAGTTTGGAATGTTGATCGTTGCCTACAAGAAATGGGGAAATGAAGAAGCCGTTAAAGCGCATCCAATCGATGAACTTCTTAAACTCTACGTTCGAATCAATGCTGAAGCTGAAAAAGATCCTAGCTTGGATGAAGAAGCACGCGAATGGTTCCGCAAACTGGAGAATGGTGACGAGGAAGCCCTCGCTCTCTGGCAATGGTTCCGCGATGAAAGTTTGGTGGAATTTAACCGTCTTTACAATGAATTGAAGGTTGATTTTGACAGCTATAACGGGGAAGCTTTCTACAATGATAAGATGGATGCAGTTGTAGACATTCTTTCTGAAAAAGGACTACTTGTTGAGTCAGAAGGTGCCCAAGTTGTGAATCTTGAGAAATATGGAATTGAACATCCAGCCCTTATCAAGAAATCTGATGGTGCTACTCTCTATATCACACGTGACTTGGCTGCAGCTCTTTACCGTAAAAATGAATACCAATTTGCCAAATCTATCTACGTCGTTGGTCAAGAGCAATCTGCCCACTTTAAACAACTCAAAGCTGTATTGCAAGAGATGGGCTACGACTGGAGTGAAGACATTACTCACGTTCCTTTTGGTTTGGTTACAAAAGAAGGGAAAAAACTCTCTACTCGTAAAGGGAATGTCATCTTGCTAGAGCCTACAGTTGCAGAGGCTGTTAGTCGTGCCAAGGCCCAAATCGAAGCTAAAAATCCTGAACTTGAAAACAAGGACCAAGTAGCGCATGCTGTTGGGGTTGGAGCTATTAAGTTCTATGACCTCAAGACTGACCGTACAAACGGATATGACTTCGACCTAGAGGCCATGGTATCCTTCGAAGGTGAAACTGGACCTTACGTTCAATACGCCTACGCTCGTATCCAATCTATCTTGCGTAAAGCAGATTTCAAACCAGAAACAGCTGGTAACTATAGCTTGAATGATACTGAAAGCTGGGAAATCATTAAACTCATCCAAGACTTCCCACGTATTATCAACCGTGCAGCGGATAACTTTGAACCTTCTATCATTGCTAAATTTGCAATTAGTCTGGCTCAAGCCTTCAACAAGTACTATGCACATACACGTATCTTGGATGAAAGCCCAGAACGCGACAGCCGTCTAGCTCTCAGCTACGCAACTGCAGTCGTTCTCAAAGAAGCCCTTCGCTTGCTCGGAGTAGAAGCGCCGGATAAGATGTAAATCGCCAAAGTTACTTGATTGCAAAGCAATCTAAGTAACTAACGCCAAATCCTATTCGGACTTTGGCTAGGCGCTTCACTAGTTTTAGGACATAAATATGATCGATTTATGTCCTAAAACGTCGTAATCTTAAAGTTATTGGAACTAAAGCTCCTAATTGCTAGACGCTAGCCGCTTATATGCGGACTAGCTAACTGCTTCACTAATTCACCTAACCAAATAATATCGATTTGGTTAGGCTCATGTCGTAAGCTTTTAATTACTTGATTGTAAAGCAGTTTAAGTAACTAAGACCAAATCCTATTCGGACTTTGGCTAGGCGCTTCATTAGTAAAGGTACATAAAAATTATCGATTTATGTTTCTTTACGTCGTAACCAGAGACACTTGCCTAAACGCCTCACTAAATTGGGCAACCGAATCTATTAATTGGCTTAGACGCTTCACTATTTCAATCTACTCACTACTACTTCTTTATCATACAGGGAGATATCTTATGAGCCAATATGCTTATATCCTCGTTGTGATTAGTTTGGTTTTCCTTTTTCTGCTCAATAAGTACGAGAAGGAGAGACTTCAAAGACTCTACCAAGAACAACTTTTGAAGGATGAAACATTTAGGGCTGACATCAAGGAGAAAATTCAAACGACTGAAAACATCAATGATGTCATTGCTTACATCAATAAAACTTATCATCTAGGAATGTTGCTATCAAAAGACATTACAGATCAATTGAAATAAGCCTAGCTATTCTTTAAGAAATATGAAAACCGAGACTAAGACTTTAATAGACTTGTTCGGTAACTCAAAAGTGGTATACTAAAGCTATGGAAACAACATACGAAAAAGCCTTAAAATTAAACTCAGAGAATTTCAAATTGTTGATAGGTGTTAAAAAAGCGACGTTTCAACTGATGCTTGATTGTCTCACTGACGCTTATCAAGAGCAACACCGAAAAGGAGGACGCCCACGCCGTCTAAGTATGGAAGACCAACTTATCATGACCTTGCGCTACTTACGCT
>NZ_SPGF01000067.1 GCF_005844455.1 Streptococcus mitis | reverse complement strand
CGGTATTCTCGCATGTATTGAAGAGTAGCCATGAGGAGATCTTCTAAGCTTAACTTAGGGGTTCGGCCACCTTTTGCGTGTTTACGTTGATAAGCTGTTTTAACACAGCTAACATCTCTTCAAAAGTAGTGCGCTGAACACCAACAAGGCGCTTAAATCGTACATCAGTTAATTGTTTGCTTGCTTCATAATTCATAGAACTATTGTACCATATTTTGTTTCGCAGGAAGTCTAATAACTAGCAATGTGAAGGGAGTACTCCTGTGCCTAGACCAAAAACAAAAGAGGAGCTAGTGCTGGCCTCTAAGGAAAACTATGACAAGCTCAACCGTTTTATCTCCCAACTAAGTGAAGATGAGCTACAGACTCCATTTGATTTTTCAAGAGACCCAAAGAAAAAAGAAGCTCACTGGAAAAGGGATAAAAATCTACGAGATGTCTTGATCCATCTTTATGAATGGCAGCAGTTACTTTTGACTTGGGTACATTCTAATCAAAAAGGTCACGAAAGACCTTTTCTCCCTGAATCTTATAATTGGAAAACTTATGGACAAATGAATGTCGCTTTTTGGAAGAAGCACCAGAAAACCTCCTTAGAAGAAGCAACTAGACTCTTGACGCAATCACATAGAGAGGTTTTAGAGTTGATAGAAGGCTTCAGCACTGACGAACTCTTTACTAAAGGTATCTATAAGTGGACAGGTGGGACAAGTCTAGGTTTCTACTTTGTCAGTAGCACGTCAAGTCACTATGATTGGGCTCTGAAAAAACTCAAAGCTCATCGGAAGAATTGTAAGGTATAGATGGACTTTTTGAAATGGCAAGAATCAGTTCTTTTAAACGTAAGATAAAAGCAAAGGGCCATCAAGTGATGTAGCCCTTTTGAGTTATACAAGCAAATTACCATGCAAAAGCTGTCGTTGAAGCATTGAGAGCTTCTAACCATTGCTTATTTTTTACAGGGCAAAGAGTTACGGATATACCTGCCATATCTAGACTGGTCATAAATGTTCCTGATTTTATAAAGGTAATAGTGACTCCTTCAATTTCTAAGAGTTGAAGGAGATCATTGATAAATATGCCCATTTCTAGATTGGTAGTAGTGCCTAGATTATTTACAAGCAATATAAATTGATCACCCTTTTTCCAATGATAGTGCAATCTTAATTTGCTTATAATTTCATTCGCAAGGATTTCCGATGATTGAAATGGGACGATACGATAGCCTTCTTCGCCATGTATCCCAATACCATAAGAAATATTTCCTTCCTCTAAGTTAAATAGTGGAAGGGTGGCTTGGGGGAGACTAGCAGCTTTCGTTGCAAAGCCAATTGTTGCGATTTCGGGAGCAAGCTCATGACCTAAATCAGTTAGTTGCTCGATGTTGGCACCATTTTGAGCTGCATATCCTAGAACTTTATGAAGTAAGATTGTCCCTGCAAGCCCTCTTCCTCTAATTTGAAATCTATTGTGAGGTTCAATAGAAATATCGTCGTGTGCTAGACTATAGCCGACCTTAATTCCTTCTTGTCTAGCAGTGTTAATGGCCGAACTAAATTCTTTGATGTCTGCTTCGAAATTTTTTACAATGATGAAGACACCTTGACCATTGTTTAAAAAACGAATGGACTCTAAGATTTCAGTTCTTGTAGGAGGAGTAAATAATTGGCCATAGATAGCAGCGGTAAGCATTCCTTCTCCCACATATCCAATATGAGCAGGTTCGTGACCTGAACCTCCACCCGATAATATTGGAACCTGATGAGGATTGCGATTTTTTTGATAGACTAATGGTAAAGTAGGGTGTTTTTCTAATTCAGGATGACTGCTGATAGTTGCTGAAATGTAACTTGAAATAATTTTCTGTTTATGATTTGAAATAAATGTCATTGTGGTCTCTTTCCAATAATTGTCATGATTAGAAAGTCTGGTTGGGGAACTGGACTTTTTTTATTGACGTAAGCCTTCACGATTTCTGCTAGAGCATGTGAATGATAGTCTAACAAAAAACAAGTATAAGCAGATGAATTGATATCAATCTGACCATATTCTTTTAAAATTTTTGATACAAGCAAGCGACAGTAACTTATAAATTGGTCATAGAAGTTATTTTGCCCTTGAATATCAAAAAGTTGAATATAAAAGTCACGCTCTTGTTCGAAATAAAAAAATAATTCTTGTAATAGTTTTTGGCCCGAAATGAAGTCCAAGTTATTGGTGATATACTCGGTTAAGTCATTCTCAAATATCCAGTCGAGTAGTTCATATTTGTCAAGAAAGTGATTATAAAAGGTCTGTCTACGAATGCCAGCTGATTCCATGATATCTACAATAGAGATTTTATCAAATTCTCTAGTAGCTAAGAGGTCTCTAAATGCCTTGGCAATTCGTTTTTTTGTAATGAGTGATGATGCCATAGGAAACCTTTCTTTTACTTACTTCATTTTACCAAAAAAATGTTTTAAACGGGTTTAAAAGGGGACAAATAATAGAATCTGTCCCTTATCATTCAGCAATAAAAAATATATAATGAAAGCGAAAACAAAGGTAAATGCCGAAAGGAGTTTCTCATGAAAAAAATTATAAATGAACCGACACAAGTTGTTGATGAAATGTTACAGGGGTTGTCATTCATGCATGATGATTTGGTAGAACGTTTAGATGGTTTTGATGTTATCGTTAGAAAGGCAGAAAAGACAGGAAAAGTTGGACTCATTTCTGGTGGAGGCTCAGGACATGAACCAAGTCATGCTGGATTTGTCGGAGATGGGATGTTGTCTGCTGCCATTTGTGGAGCAGTCTTTACCTCACCTACTCCGGATCAAATTTTAGAGGCTATTAAGGCAGCTGATGAAGGTGCTGGGGTCTTTATGGTTATCAAGAACTATTCTGGGGATATCATGAACTTTGAAATTGCACAAGAACTTGCTGAAATGGAAGGTATTGACGTAGCAAGCGTTGTGGTTGATGATGATATCGCTGTTGAAAATAGTCTCTATACCCAAGGTCGTCGAGGTGTTGCGGGTACTATTTTAGTCCATAAAATTTTGGGTGCTGCAGCTCGTTCTGGTAAATCATTAGCTGAAATGAAGGATTTGGCAGATAAACTTGTGTTAGAAATTAAAACAATTGGTCTTGCCTTGTCTGGAGCAACCGTTCCTGAGGTTGGGAAACCAGGTTTTGTTTTAAAAGATAATGAATTTGAATATGGAGTTGGTATTCACGGTGAGCCAGGATATAAAAAAGAGAAAATGCAGCCTTCAGCACAATTGGCCTCAGAGTTGGTTGAAAAATTATCTGAAGGTTTCCAACTTAAATCAGGTGAACGCTATGGCCTTCTCATTAATGGTTTAGGAAGCACACCCCTTATGGAACAATATGTATTTGCAAATGATGTAGCTAAATTGCTCCATGAAAAAGGTGTTGAGTTGGCGTTTAAGAAAATTGGAAACTACATGACTTCAATCGATATGGCTGGTTTGTCATTAACGTTGATTCGATTGGCAGATGATGAGTGGTTGGATGCTTTAAATGCACCTGTTACTACACCAGCTTGGTAAAACTCAAGGAGGAAATATCGAATGAATGCCGAACAAGCTCTTGAATGGATGAAGCTTTTTAATGAAAAGATTCAAGAACAGAAAGATTACCTTAGTGAGCTAGACACTCCTATAGGAGATGGAGACCACGGTGGAAATATGGCGCGTGGAATGGCTGCAGTTATGGAAAACTTAGAAGGAAAGCAATTTGAGACCAGCAGTGATGTGTTTAAGCTTGTCTCAATGCAACTACTGAGTAAGGTCGGCGGTGCTTCTGGTCCCTTGTATGGCTCTGCTTTTATGGGAATGTCCAAGGTTTCTTCTAATTCGAAATTAGAAGAAATTTTACAAAGTGGTTTGGATATGATTGTCAAACGTGGGAAAGCAGAAGTTGGAGAAAAGACAATGGTTGACGTTTGGACTCCTGTTATTGCTGCCTTGTCTGCTGGTCAATTGACTCAAGAGGCTATTGATAAGGTAGTGAATGCTACCAAAGATTTACTTGCAACTAAAGGAAGGGCATCTTATGTAGGAGAGCGTTCTCTTGGACATATTGATCCTGGATCATTCTCATCAGGATTACTCTTTACTGCTCTTTTAGAAACTGGGGTGGTTTAATGGGAAGTATTGGTCTTGTTATCGTTTCACATTCCAAACACATTGCAGAAGGTGTTGTTGAACTGATTGGTGAAGTAGCTAAAGATGTTCCGATTACTTATGTAGGAGGAACCGAAGATGGAGGAATTGGAACGAGTTTTGATCAAGTAGATAGGGTTGTTTCCGAAAATCCAGCAGATACTTTATTAGCTTTTTTTGACCTAGGTTCTGCTAAAATGAACTTAGAAATGGTGGCTGATTTCAGTGATAAAAGTATCGTCATCAATAGGGTTCCAATTGTAGAAGGTGCCTATACTGCAGCTGCTCTTCTTCAGGCCGGTGCAGAACTGTCAGTTATTCAAACACAGTTGTCGGAGCTTGAAATCAATAAATAAGGAATTTTACTATAACTCTTTTTATAGGTGGGCTATTGATTATCTCAACTATCAAATTTTAAGTAAATAATTTCAAAATCAGAAAGGGATTGCTTTGGGCAGTTCCTTTTTAATGTAAAAGGAGTAGAATCATAGCGTTTCTAAATTGTGAATCATTCAAAACTGATTGTGATAGGACTATTCTAGCTTTAGAATCCTTCAAAAATTAAAATTTAAGGTAATCAATGGTTTAGAATAGTGCAAAAACATTTAGTTTATAGGGATTCTAGGCCCAGAATAGCATATATATTTATGAAAACGGAACATTCGATAGTTAGGAGTGTTCTATTCTGAAAGATTTGGACTGTCAATCTCCTAGAGTAGTAGTTTGATAATGAATTTTGTTGAGAGATTCCTTGTTTTATGGTAGTATAAAGTAAAAGAAAGCCTTATCATTATATTTGTAACTTTAATCTGACTTGGTTTATGTCTAGGAGTCTGGGACAAAAAGATTTTGATTTTAGGAACTCTTTATTATAATTTTTTAAAATCGATAGATTAGACAAAAAGGCGAACAAAACAGAATTCTGAATGTCAGATAACTCGTTTTGTTCGCTTTTTGTATTTAAGGTTAAACTTTTGTCCCAGCCTCATTTTTTTGGTTTATTTTACTATAAAAATGTTGACAACGCTTTCAAATCATGTTATTATTAAAGCATAAAATAAAAAGTAAAAAAAGCTATGAAAAGAGAAATCTTATTAGCTATAAGTTTGTTGTCTTTGATATTAACCGTCTCGGTAATAAGTCACTTTCCTGCTAAAAATCAGGGCTTTGATTCAGGACTTGTGTTTGTTGCTAAGTAAAAATGGTTTGAATAGTTTAATTAAGAAAGGAGTCTAGGATATGAGTTACAACTTACCTAACAGATATAAAAACGGAGATTTTTAATTGGCCTAGGATACTTCTTTATTCTGTTATGATAGTAAAGGACAGTGCATTTCTTAGCAAGACTTTATCATCAGATATTATAATATGAATTTCAGAGGCTTTATATGATAAGTAACTGGTTTATACTTTTAATTTTAGACAAAGATGAAAATCTTTTAGAAATTAGTTGGTGATAAAATCATGAAAAATACATTGAAAAAAATTGCATCTACTACTCTGATTGGACTCTCTCTACTTGGTATAGGTAGTTCAGTGGTTTCCGCAGCAACTGTATATTATAAAGGTAGTGCAGTATATTGGGACTATGGTCGTGCAGCAGCTGTATTTAGTTATTCAGATGTTCAATCATCTGTTTATGAGCATACAGCAACTGCGAATGGTGTTTCTTCTGGATGGAAAGATCCTGGAGTAATGGCCTCTGCAATTGCGTTTATCGGAGGCGACACTGCACAATGTTACTGGAATTGTCGAGGGTAATAGCCTATGACTAACAAAAACATTTTTCTAGGAAAATTAAAATACCTAGCCCTGTTTTTGGTTGCTGTTCAGAGTATATTATTTGCTCTGACAGCAATTTTTTTTACAGGTGTATCTTATCAAGAAACATGGCAGCACTACAACCAGAATAATCGAACTATAACGCTGTACCTTCAAAAGCTAAGTCCAATTCAGCAAGAAAAAGCGTTTTATTATTTAAATGAGAGAAGTGATTTAGCCGTTTGGACTCATCGAGTCATTCAAGATTCTAAAGGCAATGGTATACAAAAACATTATATAGATGCCATGGGAAATTCTGATTATTTTTTCTGATTTTAACTATCACCATTCAAATATTTTAACTAAGTCACAGCTAAAAGTCTTACTAGAGCATGAGGATAGCAAGAAAACGATAGGAATTGCTGAGGCGTCTCATGATACACTTTATGAGCTACCGAGGCCTTTATTTACTGTTCCGATTGTTATTGATCGATTAGAGCAAGTTTATCAAAAAACCAATACTTTAACGGGAATCTATCATGTAAATGGTTTAGAATCAGAAACAGACAAAAGTGAATTTATCAAACAGTTTGCGAGTGCCACAGACTTATCAGAGGAAAATTTTCTACAGGAAAAATTTGGTAGTCGTCGTGATTATGGTCTAGTTCCTTTTGTTCTCATAGGTTTGCTGTTATTCACAATGTTAACGCTGTTAATATTATTGCTTGTAATTGTTCTTCAGGCCTATGAAAAATTTGGTAGTCTCACCCTACTGGGATGGAGTCGAAATGAATTTTGGTTAGCATTATTTAAACCTATTATTTATCCATCGGTTCTTAGCACACCTATATTAGCTGTAGGCATTTGGTGGTTGACAGGCTGGTCCCAAGTTTCATACTATATTTTGATACCTATCATGGGCCATATAGTATTTTCAATGTTGGCCTTAGCTACTATTCTCATTATTCCTAGTTTGATAGTTTATTCAGTGACTGCTTTGTCTGCTATTCACAAACGTTTTCCAAGTAGACTATTGACTATTTTAGGTATTAGTTCCTACATTGCGTTAAGCAGTATCTTAATTGCTACCAGTTATTCCCTAGATGGTCCTTTGTACCGTTTTATGGATAATGTCCATATTGCTAGGGCGTGGAAAAGTGTTGAGAATATGCAAGTAATTGATTCTTTTTCTGAAGGCGATGACTTGGGAACACTGGCAGGTACGAGTAATACATTAGAATTAAGTATGTATCATCTTTATACAAAAATAGGTCATGATGAAGGTGTCTATTTAATTCATAGTCAATACTACGGACAAGATTTTTTGGCGAATGTGACTGCTTATCAGAATCTACCTAGTAAACCATTTTGGTATCTAGTTTATTCTTATAATTATTTAACTGAACTAGGTTTTCAGTTTTCTGAAGAAGAATTAAATGAGATACGAAGTGGTAGCAGATTGTATCTGATTCCAGATAGTTATACAACTGAGGAGCAGCAACGTATGCGAGCATATTTAGAAGAAAGTGTCAAAGTCTATGATGGGGATGTGGAGACACCATTTACACAAAATCGTCAATTCATTTATAAAAGCTATTCCACAACTAAAGATATTTTCCTTTGGTCCACAAATTTACAACAAGGGGTAACTAGTAAGGAGCCGATTATTTTTGTAGCTAGTCCTGAAAATCTTTATTTTAAGGAGAGTGCGAATCTTGTTGTTTCGGGTTTCAATGGTTATCTCAAAATACGTAATCAGAATATTCTGACTCGTGTGAAGGAAGAGATAACGACTCATTTTCCAGATCTTATGGATAACGATATTCAATTTACACCAGTTAGGCGATATATTGATGGACGCCAGAAAGAGTTGAGTTATACTTTTTATTTATTTGGTAGCCTTATATTAGCTGTATTGATTAGCTTAACTTCAATACTAATTGCTTTGGTATTGATGTATCGAATTACTTATCAAGATCGGTTAATAGTGCAATACTTCTTAGGATTTGGTTTATGGGCACGTTATAAAGGAATTATGATTTTGGTGATTGTTTCTGCTATTATAGAGGTACTAATTAGTTTCTTATTGAAAACAAAATTGGGTATAGTGTCCGCCGCTTTATCTCTATGTTTGCAGTCAGTTCTTCTATATGGTTTTCTTTTACGGAAAGAACAGCAGAAAATCTTAAATATATTTAAGGAGTAAGAATATGCCAACTATTTCAGTCAGACAGTTATCGAAATATTACGGTACAAAACGTGTTATTGAGAATATTTCATTTGATATTTCGGATAGAGAATTTGTTGCGTTGATTGGTCCATCCGGTTCAGGAAAATCTACGTTACTCAACCTTATTGGCTTATTAGAAACTGTTGATGAGGGAACAATCACGATTGATGGTGAGATTCTACCACAAGTTAACTCTAAAAAGGCAACCCATCTCCGTCGAAATGTATTAAATTACTTGTTTCAATCTAATGCCCTGATTCCAAATGAAAGTGTTGGTGATAATTTGATGCTAGCACTTCATTACACTAATTTAACTAAGGAAGAAAAAGATAAAAAAATAAAGACAGTTTTATCAAAAGTTCACATGGAATCTTTCTTGGAGAGTCGTATTAATGAGTTATCAGGTGGAGAACAGCAGCGAATTGCTATCGCTCGTGCTATTCTAAAGCCAGGAGAGTTGATTCTAGCAGATGAGCCAACTGGCTCCTTGGATCCACAAATGGCTCAAACAGCCTTTGAATTACTGAAACTGCTACGTGATGAGTACGGGAAAACGATTATTTTGGTGACGCATAATATGTATCAGGCTCAGCAATGTGATAGAATTATTGACTTAGAACGCTTAAAAGATTTGAACTGACACGTGTTGCTACATAGATTGCTCATTGTTAGGAAATATTCATGAAAAAATTAATTATTATTGCATTGTGAAATCAGAAGGTATCATACTTTACAAAATTATTCCAAAAAACAGTGTATCAAATTAATTGATGATTGAAGAGTTTTCTAAAAATAAAACTGCTTATAATCTGTGGGTTTTCTCTTTTTAGTGAATATATAAAATGTGGAGAATTAAGACATATATGAGCTAAATGCTTGGCTTACGTTTATAAAAATACAGTAACTCTCCTTAGATATGGCATTTATTGGGAGAGCTTTACATTTTATACAACTACTTTCCTAAAGTATAAAAGCTAATAAACTAGGATGTGTTGACTTTATGGAGATTAGTATTTTATTTGTATTAACCGATTATTGTGGTGCAGGATAGTAATAAATGATTGTAAGATATTTATATTTTTGTTTCGCAGGAAGTCTAGTGTTTAATTATCTATAATTTATAGAAGAAGTTGGTGAGAAAATGAAGTCAAAAGTAATCAATTTATATACATATATGGAAGCTTATAAAGACGATGAAGTTTTTGAAAATTACAAATAGACTTGTTCGGTAACTACATCATCTCGTGGTTGATGATGCCACAAATCAACTCAGCTCTTAATTCAAACCGTTTTCTACGATTACGATAGGGCTGTGCCATGATTTGAAAGGTTTTAAATTTGGCATTAAAGTGCTCAACTTCAATACGCATTTTAGCTATCTCGCGATTCAACTGCTTATCCTCTTGGGTTAAGGGGTGATGTTTAGAACGCTTAGCAGGAATAAAGGTATTTTCGTGAAATTTCAAGATGC
>NZ_SPGF01000066.1 GCF_005844455.1 Streptococcus mitis | reverse complement strand
ATTTGTTCATAAGTGCGGTATTCTCGCATGTATTGAAGAGTAGCCATGAGGAGATCTTCTAAGCTTAACTTAGGGGTCCGTCCACCTTTTGCATGTTTATGTTGATAAGCTGTTTTTAACACAGCTAACATCTCTTCAAAAGTAGTGCGCTGAACACCAACAAGGAGCTTAAATCGTACATCAGTTAATTGTTTGCTTGCTTCATAATTCATAGAACTATTGTACCATATTTTGTTTCGCAGGAAGTCTAATATTATTTATCGTCGGTTCACTACGTCAAGGTTCTTTTAACCACCAAATGGCCCTTGAAGCTGAGAAAGCACTTGCTGGTAAAGCGGAAGTTAGCTATCTTGATTACTCAGCCCTTCCTCTCTTTAGCCAAGATTTGGAAGTTCCAACTCATCCAGCTGTAGCGGCTGCTCGTGAAGCGGTTCTCGCTGCGGATGCCATCTGGATCTTCTCTCCAGTCTACAACTTCTCTATCCCTGGTACAGTGAAAAACTTGCTTGATTGGCTATCTCGTGCCCTTGACTTGTCTGATACACGTGGCGCTTCTGCCCTTCAAGATAAGTTTGTCACCGTATCATCTGTAGCCAATGCAGGTCACGATCAACTTTTCGCTATATACAAAGACCTCTTGCCATTTATCCGTACACAAATCGTTGGCGATTTCACTGCTGCACATGTTAACGACTCTGCCTGGGCAGACGGAAAATTGGTCCTTGACGAAACCGTCCTAAACTCACTTGAAAAACAAGCTCAAGACTTGGTTAATGCTATCAAGTAACTAACATAATAAAAGCAAACAAGACTACTTTTCTGACACTCAGAAGACTAGCTTGTTCGCTTTTTATATTTAAGGTTAGACTTTTGTCCCCGACTCTTTTCTTCTATCTTCTATACTTCCTTTACAAAAACCAATTCCTGTGGTTGGGACAAGTCTTCTCGGTAGACAAATCCTGCAAAGCTTAAGCGACGAGCCTCCTCCACTGTTTGTACTTGATTTTCTATCAGAGCTGTTAGGAAGGTCCCACGCGCTTTCTTGGAAATTGTTGAATGAATCTTCAGCTGACCACCCTTGTCCTCCATGAATTTGAAGGTCACCATCTTTTCTCTGATTTCCTTAGAAAATACGGTCTCAAACTCTGACGACAAGAGGGAGAAAATTAGATTTTCACCATTCATGGCCTCATCATAGGCAGCCTTCCAATGGCTCTTCAAAGTCTTACCAGCGACTTTTAATTTCATCAAAAAATCCAAACGGTGAGGTGCCATAGGTGACAAGGCTGGAACAACGCCATACAAAGCCGAGGTAATGAAGACATGATTTTCAAGATAGGCTTGTTCTGCCTCTGTCAATTTATCTCGCTTGATATGGCGATACATAAGCCCATCAAATAGTTTCAAGGCTGGATAGTGTTGAGCAGTTTGCCTTTTCAAAGCCTGAATATTTTGAAATTCTTCCGCCGCTTTCTCAGCCGATACCTTGTAAAAACTCTCCAGTTGACTAGCAGAATAGAGGGTCAAGGAATCAAGCACGGCCTGACTTTCTGGTCTTAAAGGATTTGCATCGATACTCGGCAAGTCTGTGTTCATTTCTTTTGCTGTTGGGATTAAAATTTTCATATTGATAGTGTAGCATATTTTTTAGCTACTACCAAGAAATTCATCTGAAAAACCTCGGTTTGACCGAGGTTTCTTTGCTTATTTCGGCCATCCTAACCAGATAGCCACGAGAACAAGGGCTGTGCCGGCTAAGCTTGTTAAGATAGATAAGAATTTATCTTTTTTCTCCTTGAACTGAGAAAAACCTATCTTCAAAGCGAACAAGCCAAGTAGCATTGAAGCAACCATCAAATAAACCCCCATTTGTTTGTCCTCCATTAGTCTTAATTTACCTTATTATAACATATACTTTATGAAGAAACCTATTTTTATACTCAATGAAAATCAAAGAGCAAACTAGGAAGCTAGCCGCAGGCTACTCAAAACACTGTTTTGAGGTTGCAGATAGAGCTGACGTAGTTTGAAGAGATTTTCGAAGAGTATTATTGTACTTTAAAAGTCTTGAGATAATTGTCTTTTCCTACTTGACCTTCAAAGGTTTTACCATTTTCAAGGTAAGGAAGGTCATCAGATACAGAGGCCTTGACCTTGTAAATCTTACCATCAACTTTAAAGAAGTAGACGGTGTCTCCCTTGATAACAGCTGATTTGAGGTCTGCTACCACACCCTTGATGCCTTCAGTTGTTGCATTATCAATTTCAAGGTCGTTTTTATTGGCATACTTACTGAGCAGCTCTTCCACTGTCGTAGCTACGATAACATTTTGGTACTCGACTGCGTCTACCAGGGCGTACTCTTTGACCAGACCAGCATTGTCCTTCAAGCCCATGATGTAGAGAGGCTTGTCATTGAGGTTGATGAGGATTGGGAAGGTTGCCTTGTAGGATTTCTCTTGGACAGCACCTTCTGCTGATTCACGGGCCGATTCTTCGGTCGCAGAAGCCAGGCTGTACTTGGTAATTTCTCCTGTTCGCATATTTTCAAGGATGAAACCAAGATTACTCTCATCCGCATTGGCTGACGTCACACCTGTGTAGAGATAAATGTCATTGCCGATAGACAAGTAATTATATCCCTTGGTTGTCTGGGTCACGTTTTTCTTGGAAATCATGGCATTCCAGAAACCATCCTTGTACTTACCATTATAGTTGATTTGCTCGATGGTTTCCTCAGCTGGATAAACCCTGTCCACCCATTCTGGAACATCTGCCAAGCTGTATTCTTTGGTTTCTCCATTTGTGGCATCCAAGATAATGACTGAAACAGGACGAGGAACCGCAAGTCCAAATTGCTTTTGGTAAACCGTCGCTACATAGAAAGGATTGCCCTCATCGTCCACCTCGAAAGATGGAGTTTTGAAAATTTTGGTTGGGTACTTCAAGCGCAGGTGACGTTTGACATCACGGTTAAAATACTCCGAATCTGAATACTTGATTGGTGTCTTCAAATCCACCAAATCCGCATTCCCAGTTACCATGTCCACCTTGATATACTCACCGATTCCCTTGGCTTGATTGTTAAACCATTTGATAGGGTCTGCATATTCTAGCGGTGTAACTCGATAAGGTTTCCCGTCGATTGTTAGTTGAGTATAGGTATCTGCCGCCACGTACTGCGATACCTTATCCGTTAGAGAACCCAAGTAGCGGTCGCCAATTTTTTCAGCAGTACTTCTATCTAGGATAGGAACCTTACTGGTGTCACTCTTAGGAAATTCAGTAAACTCTTTTTCCGTAACCGTAACTACATTGGCATAATTTTCAGCCTGAAAAATACTAGAAGTCACCAAGGAAACCAAAGTTGCCAGGAGCAGAATTCCTCCAATAGAAGCTAAAAGAATTTTCCCTAACCGATTGATTTTGAAACCCTCAAAATTTAAGGCAGCTTCCGCCTTTCCGTGGCGCACATGAACCGTTTTGACAAGGTTTATCCCCTTGCCAAAGCCAAATAAGATTGCTACAACCAGCAAATGCCCACAGAGGAAGAAGAGAAATTCCCAGCTGGTCAGGTTAAGGGGCGGTAAAAAGATATACCAGGTCGTTGCGATAAAAATAAGTTCAAAGATTATCCGTTTCATTTACTTTCCTCCTAAATGATTCGTCCTTCCAAGTGATCCAGTTCATGCTGGCAGATCTGTGCTGGGAAGCCTGTCAAGGTAATGGTTTGTTCTTGCCACTTGCTGTCACGATAGGAAACCCTTATAGTTTCATAACGCTTAGTTGGTCTCACACTTGTTAAGGATAAACAGCCTTCTTCTGTCTCATAAGGTCCTTCAAAGGACAGGAGCACTGGGTTAAACATGACAATGGGAACCAAGCCAAGATTAAAGATAATCACGCGCTTCTGCAACCCAATCATATTGGCAGCCAGCCCAACACAGGTCTCACGATTTGCTAAAAGCGTATCCTGTAAATCTCTGGCAAGATACAGGTCTTCCTGACTTGCAGGTTGAGACACCTGAGATAAAAACAAAATATCCTTCACAATTTTCTTTTCCACATCCTCACACTCCTCTTGATGTTTACTATATTATAGCAATTATATCATAAAAGCCGATAACTGCAAGCCCTTTCCCTCAACTGTAGCAAAAAGCCATCCGAAGATGACTTTTTTGCTATTTAATTTCTTTATAAGTTACTTCCATGCCACGCTTAACAGCTGGACGATTGGCAATTTTTTCTGCCCAGTTTACTAAATTCTGGTAACTTGAGACATCCAGGAATTTTGCAGAACCTTGGTAAAGTTTTCCTTGAACTAACTGTCCATACCAAGACCAGATAGCAATATCTGCAATCTATAGTCATTGCCTGCAATATAAGGTTTCTGAGCCAATTCCTTATCCAATAAATCCAACTGGCGTTTCACTTCCATCGTAAAACGATTAATTGGATATTCCAATTTTTCAGGAGCATAATTAAAGAAATATCCAAATCCCCCACCTAGAAAAGGTGCAGCACCTGCTTGCCAGAATAACCAATTCAAAACTTCTACCTTTTCCACAGGATTACTTGGTAGAAAGGCTCCAAATTTCTCAGCAAGGTAAAGAAGAATATGAGCAGACTCAAAGACTCTTACTTCTTCAGTCCCTGACTGGTCTAACAAGGCTGGAATCTTTGAATTTGGATTGAGCTTTACAAAGTCTGAACCAAACTGATCCCCATCCATAATAGCAATCTTATACAAATCGTAAGACGCTTGCTCGAAACCAGCTTCTTGTAATTCTTCCAATAAGATAGTAACCTTCACACCATTTGGTGTTCCCAGTGAATAAAGCTGAAAAGGCCGTTCTCCTTTTGGCAAGTTTTGTTCGAAACATGCACCTGCTGTTGGTCTATTTAGTCCCGTAAAGGCTCCTTGATTACTAGCTTCATCCTGCCATACGGTCGGTAGTTGATAAGCTGACATCCGAAACCTCCTTAGATCGCATTCTTATCAAAGCCAAGTTTACGTTGGACAAACTTAACAATTTCGACGATAATAATCATTGAGAAGCTTCCGCCCATAACGATTCCCCATTGTGACAAGTCTAGTTTGGTTACGTGGAAGATTCCTTCAAGCGGTTCTACGACAATTGTTGCTATAAGAAGGATGAAGGATACCAAGATAGACCAGTTGAAGGTCTTAGACTTGAATGGACCAACTGTCAAGATGGATTGGTAGACGGATTTCACATTGTAGGCATGGAAGAGCTGAATCAAACCAAGTGTTGCAAAGGCCATAGTAAGAGCATCAGCGTGGATAGCTTGATTGTCACCCACATGAACTGGGTAAAGAAGGGCAAGACCATAAACAGTCAAGACGAGGGCACCTTGAAGGAGACCTTGATAGATAATGGAACTCATGACCCCACCTGAGAAGAAGCTTGACTTACGTCCACGTGGTTTATGGGTCATAACACCTGGCTCAGCAGGTTCAACACCAAGAGCGATAGCTGGGAAGGTATCCGTTACTAAGTTGATCCACAAGAGATGAACTGGCTGCAAGACGTCCCAACCAAAGAGGGTTGATAGGAAGATGGTCAATACTTCAGCAGTATTGGCAGAAAGTAGGTACTGAATGGTCTTTTGAATGTTTGAGAAGACCTTACGCCCTTCTTCAACTGCAACGATGATGGTCGCAAAGTTATCATCCGCAAGAATCATGTCAGATGCACCCTTAGAAACCTCTGTACCAGTGATTCCCATACCGATACCGATATCGGCTGTTTTCAAAGCTGGCGCATCATTAACACCATCACCTGTCATGGCAACGACCTTACCTTGTTTTTGCCATGCCTTGACAATACGAACCTTGTGTTCTGGAGAAACACGGGCATAAACAGAGTATTGACCTACCACTTTTTCAAAGTCTTCATCCGATAGTTCATTGAGTTCAGCACCTGTTAAAACATGGCCTTCTGTATCGTTTGCGTCAATGATTCCCAAACGTTTAGCGATGGCTTCTGCTGTATCTTGGTGATCACCTGTAATCATGATTGGACGGATGCCAGCTTCCTTGGCTACACGAACAGCTTCAGCAGCCTCGGGACGTTCAGGGTCAATCATCCCAATCAAACCAGTGAAGATTAAATCATTTTCAAGCTCTTCAGAAGTGAGATTTTCTGGAATGCTATCAATAATCTTATAAGCACCTGCAAGGACACGCAAGGCTTGGTGGGCCATTTCAGAGTTGTTTGTATGAATGAGGTTTGTAACTTTCTCATCAATCGGAGCAATATCCCCAGCCTTATCGCGAAGAACACAACGTTTCAAGAGTTGATCTGGAGCACCCTTGACCGCTACAAGGAATTTTCCATCTGGCAATGGGTGAACCGTTGACATGAGCTTACGGTCAGAGTCAAATGGCAACTCAGCTACACGAGGATATTTCTCTAAGAAACCTTTGACATCGTAACCCTTGTCCAGGGCATATTGGATAAAGGCTGTTTCAGTTGGGTCACCAATCAGGTTGCCTTCCACATCAATTTTAGTATCATTTGCCAAGACAACTGAACGAAGTAGTGGCATTTCAAGACCTAGTTCAATGTCATCAGCTGAGTTATGTAGAACCGCATCATAGAAGACTTTTTCGACTGTCATCTTGTTCATGGTAAGCGTACCAGTCTTATCAGAAGCGATGATCTCAGTCGAACCAAGCGTTTCAACTGCTGGCAACTTACGAACGATAGAGTTTCGTTTTGCCAAAACTTGAGTACCAAGGGCAAGAACGATCGTCACGATAGCAGGGAGTCCTTCTGGGATGGCTGCAACAGCAAGCGCAACAGAGGTCATCAACTCACCAAGTGGATCTTTGCCTTGGATGAAGACTCCAACTACAAAAGTAACAAGGGCAATAACCAAAATTGCATAGGTTAAGACCTTAGAAAGGTTGTTCAAGTTTTGTTTAAGAGGTGTATCCGTCTCATCAGCATCTTGGAGCATGCCAGCGATATGACCCACTTCAGTATACATACCTGTATTGACAACAACACCAAGACCACGACCATAAGTCACGTTTGAGTTTTGGAAGGCCATATTGACACGGTCACCAATACCAGCATCTGCAGCGAGCTCGACTGTCAAGTCTTTTTCAACTGGAACAGACTCACCTGTCAAGGCTGCTTCTTCGATTTTAAGAGAGTTGGCTTCTAGCAAACGTAGATCTGCTGGAACTACATCACCTGCTTCGAGAGCTACGATATCACCTGGCACTAATTCTTTGGAATCAATCTCAGCCATGTGCCCATCACGAATAACGCGAGCAGCTGGACTAGACATAGACTTGAGAGCTTCGATAGCTTCTTCTGCTTTTCCTTCTTGGTAAACACCAAAGGCAGCGTTGATGATAACCACAGCTAGGATGATAATGGCATCTGCGATATCTTCCCCACCAGAAGTCACGACTGACAAAATAGCTGCGGCAACTAGGATGATAATCATCAAATCCTTAAACTGTTCAATGAATTTAACCAAGAGAGATTTTTTCTCACCCTCTTCCAGTTCATTGCGTCCATATTCAGCTTGGCGTTTTTGCGCTTCGCTTGACGAAAGGCCTTGCTCAGTTGCTTCAACTGACTTCAAGACCTCTTCAGGACTTTGAGTATAAAACGCTTGGCGTTTTTGTTCTTTTGACATGCGTCTCCTCCTTGACATTGTGTGCAAAACAAGTTCTCTTTTTGTTTTTTTAACAAACAAAAAGAGACTTGTTAATCATAACAAGTCTCGCTGTTTAAGATAGGGCCGGAAGGTGTACTTTGCAGTACACAATTCGGAATGACGACACTATCACAGGTTTCTGCCAGCTACTCCCTTGAGTAGTACTATTATACCAAATTTTGAAAAGTTTTCAAAGAGTAAAAACTGCCTTATTTGAATTTTCCCTTGAAAACCAGTATAATGGTAGAATGCTATGTGACTAGAAAGGAAGTTGAATGAAGCAATCTATCTCAAATCTCAAGTTAGCTGAGCGTGGGGCCATTATCAGCATTTCGACCTACCTGCTCTTGTCTGCGGCCAAATTGGCTACTGGCCATCTTCTTCATTCATCCAGTTTGGTGGCCGATGGTTTTAACAACGTCTCGGACATCATTGGAAATGTGGCCCTCTTGATTGGGATTCGGATGGCGCGCCAGCCTGCAGACCGTGACCACCGCTTTGGACACTGGAAGATTGAAGATTTAGCTAGTTTGATCACTTCCATCATCATGTTTTACGTTGGCTTTGATGTGCTTCGGGACACCATTCAGAAAATCCTCAGTCGGGAACAAACGATTATCGATCCTCTGGGAGCATTTCTAGGAATCATTTCTGCGGCGGTTATGTTTGTCGTTTATCTCTATAACACACGCCTCAGCAAGAAATCCAACTCCAAAGCCCTAAAGGCAGCAGCTAAAGATAATCTTTCCGATGCAGTCACCTCACTTGGTACTTCCATTGCTATCCTAGCCAGCAGTTTCAACTATCCTATCGTGGATAAATTGGTCGCTATCATCATCACTTTCTTTATTTTGAAGACCGCCTATGATATTTTCATCGAGTCTTCCTTTAGTCTTTCAGATGGTTTCGACGACCGTCTGCTTGAGGACTATCAAAAGGCTATCATGGAAATTCCCAAAATCAACAAGGTTAAGTCGCAAAGAGGTCGCACCTACGGTAGCAATATTTACCTGGATATCACGCTGGAGATGAATCCTGACTTGTCAGTTTATGAAAGTCACGAGATTGCGGATCAGGTCGAGTCTATGCTGGAAGAGCGTTTTGGAGTCTTTGATACCGATGTCCATATCGAGCCAGCACCTATCCCTGAGGATGAGATTTTAGACAATGTCTACAAAAAATTGCTGATGCGCGAGCAATTGATTGACCAAGGAAATCAACTGGAAGAACTCTTGGCAGACGATTTTATCTATATTCGTCAGGATGGAGATCAGATGGATAAAGAAGCTTATAAAGCCGAAAAAGAGTTGAATTCAGCTATCAAGGACATCCAGATTACTTCCATCAGTCAGAAGACAAAACTCATCTGCTATGAGTTAGATGGTATCGTCCATACCAGTATCTGGCGTCGCCACGAAACTTGGCAAAATATCTTTCATCAAGAAACCAAAAAAGAATAGAGAAATCCTGTCATGAGACGGGATTTTTCTATTAGACTTCCTGCGAAACTAAAATCCTAGTTCACGGTTGATAATTCCAGCAATCAAATTCATTCGTAATCCAAACCGTTTGCGTCGATTTCGATAGGTTGTTGAAAATATTTTAAACGTTTTTACTTTGGCAAAAATATTCTCAACCTTGATTCTCTCTTTGGATAGCGCATGGTTATAGGCTTTATCTTCAAGAGTTAGTGGCTTCAGTTTGCTTGATTTCCTCGGAGTTTGCGCTTGTGAATACATCTTCATGAGTCCTTGATAACCACTGTCTGCCAAGATTTTACCAGCTTGTCCGATATTTCTGCGACTCATTTTGAACAACTTCATATCGTGGCAATAGTTCACTGCAATATCCAAAGAAACAATTCTCCCTTGGCTTGTGACAATCGCCTGAGCCTTCATAGCATGACATTTCTTTTTACCAGAATAATTGGCTAGTTGATTTTTTTAGGACGATTGATTTTTACCTCTGTTGCATCCACAATCACCGTATCCTCAGCATTAAGATGAGTTTTTGAAATCGTAAAACCACTTTGAATAAGAGTTGATTCAACCCATTGACTCCGACGGATTAAGTTGCTTTCGTGAATGCCAAAATCAGCCGCAATTTGTTCATAAGTGCGGT
>NZ_SPGF01000065.1 GCF_005844455.1 Streptococcus mitis | reverse complement strand
AAATAGCGCTAGTGATGGTAACTCCAGATGAATTGCTGATAAGAAATCTTGGAAATGGGATGACTTTCACAAATGAGCATCATCGCGATTTGCGGCAAGGACTTATCCGCATTCCAAAATCAGAGATAAAAGAATTTGAGATTCGCAACTGGAAAAAAGTTTTTATATTGGGCGATTTTTTGACAATTAAAACAAGCCAACATAGCTATTATTTGCAGGTCAGAGATGATGGACTTCAAAAAGGAAGTCTTTCAACTAAACATTTCTCAGACTTGAAACGACAAGGTTTTCTAGGGTTATTGACAGATAAAAGAACATTCTGATTGACAATTGCCCTAGTTGTTTATTGTAAACTTTACAAATGAGCTGTAAACACTAGAATCCATTCAGAAAGGCAATTCCTATGAAAAATAAAATTTTAATCATTGTTTATATTTTAGCCTCTCTAATCATCAGTTTTATAATCTTTTCACTTTTGCATATTGATTTTAAATGGTGGACAACTCTGGCTATAAGTGCAGGATTTATTTACACTTACTTAAAATTTAGTAAAAAATAAAAAGCACTTGCACCTATCTCACTTTCGTCTCTTCACGGGAGGTATCTCTATGAAAAAAATCAGTCATCTTTGTATGCTCCTGCTCTTGCTGTGTACTACGTTTTTTGTCCTGAATGTAAATGTTACACGAGAAATGGTGCGGATTCAGGAGATGGGCAAGACAGCTTATTCATTTGACTTGTACTTGAAAGATGTCACCAAACCGACAGAAACTATTCTCCAGTTTTTTGAAGAGGTTGTAAGCCAAGACAAGGTCTCTATTATCAAAGTAGATAATGGAGATGAGGCCGTCAAGGCTGGTGTTTTTGATAAGGAAACCTTCCCCTATCAGGAGTTCGGTCTGACTTCTCTTGATTTTTCAAAGAATGAGAAGGGAGTCTACAGCAACCAGGACCTTCCCAATAATCTAGGAACCATTCCCACCTTTTTAAAGGTGAAACTCATTCGACTCCAGACCTTCCAATCCTATATTGAGGATAAATCCCATACTGTAAATGGGCGCTACATGATTACCTCCAGCAAAGAGATAGATCGCGATACCATTCTACAAAAGTGGAGTGATTTTTTCCAGATAGATAAGACGATTTTATTAGAACCCACTTATCGAAGTCAGGTTGGAGTGCTAAATCAAGATTTGTTACTATCTATCATTATCTTTATCTTGGCAATCTTGCTTGTGATTTTAATGACAGTTTATCAGCCGATGATGGAGATGAAACGAGTGGGGGTTCAAAAGTTACTTGGTTTTCAAAGTAGGGCGATTTTGGCTGGTTTTGTAAAGACTAATTTTCATCTTCTCTTGGGTGGAAGTCTTATCATTGACTTGGGACTATTTTTAGTGCTAGACTACAGACCAAAACTTTTGTTCCCAAGTTTACTTTTATCCCAAGTCCTGCTTTTACAGTTGTATTTGTTCATCAGTTGGCTGACCTACCTGATGATTCAGAAAATGACAGTCAGTTCCATGTTGAAAGGTTTTTCATCTGTCAAACTTGGTCTCATCTTCAATTATGTGATGAAAATAGGGACAACTATTTTACTGATGGCCTTACTGATTGGGGTGGGCAGAAGTTTAGAACAAGAAAACAAAGAACTTGCTTATCAGCAAAAGTGGGTAAGCCAAGGGAATTACCTGACCTTAGAAACCTTCCAACTCAATGATAACCTGTGGCAAGAAGAGCTAGCAGGTTCAGGGAAATCTACAGATTATTTCTACCAATTTTATCAAGATTTGCTAACAAAAACACAAGTAAACTATGTGCGAGGTGCGAGTCTTCCTATCGAACCAGTCATCAAAGCAGAACAAGTGCAGCACTACCAACTGCCTGATGAGGTAGATGTTTACTATGCAAACCGTCAATTTTTAGAGAGTAAGGGCTTTAAGCTACCAGATGTTGGCATTAAAAAGGTGATTTTGTTGCCAGTCAGTGACAAAGGACAAGAAGGCAAGAATCAGTTCTTGGGAAAATCCATCGCCTATCTTTCTATGAGGTATGAAGAACAGCAAAAGCAAACAATAGAAGATATGGATGTAGAAATTGCCTACTATGAAGGAGATTGGTCCTTCTTCCCTTATAATAATGAGCGAAAGGAAAATCTCCACAATCCAATCATTAGTCTGGTAAATGATCAAGACATGATGTGGGAAGAAAAGACTCACTTGTCAACGACAGGTTTAAACAACCCGATGAAAGTTGAAAATACAGAACAAAATCAAAAAGTGATCACGGAGTTAGTTGATAACTTATCTGATGGTAGCTATTTAAAATTTTCATCGATTCAAGCCATTCAAGAGGAGATGGTCGATACCTATCGGGATTCTGTTCGCAATTTTAACGTTCTTTTTGCCTTATTTGCTCTTCTCAGTATGATTGTCTCCTACTTTTTACTCGTTACCACTTTCTTATTGAAGCGCAGGGATATCATTACCAAGAAGTTTATGGGGTGGAAACTGGTTGATCGCTACCGTCCTCTCCTCGTGCTACTCTTGTTGGGCTATAGTCTCCCTCTTCTAGTCTTGATTTTCTTTGCCCATGCGCTCTTGCCACTCCTGCTGTTTGCAGGCTTTACATGTCTGGATATACTATTTGTGCTAGTTTTGGCTTCTAGGATGGAGAAAAGAAGTCTAGTAGAGTTATTGAAAGGGGGCATCTTATGATTGAGTTGGAAAATATTACCAAAACCATTGGGGGAAAAGTGATTTTGGATAACTTGTCTCTCAGGATTGATCAGGGGGATTTGGTAGCCATTGTTGGTAAGAGTGGTAGTGGTAAGTCGACCTTGTTAAATTTATTAGGTTTGATAGATGGTGACTATAGCGGACGGTATGAGATTTTTGGTCAGACAAATCTAGCGGTTAATTCTGCCAAGTCACAAACAATAATCCGTGAACATATCTCTTATATATTTCAAAATTTTGCCCTGATTGATGATGAAACGGTCGAGTACAATCTTATGCTGGCACTGAAATATGTGAAATTGTCTAAGAAAGACAAGCTCAAAAAGGTGGAAGAGATTTTAGAGAGAGTAGGTTTGTCAGCTACTTTGCATCAAAAGGTCTACGAGTTGTCTGGTGGTGAACAACAACGAATTGCAGTTGCTAGAGCCATCTTAAAACCCAGCCAGCTGATTTTAGCAGATGAACCGACAGGTTCGCTGGACCCTGAAAATAGAGATTTGGTCTTGAAGTTTCTCTTAGAGATGAATCGAGAAGGGGAAACAGTCATTATTGTGACCCACGATGCTTATGTAGCCCAACAATGCCATCGTATCATTGAATTGGGCAAGGGAAAATGAGTTCGTCTAGCTACTTTTGGCTGACTGAATACTCATGTTTTTTTAGATAAAAATAGCATAAATACGCCTAGGAATGACATTTTTATGTAGTATTTCTAGGTTTTTTTGTTTTAAACTGAAAAAATTTTCAATTTAGGCTTGACAAATGGTGAGTATAGGTGTATTATTTATACAACCGAAAGGAATAAACATAAAGGAGGTTTTATTATGAATAAGATGAAGAAGGTGTTGATGACGATGTTTGGTTTAGTGATGCTCCCCCTACTATTGGCTTGTAGTAACAATCAATCGGCTGGAATTGAAGCCATCAAGTCCAAAGGAAAATTGGTTGTAGCCCTCAATCCAGATTTTGCTCCATTTGAATACCAAAAAGTGGTTGATGGGAAAAATCAGATTGTGGGTTCAGATATCGAATTAGCCAAGGCTATCGCAACAGAACTAGGTGTCGAATTGGAACTATCTCCTATGAGTTTTGATAATGTATTGGCTAGTGTTCGATCAGGAAAAGCCGATCTTGCCATATCTGGTGTTTCTAAGACAGATGAACGGAGCAAGGTGTTCGATTTTTCAACTCCCTACTATACTTCAAAAAATAAGCTCATTGTCAAAAAAACTGATTTAGCCAGTTATCAGTCTGTCAACGACTTAGCGCAGAAAAAGGTCGGAGCGCAGAAAGGTTCGATTCAAGAGACGATGGCGAAAGATTTGCTACAAAATTCTTCCCTCGTATCTCTGCCTAAAAATGGGAATTTAATCACAGATTTAAAATCAGGACAAGTGGATGCAGTTATCTTTGAAGAACCTGTTGCCAAGGGATTTGTGGAAAATAATCCTGATTTAGCAATCCCAGACCTCAATTTTGAAAAAGAGCAGGATGATTCTTATGCGGTCGCCATGAAAAAAGATAGCAAGGAATTGAAAGAGGCAGTCGATAAAACCATTCAAAAGTTGAAGGAGTCTGGAGAATTAGACAAACTCATTGAGGATGCCTTTAAAGCGTCCATTGAAAAATAGAAAGAAGGAAAAGAACATGAGTAAAGAAAAAGTAATTTTGGCCTATTCTGGCGGTTTAGACACATCAGTTGCTATTACCTGGTTAAAGAAAGACTATGATGTTGTTGCAGTTTGTATGGATGTGGGTGAAGGGAAAGACTTAGATTTCATCCATGATAAGGCTCTTAAGGTTGGGGCAGTAGAATCTTATGTCATTGATGTTAAGGACGAATTTGCTACAGATTATGTGCTAGTGGCTCTTCAGTCACATGCCTACTATGAACAAAAGTACCCTTTGGTATCTGCCTTGAGCCGCCCTCTTATTTCTAAAAAATTGGTTGAAATAGCGCATCAGACAGGAGCGACTACAATTGCTCATGGTTGTACAGGTAAGGGGAATGACCAAGTACGTTTTGAAGTATCGATTGCAGCCTTGGATCCCAATTTAAAAGTGATTGCGCCAGTTCGTGAATGGAAATGGTCTCGGGAGGAAGAAATTCATTATGCCAAGGAAAATGGGGTACCTGTTCCTGCTGACCTTGACAATCCCTACTCTGTTGACCAAAATCTTTGGGGACGTGCCAATGAGTGTGGTATTTTGGAAAATCCATGGAATCAGGCTCCAGAAGAAGCCTTTGGCATCACAACTTCTCCAGAGCAAGCTCCAGATACGCCAGAATACATTGATATTGAGTTTAGTGAAGGTATCCCTGTTTCCCTCAATGGAGAAGGGTTCAAATTGGCAGATTTGATTCAAAAACTCAATGAAATAGCTGGAAAACATGGGGTTGGACGGATTGACCACGTGGAAAATCGCTTAGTTGGGATTAAATCAAGAGAAATCTATGAGTGTCCAGGTGCAGTGACCTTGCTGACAGCTCATAAGGAAATTGAGGACTTGACGCTTGTGAGAGAAGTGGCCCATTTTAAACCAATCATAGAAAACGAATTATCAAATCTCATTTATAATGCTTTGTGGTTTAGTCCGGCTACTCAAGCCTTGATTGCTTATATTAAAGAGACTCAAAAAGTTGTCAATGGGACTGCAAAAGTTAAACTGTATAAGGGGAGCGCTCAGGTTGTAGCACGGAAATCACCAAATTCTCTTTACGATGAAAATTTGGCGACGTATACTAGTGCAGATACCTTTGATCAAGATGCGGCTGTTGGCTTTATTAAGTTGTGGGGACTTCCAACCAAGGTTCATTCTGAGGTTCAAAAAAGCGCCAAATAGGGCGATTGACTAGAGAGGTGGATGTGATATGGCTAAGAATACAAAATTATGGGGTGGTCGCTTTGAAGGTACTGTCGAAGACTGGGTAGAGCGCTTTGGTGCGAGTATATCTTTTGACCAGAAATTAGCTAAATTTGATGTGATTGGTTCTTTAGCCCACGTTCAGATGTTGGGCCAGACGGGCATTTTGAGTTTGAAGGAGTCAGAAAAGATTCAAGCAGGCTTGAAAGAGCTCTTAGAAGAGCTAGAGGCAGGTCAACTTGATTTTGATATTGCAAACGAAGATATTCATATGAATATGGAAGTGTTGCTGACAGAAAAAATTGGACCCCTTGCAGGGAAACTACATACGGCTCGTTCTCGAAATGACCAAGTTGCGACAGATATGCACTTGTATCTCAAGGAGCAACTAGGCCATGTCCTAGATAAACTGGCTTATCTCAAGGGTGTTTTATTAGGTTTAGCGGAAAATCATGTGGAGACTATTATGCCGGGCTATACCCATCTGCAACATGCCCAGCTTATTAGTTTTGCCCACCACCTGATGGCTTACTACAATATGTTTCAAAGAGACAGTGAACGTTTTGAATTTAACCAGAAGCATACAGACCTATGCCCTCTAGGTGCGGCAGCTTTGGCAGGGACGACTTTCCCCATTGATCGCCAATTGTCTAGCGATTTGTTAGAGTTTAAGCAACCTTATACAAATTCTTTGGATGCTGTTAGTGACCGCGATTTTATCTTAGAATTTCTGTCCAATGCCAGCATACTCATGATGCATATGAGCCGTTTTTGTGAAGAAATGATCAATTGGTGTAGCTTTGAGTACCAATTCATTACCTTGTCAGATACGTTTACAACAGGTTCCTCTATTATGCCCCAAAAGAAAAATCCAGATATGGCTGAGCTGATTCGAGGAAAGACTGGCAGAGTTTATGGGAATCTGTTTGGGCTATTGACAGTCATGAAGTCCTTGCCTTTAGCTTATAATAAGGATCTGCAAGAGGATAAGGAAGGGATGTTTGATACGGTCGAAACGATTTTAAATTCCCTTGATGTATTGGCAGGTATGTTATCTAGCTTGCAGGTAAACAAGGAAAAAATGCAAGAATCTACAGAGAAGGACTTTTCAAATGCAACTGAGTTAGCAGATTATTTAGCAGGGAAAGGCTTGCCATTTAGAGAAGCTCATGAGGTTGTGGGAAGATTAGTGCTAGACTCTATCAAGTCTGCTAAAAATATTCAAGATTGGACTTTGGAGGAATTGCAAACCTATCATTCCCTCATTGCCGAGGATATTTATGTCTACTTACAACCTAAAACTGTTGTTCAAAGACGAAATTCCTTGGGAGGTACAGGATTTGACCAAGTGACATACCAGATTGCAGTTGCTAAGAAAGCGAATGAAGCTAGAAAGTGATAGATTGATAAGAGGTTGATAGATTATCAGCCTCTTTCTTGTCGTTGAAAAGAGTGAGATATATTGACTTTTGAAAAAAGATGTCATAATTGAGTTGGGATAAACGTAAAAGTCATACTTTCTCGTTAAATCGTTCGGCGATTCATGGTGACATGGACACGTAGTAGTAAGCACACTATGTGGCTTGGCAGAGCTAAAAATTTCTGGCTTAACAACGGCTGGTATTAAGAAATAATGAATAGAATAATATGAAAAGGTCGAGGAACCCCCTCGACTTTTTTATAATTTCTTTGGTTGATAATGGGTCTCTACTTCTTTTTTGAGATGAGACAGCATAGAAGTTTCCTCGGTTAGCTCCAGAAGGGAGACCCCTTTTTGGATAAGTTTAGAATCGTCTGTACAAATCCCAATACGGACATAGCAGATAGCAAGCCTATCATAGCTTTTCTTGTTCTTGGCATCCTCTAGTAAAGTATAGCAGATTTGCTTACACATGTTTTTGTCTTGATTATATAAGTAAATAGTGGAGAGGTTGAGTAGGATTGCCACTCGCAAGTCATGTAGATGTTGATAGTTTTTATAGACTTCCAAGCGTTGCAATATTTTTTCAGTGATGAGATGGAGGTGTTCAATGGGAAAGCTGAAAAGGATGGTATTGAGGATTTTTAGGTCATTTTCATACCATGTATCTTGTTTTTCAATTTTTTCCCAAAGTTTTTTGGCAACCTGTTCTGCGTGTTCTGATAGTTCCCCTGTCCCGTGTTGACGGATATAAATGACAACTTCAAGCATGTCTCTGATTTCTTCTATAGGGAGATCGTGGTGGTTCTTGAGATAGTCTTGACATTTTTGAAATAGTTTTTCGAGTTCACTAGTCCCTAGGATTGAGCTCATATTGAGATAGGTTTGCATGATTTCTGTTCGTTGGCTCGGTTGATAGAGATGGCAGATATAGTCAAACTCTTCAAAACTCATATTAATCTGTCGGAGAAGAAATTCCATGTTTTCATATTTAGGAGTTGCCTTACCACTTTCAATCTTTGATAGGCTGGTTCTTGAGAGGACATTCCCACAGACCTCTTCTTGGGTTAAGCCTTTTGACTCGCGTATTTCTTTATAGATCTTTCCAAAATCATAACGCATGATTTACTCCTTTTCGTGAAAAAAGTTAACAAATAATAAAATCCAATTAAAAATATTGTATCATAATAACAGGAATAGTAAAAAAGAAAACTAAAATAGTGTGTGAAAAAAGTTAACTAATTTTAAAATAGAGTAAAGAAGAGGTATACTATAGATACGAAATACAGATAGGAGGGAAAGAGTATGAATAAAAAAGTTTTTCGTTTTTTAGTTATTCTTGCTTTCTTATTCAGCATTGCTACGGTTTTCCCATGGAACTGGCCGATATAATGCGCTAGTTGTAAAAATGAAAGGAAGGTGAGTCCAATGGACTATAAGGTTTATTGTTTCATATATTGATAACCGAAGGATTTTATTTTTGTAAGCTTAAATAGGAGAAGTAAAATGACTCATAAATTATAGCAGATTGAACCTGGAATAGTACGTTATAACTGTTAAAATATTTCTAGAAATTAATTTTATTTTCCTAATCGATTTGTTCACATCTTGTTTCAATCTACTATACTTAAAGTAAGTATGGTTTTCATTATGATATTTGGATTGCTCTTCTCTGTCGGAAATAGCATTTATGCGTCTGAAACAGCAACAAGACAAACTGCTGTCTTGAGCGAACAAGAGCAGACAGAACAGGCGATTGAAAGCTTGAAATTCTATTTAGAGGAAGCTGGACATGTTGATTTGGCTACAAAGAGATACGTTATAACTGATTTCTATGCTCTAAAAGCAAGGGCAGAACTACCAGGAGATATCGGCTTAGAAGGGAAGTTTATTTTTGAAAATTATGTATTGCCAAGTATGACTCGTGATTTAGGAGCATATGCGGCTTGTGTAGTCATAAATTCCGTACCATTTGGTGGAATTATATGGGATGCACTGCAAGGTAGAAATATGATAGAAATATTAACAAATGCTTTGGTGTCTCATAATTATGGAAAAGCGGTTGATATAATAAAAGATATTGCTGCATCAGTATTAAAACCATCTCAATTAGCTAAATTTAATGTAGCTGTTGTTGTAGCAGGAGTAGCATTAACTGCTATCTCTTGTTGGGGAACTTAGTTAGATATAGTAGGAAAAGTATTTTATAGTAGATTGAACTAGGAAGATACAACGTAATTAGGATATTCGTATTGCTTTTTAGTCATTATCTAAAAAGCAATACGTGTTGTTCTAACTTCAATATACCATAATATAAGTCGTCCCTACCCTATGTTGATTAGATTAGACTTCCTGCGGAACTAAAATCCTAGTTCACGGTTGATAATGCCAGCAATCAAATTCATTCGTAATCCAAACCGTTTGCGTCGATTTCGATAGGTTGTTGAAAATATTTTAAACGTTTTTACTTTGGCAAAAATATTCTCAACCTTGATTCTCTCTTTAGATAGCACATGGTTATAGGCTTTATCTTCAAGAGTTAGTGGATTAAGTTTGCTTGATTTCCTCGGAGTTTGCGCTTGTGAATACATCTTCATGAGTCCTTGATAACCACTGTCTGCCAAGATTTTACCAGCTTGTCCGATATTTCTGCGACTCATTTTGAACAATTTCATATCGTGGCAATAGTTCACTGAAATATCCAAAGAAACAATTCTCCCTTGGCTTGTGACAATCGCTTGAGCCTTCATAGCATGATATTTCTTTTTACCAGAATAATTGGCTAGTTGATTTTTTTAGGACGATTGATTTTTACCTCTGTTGCATCCACAATCACCGTATCCTCAGCACTAAGATGAGTTTTTGAAATCATAAAACCACTTTGAACAAGAGTTG
>NZ_SPGF01000064.1 GCF_005844455.1 Streptococcus mitis | reverse complement strand
TGATTGTGGATGCAACAGAGGTAAAAATCAATCGTCCTAAAAAAATCAACTAGCCAATTATTCTGGTAAAAAGAAATGTCATGCTATTGAAGGCTCAGGCGATTGTTACAAGCCAAGGGAGAATTGTTTCTTTGGATATCGCTGTGAACTATTGCCACGATATGAAATTGTTCAAAATGAGTCGCAGAAATATCGGACAAGCTGGTAAAATCTTGGCAGACAGTGGTTATCAAGGACTCATGAAGATGTATTCACAAGCGCAAACTCCGAGGAAATCAAGCAAACTGAAGCCACTAACTCTTGAAGATAAAGCCTATAACCATGTGCTATCTAAAGAGAGAATCAAGGTTGAGAATATTTTTGCCAAAGTAAAAACGTTTAAAATATTTTCAACAACCTATCGAAATCGACGCAAACGGTTTGGATTACGAATGAATTTGATTGCTGGAATTATCAACCGTGAACTAGGATTTTAGTTTCGCAGGAAGTCTAATGAAAAAGAATATTTTGAAAAGCAAGAGAATTGCAGAACTATCTAAGATGAAGGCTGCCGATCTGGACCAAGCCCTTCATGACAACTTTTCAGAAGAAGAATTAGCAAGTCAATTTGCAATTCGTGGCTACAAATTGACTCCAAAGGGGGAACAGATACTGGAACAGTACCAGGACATTATCGACCGTCATCCAAAGAAAAATCTTTAATCAAGCAACTTTGGGGTTGATTTTCTCTAAAACTGTCTTGTCACTAATATTTGAAATCCACTTCCTTTTAGGGTACAATGGTAGAAATGAATTTTTGAGAGGAACAGAATGAAAAAACTAGCAACCCTTCTTTTACTATCTACTGTAGCCCTTGCTGGATGTAGCAGTATCCAACGTAGTTTGCGTGGTGATGATTATGTGGATTCTAGCTTGGCCGTTGAAGAGAGCTCTAAAGCAGCAGCCCAATCAGCCAAGGACTTAAACGATGCTTTAACAAATGAGAATGCCAATTTCCCTCAACTTTCTAAGGAAGTTGCTGAAGATGAAGCCGAAGTAATTCTCCACACAAGTCAAGGCGATATCCGCATTAAACTCTTTCCTAAACTGGCTCCTCTAGCAGTTGAAAACTTCCTCACTCATGCCAAAGAAGGCTACTATAACGGCATTACCTTCCACCGTGTCATCGATGGCTTTATGGTCCAAACTGGAGATCCAAAAGGAGATGGTACAGGTGGTCAGTCTATCTGGCATGACAAGGATAAAACTAAGGACAAGGGAACTGGTTTCAAAAACGAAATCACTCCTTATCTCTATAACATCCGTGGGGCTCTTGCTATGGCTAATACTGGTCAACCAAACACCAATGGTAGCCAATTCTTCATCAACCAAAACTCTACAGATACCTCTGCTAAACTCCCTACAAGCAAGTATCCAAAGAAAATCATCAAAGCCTATAAAGAAGGTGGAAATCCTAGTCTAGATGGCAAACACCCAGTCTTTGGCCAAGTGATTGACGGTATGGATGTTGTAGATAAGATCGCTAAAGCCGAAAAAGATGAGAAAGACAAACCAACTACTGCTATTACTATCGATAGTATCGAAGTAGTGAAAGACTACGATTTTATACTCAATGAAAATCAAAGAGCAAACTAGGAAACTAGCCGCAGGCTGTACTTGAGTACGGCAAGGCGACGTTGACGCGGTTTGAAGAGATTTTCGAAGAGTATTAAATCTTAAAAACCTAAAAAATACAGTACCCACATTCGGTACTGTATTTCTTTTACTCTCATTCTTAAGTTAAATTATTAAAATCCCAGATTTGATCCATCCATCCTTCATAGAAATCTGGTTCGTGGCAGACCATAAGAATCGATCCCTTGTATTCTTTGAGAGCGCGTTTGAGTTCATCCTTGGCATCCACATCCAAATGGTTGGTCGGCTCGTCAAGTACTAACACATTGTTTTCACGATTCATCAAGAGACAGAAACGCACTTTTGCTTGTTCCCCACCTGACAAGACCTGAATCTGGCTTTCGATATGCTTGGTTGTCAAACCACAACGAGCAAGGGCTGCACGGACTTCTGCTTGGTTGAGAGCTGGAAAGGCATTCCAGACAGCTTCAAGAGGAGTTTGGCGATTACCTCCTTCTACTTCCTGTTCAAAGTAACCGAGTTCTAGGTAGTCACCGCGTTCGACTTCCCCTGCAATAGGTGGGATAATTCCCAAGAGAGACTTCAAGAGAGTTGTTTTCCCGATACCATTTGCTCCGATAATGGCAACCTTTTGATTGCGTTCAAAGGTAAGATTTAAAGGCTTAGTAAGAGGTCGGTCATAACCAATCTGCAAATCCTTAGCTTGGAAGATAAAGCGCCCAGGTGTACGAGCTGGTTTAAAATCAAAGGATGGTTTTGGTTTCTCACTTTGCAGTTCGATAATATCCATCTTGTCGAGTTTCTTCTGACGAGACATGGCCATATTTCGTGTTGCAACACGCGCTTTGTTTCTAGCGACGAAGTCCTTGAGGTCGGCAATCTCTTTCTGCTGACGTTCGTAGGCCGCTTCTAACTGAGATTTCTTCATGGCATAGACTTCTTGGAACTGGTAGTAGTCACCAGAGTAACGCGTCAGCTGTTGATTTTCCACATGATAGACGATATTGATAACGTCATTTAAGAATGGAATATCGTGTGAAATGAGGACAAATGCATTTTCATAGTTTTGGAGATAGCGCTTGAGCCAGTCAATATGCTCAGCATCCAAGTAGTTGGTCGGCTCATCCAAAAGTAAGATATCGGGCTTTTCAAGGAGGAGTTTAGCCAAAAGCACCTTGGTTCTTTGTCCACCTGACAAAGAGGTTACATCCGTATCCATGCCAAAGTCCATGACACCAAGAGCACGCACCACTTCATCAATCTTTGCATCCAAGGTATAGAAATCACGACTCTCCAGACGGTCTTGAAGTTCGCCAACTTCTTCCATGAGAGCATCAACATCCGCTCCGTCTTCAGCCATTTCCATATAAAGGTCATTGATACGGGCTTCAGCTTTGAATAGCTCATCAAAGGCTGTACGGAGAACATCACGCACCGACTGCCCTTCAGCAAGGACCGAGTGCTGGTCCAAGTAACCAGCTGTCACATATTTAGACCACTCAACTTTCCCTTCATCTGGCAACATCTTACCAGTTACGATGCTCATAAAGGTCGATTTCCCTTCACCATTGGCACCGACTAGACCGATATGTTCTCCCTTGAGGAGACGGAAGGACACATCTTCAAAAATTGCACGGTCACCAAAACCGTGACTCAAGTTTTTAACTTCTAAAATACTCATTTTAATTCCTTATCTTGTTTTTATACTCTTCGAAAATCTCTTCAAACCACGTCAGCTTCACCTTGCCGTATATATGTTACTGACTTCGTCAGTTCTATCTACAACCTCAAAGCAGTGCTTTGAGCAACCTGCGGCTAGCTTCCTAGTTTGCTCTTTGATTTTCATTGAGTATTATGTAATTGTTTATAAAGTAGCCAAGCCAAATAGCCACCCAAGGCATTGGTCCACAAATCATCAATCTCAAAGACGCGATTGAAATCAAAGAAAAGGTCCAAAACTAACTGCGTACACTCAATTCCAAGACTCACTAGAAAACTAAAAAGAAGAACTCTTTTTGTTTTCCTTAAACTTGGAAAGAGATAGATAAGTTGAAAGACCAGAGGAAAAAGCAAGAAGACATTGAGGATATTTTGTAAAAAAATCCAACATAATTGTCCCATATCACTCACTTGGCCCAGTTTCCAGAAAGAATTGAAAGGAGTCAAAAGAAAAACCAGGCGTCCAAGATGTTGAATACCTGGAGTTTCCACTCCCACGGGAGAATGTTCTTGAGGAGTAAAACAAAAGTAGACAATACAAATGCTATAGAAAATGACTCCCCAGACCAAAATATAATTATGAGTTTTTTTCATCATTAAGGATTGACTGCTGCGACTGCTTTCTGGCGGTCACGTTTCATTGTATTGGAACGCAATTGTCCACAAGCTGCATCAATATCAGTTCCATGTTCTTGACGAACAACACAGTTAACTCCTTTTTTCTTAAGCGTATCATAGAAGGCCATCACGCGCTCTTTGGGACTACGACTATATTGGTCATGCTCACTAACTGGGTTATAAGGAATCAAGTTTACATAAGACAATTTCTTGATGTTCTTGAGTAATTCAGCCAATTCTAAGGCCTGTTCAACACCGTCGTTAACTTCATTGAGCATGATATATTCAAAGGTTACACGACGGTTGGTTGTTTCGATATAATACTCAATAGCTGCAAAGAGTTTTTCAATCGGAAAGGCACGGTTAATCTTCATGATGCTTGAGCGCAATTCATTGTTAGGTGCGTGAAGAGAAACAGCAAGATTGACCTGAACTCCTTCATTAGCAAAATCACGAATTTTATGGGCCAAACCTGAGGTTGAAACCGTGATGTGACGAGCTCCGATTGCCATTCCCTTGTCATCATTGATGGTCCGAACGAAATTCAAGACATTATTGTAGTTATCAAAAGGCTCACCGATACCCATGACAACGATATGGCTGACGCGTTCGTCCTGACCACGCTCATCAAAGTATTTCTGAACCAGCATGATCTGCGCTACAATTTCACCATTATTGAGGTCGCGTTGCTTCTTGATCAAACCAGAAGCACAGAAGGTACAACCGATATTACAGCCGACCTGAGTGGTCACACAGACTGACAAACCATAGTGTTGTCTCATCAATACTGTCTCAATCAACATACCATCAGGCAATTCAAAGAGATATTTAACTGTACCATCAGCAGACTCTTGAACGATTCGCTGTTTCAAGGGATTGACCACAAATTGGTCATTGAGCTTAGCAATCAAATCTTTTGAAAGATTAGTCATTTCTTCAAATGACTGGACACGTTTACGGTAAAGCCATTCCCAGATTTGATCAGCACGGAATTTCTTTTCTCCCTGCTCCAATACCCATTCCTGCATGGTTTGACGTGTTAAACTATAAATTGACGGTTTCATTTCTTCTCCTTATTTTCTACTCACTTCTGACGAATGACAAAATGACGTTGTCCCTTATCCTCTTTCTGAGAATGCTGGTCTTTCTGACGACGTCTATTTTTCTTATCTGCATTCGGTTTTCGTTTGGTTTGAGTCGGTTTCTTTCCTTTTCTAGAAGGCGTCTCTTCTTCCTTCTTACGCATTTTCTTGTCAAATGATGCGCGCTTAGGTGCTTCATTTTCTAGAACAAAATAGGCACAACCATAACTACAATACTCTAAAAGGTAGTCTTGTAAACGACTGATTTTTTCCATATTTTCTTCCGTTCGGTCATCCTTGTAAAAACCTCGTAGGCGAAGCTGTTCGTTGCTCCAGTCTCCCACGATATAATCAAACTTGGTTAAGACTTCTGAAAAACGCTGATTAAAAGCCGTCACATCGAAGGCATCCTTGATGTTTTCCACCAAGGAAAAAGCTATCCCTTCCGTTTCTACCTTGTCCCCGTGTAAATGAAACTCAGGACCAGGAAACTTGTTATAGTTGTATAATTCAGGTGCAATTTCTTTTCGCATAGATATCCTTTTTTCACGATTACTTAATACTCTATTCTACCATAATTTCTAGCAGTTAGCACATTTCTCATAAAAATGAAAAAAGTCTGACGATTTTGTCAGACCAGAATCATATAACCTAAAAAAGAGAAGAACAATTCTTCCCTCCATATACCATTATTTAGCAGCTGCGTACAATTCATCTACTTTATTCCAGTTAATAACTGAGAAGAAAGCTTTGATATAGTCAGGACGCACGTTGCGGTATTTCACGTAGTAAGCATGTTCCCAAACATCCAAGCCCAAGATTGGTTTTTTACCTTCTGAGATTGGTGTGTCTTGGTTTGCTGTTGAAGTCACTTCAAGCTTCCCTTCTTTGTTGACAACCAACCATGCCCATCCAGAACCGAAACGAGTTGTAGCTGCTGCTGTAAAGGCCGCTTGGAACTCTTCAAATGAACCAAATGTTGCGTCGATCGCTGCTGCAAGTTCTGCTGAAGGAGCAGTTTTTTCAGGAGTCATTAATTCCCAGAAAAGAGCGTGGTTCAAGTGTCCCCCACCGTTATTGATAAGCGCTTGGCGAATATCAGCTGGGATAGAGTCTACATCAGCAAGCAGAGCTTCAAGGTCTTCACCGATTTCAGGGTGTTTTTCAAGAGCTGCATTTGCATTGTTGACATAAGTTTGGTGGTGTTTGTCATGGTGCAAGTGCATTGTTTCCGCATCGATGTATGGTTCCAAAGCGTCATATGCGTATGGAAGATCTGGTAAGATAATAGCCATCTGTAATACCTCTTTTTCTTTCTATATGAAGATGATAACGCAATCATCCTCTTTTTTCAAGTTTTATGCTCATTACGCTTAGCTAGATATCTGTAACAGCGCTCTCTCAAAAAGGTAGCCTTTTTCATAGACACCTGTTTTAATCTGGTAGTCTGTTTCAATCAAATAGGAAATAGCTTGCTTCAAAAAGCTCAAGGAAAGTCCTCTCGAATCTCTCAGTGCAAACTTGATTTGATAAGGATTAGGATTGCGCCCCAAGTAAGTTCCCAGACTGCTTGCAATCTGCGAGTCCGTCTGACCAGCTTCTGATAAAATCTTCACCTGGGTAAAGGTTCGAAACTGTCCTAACATGACAGCTATGAGCTTGATTTCATCTTCCCCTTGCAAGGTCAAGTCTCTAACTAATTCGCGCGCCTGGTCCATCTTTTTAGTCAGAATAAACTGAGTTAAATCAAAAATATTGTCCTGCAAGGTCTTGGGAATAGCACTGACAATATCCTCTTCCTCGATAACAGAATCCGCCTTATAGGACTGTAAAAAGAGGAGATTTTTCTGGATTTCGCTAAATTGAAAACCAGACTTGATGAGTAGATTTTCAAAGGATTGCCCCACAAACTGCAGACCTTGTTTCTGGCTCCACTTTTGGAAATACTGGCGCAATTCTTGTTCCTTGGGTTCAATAGCATCAAAGACAGTCGCATCTCGTTTGAGCAATTTGACCAGCCGTCTCTTACTATCCAGTTTTCCTTCCGCAAATATCAATAACTTGGTTGTTGGCGAAGGATTGTCAAGGTATTCCTCAAATGACTTGAGCTCATCATCTGTTAAAAAACGTTTCTTGGCTGTTGTGATATCGACAAAATGGTCTAATATCACGATTTTCTCATCAGCAAAGAAAGGAAGGCTGACCAATTCCAATTCCACATCCTTGTAGACCACTTCTTTCATATCAAAGTAGGCAAAGTTGAGGTCGGCAGAATCATAACCAATCTGTTTCAACACTTGACTCTTCATCACTTCAAACTGGCCCTGATCTGTCCCTGTAAATAGGCTCAGGCTAGGTAAATTTGATAAAGTCAACTTCTGACTTTCTTCAATGGCTAGCATCTTCTCTCCTTTCTTCTGATTTTTCGATTTAATTTAATCAATATAGCGTAATTTCCCACGAAAATCTTCTAAGTTTTCGTACCCTTTTTCCACCATGATTTCTTTCAGTTCATTGGTAATGCGGTCAAAAGCACTGACACCTTCTTTGTGAAGGGTGGTTCCCACCTGCACCATACTCGCTCCACAGAGGATATGTTCAAAGGCATCTCGACCAGTCAGAACGCCACCTGTTCCGATAATTTGGATTTGAGGATTTAAACGTTGATAAAAGGCGTGAACATTGGCTAGAGCAGTCGGTTTGATATACTCTCCACCAATCCCACCAAAACCATTCTTAGGACGAATAACGACAGACTCATCTTCTATATAAAGGCCATTTCCGATAGAGTTAACACAGTTGACAAACTTGAGCGGATATTTGTTGAAAATAGCCGCCGCTTGATCAAAGTGAACAATATCAAAATATGGTGGCAATTTAATCCCAAGAGGTTTGGTAAAGTAGGCAAATACCTCTGACAAGATACGGTCTGTTGTCTCAAAATCATAAGCAATCTGAGGTTTTCCTGGAACATTGGGACAAGAGAGGTTTAGCTCAGTCAGACCACGAAACTCACTCTCTTGGACTTTTTTCAAAATAGTATGAGTTTCCTCTGGAGACATTCCAACTAGGGAAAGGAAGAAAGTTCGGTTCGGCTCTTTTTCCTGCAAATCCAAAAGATAATCCAAATAATAATCTAAGCCATTATTTGGCAAGCCCATAGAGTTGATGGAACCAAGTGGAACATCTTGATAACGTGGCTCAGGATTTCCCTGACGAAAGTCCAAGGTCGCTGTCTTGGTCACAAAAGTTCCTGCCGCTGAGTTTTTAACCCCTTCCAGCTCCTCTATCGTCATACAAGCCACACCTGCTGCATTCATCAAACAATTGTCAAACTCAAAACCAGCAATCTGTGTTTTAGTTGATACCATGGTTCTGTTCCTCCAGATTCCTTTTATTGCTAATATTATACCATATTTTCACATTTTCTCTTTGAGAAAGATATTTACAAGAAAAACGTTCGTATTTTTATAGATTTTCAAAAAACCTCAAAACTAAATGTTAAAACTAAATTGATAGAATTTTTAGAAAATTTTTGTTTTTCTCTTTACAGTTAAAAAAAATTCTGCTATAATGATACACATAATTAAATTAGAATTTAAGGAGAACGATATGACATCTGCTAAAGAATATATCCAAAGCGTGTTTGAAACTGTAAAAGCTCGTAACGGGCACGAGGCTGAATTCCTCCAAGCTGTTGAAGAATTTTTTAACACTTTAGAACCTGTATTTGAAAAACACCCTGAGTATATCGAAGAAAATATCTTGGCACGTATCACTGAGCCAGAGCGCGTGATTTCTTTCCGTGTTCCTTGGGTTGACCGTGATGGAAAAATTCAAGTAAACCGTGGTTACCGTGTTCAATTCAACTCAGCTGTTGGACCATACAAAGGCGGACTTCGTTTCCACCCAACTGTAAACCAAGGGATTTTGAAATTCCTCGGATTTGAACAAATCTTTAAAAACGTCTTGACTGGACTTCCTATCGGTGGAGGTAAAGGTGGATCAGACTTCGATCCTAAAGGTAAAACAGATGCTGAAGTGATGCGCTTCTGCCAAAGCTTCATGACTGAATTGCAAAAACACATCGGACCATCACTTGACGTACCTGCTGGTGATATCGGTGTTGGTGGACGTGAAATTGGTTACCTTTACGGTCAATACAAACGCCTTAACCAGTTTGATGCTGGTGTCTTGACTGGTAAACCTCTTGGATTTGGTGGTAGCTTGATTCGTCCAGAAGCAACTGGTTATGGTTTGGTTTACTACACTGAAGAAATGCTTAAAGCTAACGGCAACAGCTTTGCTGGTAAGAAAGTGGTTATTTCAGGTTCTGGCAACGTTGCTCAATACACTCTTCAAAAAGCGACTGAACTCGGTGCAACTGTTATCTCTGTGTCTGACTCAAATGGTTATGTCATCGATGAAAACGGTATCGACTTTGATCTCTTGGTAGATGTTAAAGAAAAACGTCGTGCTCGCTTGACTGAGTATGCTGCTGAAAAAGCAACTGCAACCTACCACGAAGGTTCTGTATGGACTTACGCTGGAAACTATGACATTGCTCTTCCATGTGCTACTCAAAACGAAATCAACGGTGAAGCAGCTAAACGTTTGGTTGCTCAAGGAGTTATCTGTGTATCTGAAGGTGCCAACATGCCAAGCGACCTTGATGCCATCAAAGTTTACAAAGAAAATGGTGTCTTCTACGGACCTGCAAAAGCTGCCAACGCTGGTGGTGTAGCTGTTTCAGCCCTTGAAATGAGCCAAAACAGTCTTCGTCTCTCATGGACTCGTGAAGAAGTTGATGGACGCCTCAAAGACATCATGACAAACATCTTCAACACAGCTAAAACAACTTCAGAAACATATGGTCTTGATAAAGACTACCTTGCAGGAGCAAACATTGCTGCCTTTGAAAATGTAGCAAACGCTATGATTGCACAAGGTATTGTTTAAGATTCATTTGCTCAATCCTCAATCACTCCGATTGGGGATTTTTATGTTGAGTTAAACAGTTGGTATATTTGCTTATTATAGCAGATTGAATCTGAAACAGTACGTTATGGCTGTTATAGTTTCTTAGTTTTAAACAAGCATGTTATAATAAAGCTATGACATATAGTACAGATTTTAAACAAGGAGCATTAGATTACATCAAAGAAGGACATAGCCATGTCGAGGCAGCTAAAGTTTTTGATGTTGGCGTCAGAACTCTC
>NZ_SPGF01000063.1 GCF_005844455.1 Streptococcus mitis | reverse complement strand
AAGCGACGGCTATCGATTGTCAAATGTTTGCCTTTTGTAGTATAATTGTCTTGCATCTCTGTGCCTTTCTTGTGTTTGCGGTTGAACAACAAGTATAACACAGAGGTGTTTTCTTATGCCTAGAATTAGCTTTCATTTGGCAAGAGGAACCCTTGAAGCTGTTTCGTTAGCTAAACCAAGGCTAGTCTTAGCCTTGGCTCACCAGCCTAACAGCATCAAGCCTCTTATCAAATGAAATCGAGTACTAGCTATAAACCAGTTGAACCATCTAATTTTTAGGAGGGCTGGGTGGCTAACCTCATTATAGAACTTTCAAATTTGGTTGTGAAATGAAAAAAATCTGAAAAAAGTGTTGACAAGCCTCCCAAAAGTTGATATACTAGTAAAGTAATCGACGCGGGGATGGCGGAATTGGCAGACGCGCAGGACTAAGGATCCTGTGACCGCTTTAGGTCGTGAGGGTTCAAGTCCCTCTCTCCGCATAGGATAAGAGTTGGCTTAGGCTAGCTCTTTTTTTCATCTAATTTAAGTAGAGCAAAAAAAATTTGCTCTTTTTTGTATTTCATAAACATTTCATATTTGGCTTTTATAATAGTCTTACAAATATGGAGGTGACAAATGAATCCAATCCAAAGAGCTTGGGCTTATGTCAGCAGAAAACGACTGAGAAGTTTTATTTTATTTCTGATTTTGTTGGTTCTATTGGCTGAAATTTCAGCCTGTTTGACATTGATGAAGTCCAACAAGACAGTGGAAAGCAATCTTTATAAATCACTCAACACATCTTTTTCTATTAAGAAGATAGAAAATGGTCAGACCTTCAAGTTGTCAGACCTAGCATCCGTTAGCAAGATTAAGGGGCTGGAAAATGTTTCTCCTGAACTGGAGACGGTCGCAAAATTAAAAGACAAGGAAGCAGTGAGTGGCGAGCAGAGCGTGGAGCGTGATGATTTATCAGCTGCAGACAAGAACTTGGTTAGCTTAACGGCTCTTGAGGATTCATCCAAGGATGTGAGCTTTACTAGCTCGGCTTTCAACTTAAAAGAAGGGCGACACCTTCAAAAAGGAGATGAAAAGAAAATCCTGATCCACGAAGAGTTGGCTAAGAAGAATGGTCTTTCGCTTCATGACAAGATTGCCTTAGATGCTGGTCAGTCAGAAGCTGGAGAAGGACAAACAGTGGAGTTTGAGATTGTTGGCATCTTTTCTGGTAAAAAACAGGAGAAATTTACAGGCTTGTCTTCTAACTTCAGTGAAAACCAGGTCTTTACAGACTATGAAACTAGCCAAAGCCTTTTGGGAAATGGTGAATCTCTAGTCAGTGCAGCTCGCTTCTATGTAGAAAATCCTAAGGAAATATCCGGACTCATGGAGCAGGTGGAAAACTTGGCCTTGGAAAATCAAGGCTACCAAGTCGAGAAGGAAAACAAGGCCTTTGAACAAATCAAAGACTCAGTTGCAACCTTCCAAACCTTCCTGACTATCTTACTTTATGGGATGTTGATATCAGGAGCAGGAGCCTTAATTTTGGTCTTGTCTCTCTGGTTGAGAGAAAGGGTCTACGAAGTGGGGATTCTTCTGGCACTTGGAAAAGGCAAGAGTTCGATCTTCCTCCAGTTCTGTTTAGAGGTAGTGTTGGTATCTCTTGGAGCTTTGCTTCCAGCATTTGTTGCAGGAAACGCCATCACATCCTATCTGCTCCAAACTGTACTAGCAAGTGGAGATCAGGCAACCTTACAAGACACACTAGCCAAAGCAAGTGGTCTATCAACTAGTCTCCTATCCTTTGCAGAATCCTATGTTTTTCTAGTTCTGCTTAGTTGCTTGTCTGTAGCCCTTTGTTTCCTATTCTTATTTAGAAAATCGCCGAAAGAAATTTTATCATCTATTAGTTAATACTCTTCGAAAATCCAATTCAAACTACGTCAGCTTCCATCTGCAACCTCAAAGCTGTGCTTTGAGCAACCTGCAGCTAGCTTCCAAGTTTGATCTTTGATTTTCATTGAGTATAAGAAGGAGAAATCATGACTTTATTACAATTGCAAGATGTTACCTACCGTTATAAGAACACTGCTGAAGCAGTTTTATATCAGATCAAGTATAATTTTGAACCCGGAAAATTTTATAGTATCATTGGTGAGTCAGGAGCAGGAAAATCCACTCTCTTGTCCCTACTGGCTGGTCTAGATAGCCCTGTTGAAGGTTCTATCCTTTTCCAAGGAGAGGACATTCGAAATAAGGGGTATTCTTACCATCGTATGCACCATATTTCCCTGGTCTTTCAAAATTATAACTTGATAGATTATCTTTCTCCGCTGGAAAATATCCGCTTGGTCAACAAAAAGGCAAGCAAGGATACGCTTCTTGAGCTTGGTTTGGATGAAAGTCAGATCAAGCGGAATGTTCTCCAGTTATCAGGTGGTCAACAACAACGTGTGGCTATCGCTCGCAGTTTGGTATCCGAAGCTCCAGTTATTCTAGCTGATGAGCCAACAGGAAATCTGGACCCTAAAACTGCTGGAGATATTATCGAACTGCTCAAATCACTTGCCGAGAAAACAGATAAATGTGTGATCGTCGTCACCCACAGTAAAGAAGTGGCACAAGCGTCAGATATTACACTTGAATTGAAGGACAAGAAACTTACTGAAACTCGCAATACTACAAAATAAGATGAGCTTGTTTTGATAGAATGATAAAAACGAATCAAATCTAGAAAGGGAACCTATGTTACACAACGCATTTGCCTATGTTACAAGGAAGTTTTTCAAATCGATTGTTATCTTCCTGATTATTCTCCTCATGGCGAGCTTGAGTTTGGTCGGCTTGTCGATCAAGGGAGCTACTGTCAAGGCTTCTCAGGAGACATTTAAAAATATCACCAATAGCTTCTCCATGCAAATCAATCGTCGCGTTAATCAAGGAACGCCTCGTGGTGCTGGAAATATCAAGGGTGAGGATATCAAAAAAATCACCGAAAACAAGGCCATCGAGTCTTATGTTAAACGTATCAACGCTATCGGAGATTTGACTGGATACGACCTGATTGAAACTCCAGAAACCAAGAAAAATCTCACTGCAGACCGTGCCAAACGGTTTGGAAGCAGTTTGATGATTACAGGTGTCAATGACTCCTCTAAAGAAGATAAATTTGTCTCTGGCTCATATAAGCTGGTTGAAGGTGAGCACCTAACCAACGACGACAAAGACAAGATCCTCATGCACAAGGACTTGGCAGCTAAACACGGCTGGAAAGTAGGGGACAAGGTCAAACTAGACTCTAATATCTACGATGCAGACAATGAAAAAGGGGCTAAGGAAACAGTCGAAGTGACTATCAAGGGACTCTTTGATGGTCATAATAAGTCAGCAGTAACCTACTCACAAGAACTCTATGAAAATACAGCTATCACAGACATTCACACAGCTGCAAAACTTTATGGATACACAGAAGACACAGCTATTTATGGGGACGCAACCTTCTTTGTAACAGTGGACAAGAACTTGGATGACGTCATGAAAGAGTTGAATGGTATCAGTGGTATCAACTGGAAGAGCTACACACTTGTGAAGAGCTCCTCTAACTACCCAGCTCTTGAGCAATCCATCTCTGGTATGTACAAGATGGCCAACCTCCTCTTCTGGGGGAGCTTGAGCTTCTCAGTCCTTCTCCTTGCACTATTGCTCAGCCTTTGGATCAACGCCCGTCGCAAGGAAGTGGGAATTCTCCTCTCGATTGGTCTCAAGCAGGTAAGTATCTTGGGGCAATTCATTACCGAATCTATCTTGATTGCCATTCCTGCTCTTGTTTCTGCTTACTTCCTAGCCAACTACACAGCCCGTGCCATCGGAAATACTGTTCTTGCAAATGTGACTTCAGGTGTTGCCAAACAGGCTAGCAAGGCGGCTCAAGCCTCTAATCTTGGTGGGGGTGCAGAAGTAGACGGCTTTAGCAAGACCTTGTCGAGCCTAGACATTTCCATTCGGACATCAGACTTTATCATCGTCTTTGTCCTTGCCTTGGTGCTAGTGGTTCTCGTTATGGCGCTTGCCTCAAGCAATCTCCTCAGAAAACAACCAAAAGAGCTCTTGCTCGATAGTGAATAAAAAACTTGCAACCTATTCTCCCCTAAATGGGGTATAATATAGGCAGCATTTTTATCTGTTTTCTCTTGATAAGACCTCTTTCTTTCAAGATGAAACTGAGATAATTTACAAGAAATTTAAAGGAATGTGAAACGTTTTTTCTATGAAAATTTTAATTGTAGAAGATGAAGAGATGATCCGTGAGGGGATTAGTGACTATCTGACGGATTGTGGTTATGAAACCATTGAAGCAGCAGATGGACAAGAAGCTCTAGAAAAATTTTCCAGCTATGAAGTTGCTCTAGTACTGCTGGATATCCAGATGCCCAAGCTCAATGGTCTCGAAGTCCTAGCTGAGATTCGTAAGACCAGTCAGGTTCCTGTCTTGATGCTGACTGCCTTTCAGGATGAGGAATACAAGATGAGTGCCTTTGCTTCTCTGGCAGATGGCTATCTGGAAAAACCCTTCTCCCTCTCCCTCTTAAAAGTGAGGGTGGATGCGATTTTCAAGCGCTACTACGATACGGGACGAATCTTTTCCTATAAGGATACCAAGGTGGACTTTGAGAGTTATAGTGCAACCCTATCAGGAGAAGAAGTGGCTATCAATGCCAAAGAGTTGGAAATTCTGGACTATCTGGTAAAAAATGAAGGACGGGCCTTGACTCGTTCTCAGATTATCGATGCTGTATGGAAGGTGACAGATGAGGTTCCCTTTGACCGTGTTATTGATGTCTATATCAAGGAACTGCGGAAAAAGCTAGACTTGGATTGTATCCTCACGGTGCGCAATGTTGGTTATAAATTGGAGAGAAAATGAAACGAACAGGTTTATTTACAAAGATCTTTATCTATACCTTCTCGATTTTTAGTGTTCTGGTTATTTGTCTTCATTTAGCCATTTATTTTCTCTTTCCGTCAACTTATCTGAGTCATCGTCAGGAAACCATTGGCCAGAAAGCGACAGCCATTGCCCAGTCCCTAGACGGAAAAGATAGGCAAAATATCGAACAAGTGTTAGACTTGTATTCCCAGACCAGTGATATCAAAGGGTCCGTTAAGGGTGAGATGACTGAGGACAAGTTAGAGGTTAAGGATAATTTTCCACTAGATACAGCTCGCCAGACAACTTCACTCTTCATTGAGGAACGCGAGGTAAAAACGCAAGATGGTGGAACTATGACTCTTCAGTTTATAGCTTCTATGGATTTGCAAAAGGAAGCAGAGCAGATCAGTCTCCAATTTCTCCCCTATACCTTACTGGCATCTTTTCTAATTTCCCTCTTGGTGGCTTACATCTATGCTCGGACCATTGTTGCACCGATTTTGGAAATCAAGCGGGTGACCCGTCGGATGATGGACCTAGATGCTCAAGTACGGTTGCGCGTGGATTCTAAGGATGAGATAGGTGATCTCAAGGAACAAATCAATAGCCTTTACCAGCATCTTTTGACTGTTATTGCGGACTTGCATGAGAAGAATGAAGCCATTCTCCAGCTGGAGAAGATGAAGGTTGAGTTTCTTCGAGGGGCTTCTCATGAACTGAAAACACCTCTGGCCAGTTTGAAAATCCTGATTGAGAATATGAAAGAAAATATCGGTCGCTATAGAGATAGAGACCACTATCTGGGAGTTGCTTTGGGGATTGTGGATGACCTCAGTCATCACGTTCTCCAGATATTGTCTCTTTCTTCTGTTCAGGAATTGCGAGACGAGAAAGAAGAGGTTGACCTCCTTCAGATGACGCAAAGTCTGGTTAAGGATTATGCTTTGCTCGCCAAGGAGAGAGAACTTCAGGTAGACATTAGCCTAACCCATCAGCAGGCTTACATAAACCCATCTGTCATGAAACTGATATTATCGAATCTCATCAGCAATGCTATCAAGCACTCCACTCCAGGCGGCTTGGTCCGTATTGGAGAAAGAGAAGGAGAACTCTTTATCGAGAATAGCTGTAGTCCTGAAGAACAAGAACAATTGGCCCAGTCTTTTTCTGGAAATGCTAGTCGCAAGGCCAAAGGTTCGGGGATGGGACTCTTTGTGGTCAAAAGTTTATTAGAACATGAGAAATTGCCTTATCGTTTTGAAAGGCAGGATGATCGCTTGACTTTCTTTATACGCTTTCCTAGAGTTAGCCAAGATTAAAAAAGAAAGGGTTTACATTGATCAGATTAGAAGAAATTCAATCTAAAGTATGGGAAAAACTAGCTTTTTTTATCAAAAAGTGATAAAATGAACAATGTAAATGGGTTGACCCATAAAAATATACAGGAGGCCTGATAAAATGGCAATCGTTTCAGCAGAAAAATTTGTCCAAGCAGCTCGTGACAACGGTTATGCAGTTGGTGGATTTAACACAAACAACCTTGAGTGGACTCAAGCTATCTTGCGCGCAGCAGAAGCTAAAAAAGCTCCAGTTTTGATCCAAACTTCTATGGGTGCTGCGAAATACATGGGTGGTTACAAAGTATGTAAACTTCTCATCGAAAACCTTGTAGAATCAATGGGAATTACTGTACCAGTTGCTATTCACCTTGACCATGGTCATTATGAAGATGCACTTGAATGTATCCGAGTTGGTTATACTTCAGTTATGTTTGACGGTTCACACCTTCCAGTTGAAGAAAACCTTGAAAAAGCTCGTAAAGTTGTAGAATTTGCTCATGCAAACGGCGTATCAGTAGAAGCTGAAGTTGGTACTATCGGTGGTGAAGAAGACGGAATCATTGGTGATGGAGAATTGGCTCCAATTGAAGATGCTAAAGCAATGGTTGCAACTGGTATTGACTTCTTGGCAGCTGGTATCGGTAACATCCACGGTCCTTACCCAGCAAACTGGAAAGGTCTTCACCTTGATCACTTGCAAAAATTGACAGAAGCAGTTCCAGGCTTCCCAATCGTATTGCATGGTGGTTCAGGTATTCCTGATGACCAAATCCAAGCAGCTATCAAACTTGGTGTTGCAAAAGTTAACGTTAATACTGAATGCCAAATCGCATTTGCTAACGCAACTCGTAAATTTGTTGCTGAATACGAAGCAAACGAAGCAGAATACGATAAGAAGAAACTCTTTGACCCACGTAAATTCTTGAAACCAGGTTTCGAAGCAATTACAGAAGCTGTTGAAGAACGTATCGACGTATTCGGTTCAGAAGGTAGAGCATAATCTAGCTTAACAATACAGAAAGAACCTGCCCCTAAGGGCAGGTTTTTTGGTGTTTTAAGGAGACTATTAAGCCAGAATTTTGGGTTAAAAATATCATTTTAAGAGAGAAATCTCTAATTTCATAATCTGCAGGCAAACGTTTGCATTCCATTTTTTATTGGACTATAATAGGTTGGTATAAAGCCTTTTGTAATAATAAAATGTAGAAGGTTTAGAAAGTAAGGATTTAGAATATTTGTAGTCAAAAATACAATGTTGCTATTCCTTGCGATAGGGAGATAGATATGGCAATGATAGAAGTGGAACATCTTCAGAAAAATTTTGTGAAGACAGTAAAGGAGCCGGGGTTAAAGGGGGCTTTGCGTTCCTTTATTCATCCTGAAAAGCAGACCTTTGAAGCGGTTAAGGATTTGACATTTGAAGTTCCCAAAGGTCAGATTTTAGGATTTATCGGAGCAAATGGTGCTGGGAAGTCGACAACTATTAAGATGCTGACAGGGATTTTGAAACCGACGTCTGGTTTTTGTCGGATTAACGGCAAGATTCCGTAGGATAATCGTCAGGATTATGTCAAGGATATTGGAGTAGTTTTTGGACAACGCACCCAGCTATGGTGGGATTTGGCTTTGCAAGAGACCTATACGGTCTTAAAAGAGATTTACGATGTGCCAGACTCGCGCTTCCACAAGAGAATGGATTTTTTGAATGAAGTCTTGGACTTAAAAGAATTTATCAAGGATCCCGTGCGAACTCTTTCACTAGGTCAACGGATGCGGGCGGATATTGCAGCTTCCTTGCTCCACAATCCCAAGGTTCTCTTTTTAGATGAGCCGACCATTGGTTTGGACGTTTCGGTCAAGGATAACATTCGTCGGGCCATTACCCAGATCAATCAGGAGGAAGAAACAACAATCCTCTTGACCACTCACGATTTGAGTGATATTGAGCAACTTTGTGATCGGATTTTCATGATTGACAAGGGGCAGGAGATTTTTGATGGAACGGTGAGTCAGCTCAAGGAAACCTTTGGCAAGATGAAGACTCTTTCCTTTGAATTGGTGCCAGGGCAAAGTCATCTCATTTCTCACTATGAAGGCCTACCTGATATGACCATTGATAGACAAGGAAATAGCCTCAATATTGAATTTGATAGTTCGCGCTACCAGTCGGCTGATATTATCAAGCAAACCTTGTCTGATTTTGAAATCCGTGATTTGAAAATGGTGGATACGGATATTGAGGATATTATCCGTCGCTTCTATCGGAAGGAGCTCTAAGATGGTCAAATTGTTGAAACGTTATAAACCCTTTATCAATGCAGGAGTTCAGGAGTTGATTACCTATCGAGTCAATTTTCTTCTCTATCGGATTGGCGATGTGATGGGTGTCTTTGTGGCTTTCTATCTCTGGAAGGCTGTCTTTGATTCCTCACAGGAGTCCTTGATTCAGAGCTTCAGCATGGCAGATATTACTCTCTACATCATCATGAGTTTTGTGACCAATCTGTTGACCAAGTTAGATAGCTCTTTTATGATTGGGGAGGAGGTCAAGGATGGCTCTATCATCATGCGTTTGCTGCGACCGGTGCATTTTGCGGCCTCTTACCTTTTCACAGAACTTGGTTCCAAGTGGTTGATTTTTATTAGCGTTGGACTGCCATTTTTAAGTGTTATTGTTTTGATGAAAATCGTATCTGGACAAGGGATTGTAGAAGTGCTGGGCTTAACTGTCCTTTATCTCTTTAGCTTAACGCTGGCCTATCTGATTAACTTTTTCTTTAATATCTGCTTTGGATTTTCTGCCTTTGTGTTTAAAAATCTTTGGGGTTCCAACCTACTTAAGACTTCCATAGTGGCTTTTATGTCTGGAAGTTTGATTCCCTTAACGTTCTTTCCAAAGGTGGTTTCAGATATTCTCTCCTTATTGCCATTTTCATCCTTAATTTACACTCCGGTCATGATTATTGTTGGGAAATACGATGCCAGTCAGATTCTTCAAGCACTTTTGCTTCAGTTTTTCTGGCTTATAGTGATGGTGGGCTTGTCTCAGTTGATTTGGAAACGAGTCCAGTCATTCGTTACCATTTAGGGAGGTTAGTATGAAAAAATATCAACGCATGCATCTGATTTTTATCAGACAATATATCAAGCAAATCATGGAGTACAAGGTAGATTTTGTAGTTGGTGTCATGGGAGTCTTTCTGACTCAAGACCTGAACCTCTTATTTCTCAATGTCATCTTTCAACATATTCCATCCCTAGAAGGTTGGACCTTTCAATAAATTGCCTTTATTTATGGTTTTTCCTTGATTTCCAAGGGACTGGACCATCTCTTTTTTGATAATCTCTGGGCATTGGGACAACGCTTGGTGCGAAAAGGAGAATTTGATAAGTACCTGACGCGTCCCATCAATCCCCTCTTTCACATTCTAGTCGAGACTTTTCAGATTGATGCCTTGGGCGAACTTTTGGTCGGTGGTATCCTACTGGGAACAACAGTGACTAGTATTGCCTGGAGCTTTCCAAAATTCCTGCTTTTCCTAGTCTGCATACCATTTGCGACCTTGATTTATATAGTAGATTGAAATAAGATGTGACCAAATTGATTAGGAAAGTCAAATTAATGTATAGAAATATTTTAGCAACTATGGCGTACTATTCTAGATTCAATCTACTATACTTCCTTGAAAATCGCGACTGCCAGCATCGCTTTTTGGACCAAGCAGTCAGGTGCATGATTTACATTTTCTATATGTTTAATGACTTTGCCAAGTACCCGATTTCCATTTACAATTCACTTCTTCGTTGGTTGATTAGCTTTATCGTGCCTTTCGCCTTTACAGCTTACTATCCTGCTAGCTATTTCTTGCAGGACAAGGATGTAATCTTTAACATCGGAGGTTTGATTTTGATTTCTCTTGTCTTTTTTAGTATTTCCCTTAAACTCTGGGACAGGGGCTTGGATGCCTACGAAAGTGCTGATTCGTAAGAGCTAAGGTAAGACTAAAATCAAAAAATGGCAGTTGTCGCTGAGGTTTTAAAGGATTTGCCAGAATGGTTTGGGATACCAGAAAGCACGCAAGCCTACATCGAAGGAGCCAAGGACTTGCAAGTGTGGGCTGCCTATCAAGAAAGTGATTTGGCTGGATTTGTGAGCTTATACTTAACAAAAATCAAAAATTGACGTATAATAGATATATGACACAAACAACATTTACTACCAATGACAAAAACATTCTCACAAAAGCTCTCAAAGATAAGAAAAATCTGCGCTTTCATAAACGA
>NZ_SPGF01000062.1 GCF_005844455.1 Streptococcus mitis | reverse complement strand
CGAGTACTAGCTATAAGCCAGTTGAACCATCTAATTTTTAGGAGGGCTGGGTGGCTAACTTCATTATAGAACTTTCAGCCTCAACCAATACTAAATGTAATACCGTTTTATTCTTAACTTTTTTCTTAGAAACGGCAAAAATTAAAATTCCCAGAGCAGCTAAGCTAGCACCAGCAACTAGGGCTTGCATCTCATTCTTGCTTCCAGTGTTGGGTAATTCCCCCAGTTGATTTTGAGAATTTAACTTATAAACAAGATAATAAGTCTTATCATCATTCTCCACGTATGTAGGAATATCATAGACAAGCTTATTCTGCTCATCTGATGATAGCTCTGACTCTGTCACATATTTATAGTGAACACCTTTAGTCTCTTAAGCTTCTACAGATGAACTAGCTAATACAGACATAAAAAATAAACTCGAAATCGTTGCAGATACAAGTCCTACTGATAATTTTCTAAATGAAAAACGCTGCTGTTTTTCACCAAAATACTTTTCCATTATTCCTCCTTGAAATAAAATTTATATTTACAATAGATTGAATCTAGAATAGGACACTGTGACTACTAAAACATTTCTAGAAATTAATTTGACTTTCCTAATCAGTTTGTTCACATCTTATTTCAATCTACTATAATTTACCGAAAAGTCTTAAAATTGAGTAGCGTTTTCATACTTTGTTTTATATATAAAATACCAAGTAGTAGTTTTGCAATTCCCTATTATTTTTTTGGATAAAATAACACCTACCATGGCATTTCCACGGTAGGTGTTACTTATATCAATAATCGTTCTAAAAATGGTTTGATGCAGTTGAGGAGAATTCCTTCTATCCAGCTTTCCTGTGCTGAGGATAGATGGTCTTCCTGAAGGCTTTCTTTAAGAAAATATCGGACTTATTCTGGTGAGATTTCAAACTCAAAAGCTTTCATTTTATAGAAAAAGTCTAGCAGATGGTCTGACAGATACTCGGTTGAAAAGGGAACTTCTCCACTTTTTCGATATTCTAATAAGAGGCGAGCAAATCGAGATTTTTCTTCAGGAAGCTCACGGAAATAGGAATTGAGGAGCCAGGTCTGCTTCTGCTTTCTTTCAATTGGATCCTGACTCGCAATTCGTTGGTCTTTTTCCAGCCCTTTTTGGTATTGTTCAGCTTTGATAGCCCGTTCTGTTCGATTTTTACCAAAAAGTATTTTCTCCCACTTGCGTTCTTCTTGAGTAAGGGTTTCTGTAAAGCCAAAGTAATCCTGATAAGCCCGCTCTGCTGGCCCCATAGCTAAGACCAGATTATCTGCATATTGCTTGGCGATTTTTCCCTCTTCTTGCGCTCTTTCTCTGCCTGGATACGGAGTTCGTGTTCGTAGTCAATTTTCTCCTTGCCTAGCTTGACAAGATAGAGTTGGTCATATGGTTTTCCAAGTAAAAAGGGCTTGATGCATTTTTCAAGGACTTCTTCCATGCGAGCCTTCTTCCTTGGCTCAGCCTTGGTCCAACTTCCTCCTTGAAAGACTTCTAAGAAAAGCTGATAGTCTCTCTCAGGCGCAAATTGATTACCGCGATTGGGTTTGAAAACATCTTTTTCCCAGAGCCGTTTTAGAAGTCGTTCGTCAAAGTCACTTTTATTGACCTTTATTTTTTCCTTTTTCTGGGCCTTTCTGGTCAGATTTTCAACCTTTTTGAGTAGTTTTTCTTCCTCTTCCAATTGCTGGTCAAGGCTTAATCGATGAAAATGGCGAACACAGTCGCTACCAATTGGAAAGAGGCGTTGGCCTGTGACACCGTTAAAGAGTTCGTAGGCGTATTTGATGGCATTTCCACAGACACAATTGCTACGGCCGATACCGTTAAAAATCAAGGAAACTTCATTCCATTCCTTGGTAGCTTGTTTCCAAGTATCCGCTTTTGAAGCCTGTAAAACTGCATCGTGCAAGGATTTTCGAACTGGAAGTGTCATGAGGTCTCCTTTCTAGATTATACTTTTACAACTTGAACATCGTCTTTACCGAGTAAAATCAAGTATTTCTCAATATTTTCAATCGAATAGGCTCGTGATAAAGCCTCTTCATAAAGAGATAATTGACCACGATAGCGGTCTATGAGTTGACTTGGCTCATTATAGCGGTCTGTCTTGTAGTCGAACAGAACGATTCTGTCCTCGTAAAGCAGATAGCCATCAAGGATACCACGGACAACGAAGTCTTCCTGACTCTTTTGATCTCGTTTGAGCATGGAGAAAGGCTGCTCGCGATAGAGATGGTCTGTATTGGCAAGAATTTCCTGACCAAGTGCTGTGTCAAAGAATGCAAGAATTTTAGCAAGATTGATCTTGTCTCTGACAGCTTGGCTGGTTTGAACTTGTTTAAGTGTTTCTGTCAGGCTAGCAAGTGTTGGTTGCTGACGAAGGTCAATTCTCTGCATAAGTTCGTGAGTGACACTACCAATCTCAGCTCCAGTTACCTTTTCTTTAGTTGAAAAATCTGGTAAATCAAAGCTGATTTGCTTTTCCGGTGATTGAGTTTGGTTAGTAATTTCTACCCCTTCTATATCCATAACTGGTTCGTAGAATTTCTTGATTTGACTTGGGGTTTGAACACTAGGAAGTTCAATGGCTGCGCGATGAAGCGTATTATAGACTTCCACCTCTTTCAGCATTTCAAGAGCTTCTTTGATGGTTTCAGACTGGCGGTTGTCTGCTTGAGAGCTATCTTGTAGAGGGCTCTTGTTTTCCAACTCTCCTATAGCTTCTCTAGTCAACTGGTCTTCGCCAACAAAACGGTAACTAAAGTTGAGATTGTCCTTGGCAAACACTTTGCTGATAGCCCAAAGCCAATCTTGGAAATTCCTTGCCTGAAGCCTAGTATTGCTATTTAGTTTTCCATTTTTAGTTACTGGGAATTCCTTGGCTTCCAGCTTTTCACGAGATGCCTTACCGACAAGATAGAGTTTTTTCTCAGCCCGTGTCATTGCAACATAAAGGAGACGCATCTGCTCTGAGTAGCTAGCTAGCTGTAATTCTTCTTCATTCTGTATATAAGTTAGGCTAGGAATGGAGAGTTTAATGGTTTTAGGATAATGATCTTCCACTGCTCCTGTTTCCATCTTGACAATGTATTTGACACCTAGTCCATTTTTTCGGCTGAGAATGACTTCTGACATACTGTCTTGTTTGTTGAAATCTTGATCTATATTGAGGATAAAAACGTAAGGAAACTCCAGCCCTTTACTCTTGTGAATGGTCATGAGCTCTACTGCATCTTTTGGCGGTGCGACAGCCACGCTTGCAAGATCGTGCTGGGCTTCTAAAACTTGGTCAATCATACGGATAAAACGAGACAAGCCCTTGAAATTGCTCTTTTCAAACTGGTCAGCCCGTAGAGCTAGGGCATAGAGATTGGCCTGTCTAGCAGGTCCGTTCGGCAAAGCCCCAACATAGTCATAATAAAAACGATCGTTGTAAATCTTCCAAATCAAGTCATAGAGAGAGTGGGTTTTGGCATATAAGCGCCAAGAATCCAAGATATCCATGAACTGATTTAGTTTTTCAGCTAGTTCTGTGTGAATCAAGTTTTTCTGGCTAGCTGCTTGTTTTTGAGCATTGACTAGTTTCTCATAGAGATTTTCTTGGATTTTATTCTCTGCTTTCTGAAGGGACAAACGTGCCAACTCGTCCTCATCAAAACCAAACATAGGAGACTTCATCAGCGCAACAAGAGCATAGTCTTGCAGGGGATTGTGAATGACACGAAGGGTGTCTAGCATGACTTGTACTTCTAGGGATTGGAGATAGTTGTTTTGCTCACCGTCGGTTTTAACTGGAATTCCGTACTCAGACAGGGCAAGTAGAATCTGGTCATTACGGCTCCTACTAGAAGTCAAAAGGGCAATTTCCTTAAAGGCTACACCTTTCTCTTGATGGAGCTTCAAGATTTCCTTGATGACTAGGCGCATTTCACCAGTTAGTTTCGGTTCTGTTTGGCTCTCTTCCTCCTCTCGCCCACTATCGTCCTTATCGTAGAGGAGAAATTCTGCCTTGTTGTCTGGATTAGGAGTCAGTTTGGTATTGGCAAAAACAAGTTGGTGCATGCTGTCATAGTTGATTTCGCCAACCTCTTGGTCCATAAGGCGTGCAAAAACATCATTGGTTGCAGACAGCACTTCTGAACTACTACGGAAATTTTCCTTGAGGAGAATCAGCTTGCCTTCTTGAGTATTTTGCGCATAGCGTTGGAATTTTTCATTGAAAATCTGCGGGTCTGCCTGACGGAAACGGTAGATGGACTGCTTGATATCTCCAACCATAAAGCGATTGTGACCATTCGACAGCAATTCCAGCATCCGTTCTTGAATGTGGTTGGTATCCTGATACTCATCGACCATGACTTCATGAAATCGTTCCTGATAAGCCTCGCGGACTTGTGGGAAATTCTCTAAAATCTCAATGGTGTAATGACTGATATCAGCGAATTCAAAGGCATTTTCCTGACGTTTACGTTCTCGATAAGCCTCCACAAAATCACTCATAAAGGTTTGGAAGGTTTTAGCTAGCTCCCAAGTGTCTTCATGATAATGTTCTTGGTAGTCGAGAATTGTTATCTGGTCTGCTAGTTTTCCTAGTTTAGCAAACTGAGCCTTCCTCTCATCGTTATAGGCATCAGCTAGTGGCTTCAAATCGGCCTTACGACTAGAATTAGCTAGAGCCCGACCGTTTTTCTCCTTAGAGATGACGACAACACGCGCAAGCACTGCTTGATAAGCCTGACTATCAGACTCCTGATTTAAGGAGCCAATTTCATCTAAAATCAACTGAACATTTTCTAGATAGGCAGCCTTTGGAAACTCCTTGGCATCATTATCCAGATGATAATGGAAGAAACTTTCCAAGTCCCAAAGGGCTTGCTGGATTTGATCAGCCAGTTTTTCTTTTTCACTAGTAAAATCAGCTTTTTCAAACCCTTTGAGGAAAGACTCGTTCAGCCATTTTTGGGGACTGCTGGTGGATTGAAGGAAATCATAGATTTTGTAGACTTGCTGGCGCAGACCTCGTTCATCCTTGCCACGCCCTGCAAAATTTTTCAGCAAATGACTAAAGGTCTCTTTCTGTTTACCTTGATAATGCGCTTCAAAAACCTCATGGAAGACTTCGTTTTTTAGAAGGAGTTGCTCGCTCTGGTTTTGTAAAATTCGGAAATTAGGAGCAATATCAATCAGATAACCATGTTTGCCAAGGAATTTTTGTGTGAAAGAGTCCATGGTTCCGATGGCAGCGTTTGGCAGGTCTGCCAACTGGCGTCCCAAGTGTTGTTTGAGATCGACATCATCGGTTTCTTGGATTTGTTGGCTGATTTTTTTCTCCAAACGTTCTTTGAGTTCTGTAGCAGCCTTGACGGTAAAGGTCGAGATAAAGAGTTGGCTGATTTCCGCGCCACGCGCCAATTGATCAAGAATGCGCCCTGCCATAACAAAGGTCTTCCCAGAACCAGCAGATGCTGAGACTAGGATATTTTGACCAGAAGTGTAGATAGCTTCGATTTGTTCGGCAGTTTTCTTCTCTTTCTTGTTCGAATCTGCTTCTACTTCTTGCAGTTTTTGAATTTCCTCCTCAGTTAAAAAGGGAATGGGCTTCATCGATTCAACTCCTCTCTAATTTTTTCAAGCCAAGCTTGCTTGAGTTTTTCTCCGATCAGACGCTTGCCATCAGCTAAATCTAACTTTTCTAGGAAGCGAGCTTGACCTAAATGGTAATTGGCTTCAAATCCTGTGATGGATTGGTGTTGCTGGACGTATGGGGCAATACTTCTGCCATTTTCAGTATAAGGATTGATGGCGAACTGGCCTGCTAAAATCTTCTCAGCTGCTTTCTTGTAAAGATGGGCATTGTAGTCCAGTAGGAGCTGGAATTCCTCATCTGATAGCTGGTTAGCCTTGTTTTTGTTGTAAAATTCGCCCAAGTGACTGCTTTCTTTTTCTAAAAAGAGGCCTTGGTATTTCATAGATTTGCTGGCTTCTACTACTGCCCCTGCCAGACTTTTAACGGCCATGAGAGATTGGACAGGTTCAGCCATTTCCAAGTACATGGCACCGAAAAAGTTCTGCTCCCCTTCTCTTTTTAGGGCAGCTAGGTAGGTTGGTAACTGGGAATTGAGTCCATTAAAGAAATGAGGAAACTGGAACTGAGTTAGACTAGACTTGTAGTCTACTACTCCTATCGCTCCATCAGCTTTCAAACGGTCAATGCGGTCAACCTTACCTCGTACAAAGACACTGCGACCATTATCCAATTGAATAAAGGCCTGCTCTTTCCCACCAAAGTTCGCCTCTTCTTTAATAGTCTCGATGGCTGGATTGTGGCGGAGAATGTGGCCAGTCGTCCGTGCAACATCAAGCAGAACTTCCTTGGTAAACTGGGCTTCCAAACTTTCCTGATAAATAGCTTCAAATTCGCGTTCCTGACTGGTTTCTTGAATAGCTTGTTCTAGACGTTGGTCAAAGGAATCTTCGTCAGGTAATTGCAAGGCCCGTTCAAAAATACGGTGCAAGAAATTCCCATGACTACGAGCATCTGGTCGCAGGCGCAATTCTTCCTGCAAGCCTAAAACATAACGTAGGAAATAACTGTATTGGTTACGGTAAAACTCCGTCAAACCAGAGGTAGACAGGTAAAACTCCTGATCAGCAGGATAGAGCGCTTGTAAGGTGTCCGTAGCCAACTGCTTACTACTTGGACTGGTTGGGAGGGCTGGATTTCCCAAACCTTGCTGGTCTAGTTTTTTACCCATCACACGCGCCAGAACCTTAACAAAGGTCAAATCTTGCTCAGTATCACTTGTCTCGCCCTGCTGGTGATAGGCAACCAGACTGGACAAAAGACTGTGATATGACCCCAGTTCTTCCTTAGACAGCCCCTTGCGATTCATCCTCTTCTCTTTTCGACTAAATCCAAAATGGACCAGCTCTTGAAGATAGGCAGATTCCTTACTTTCACTTTCATTAAAAAAGCTTGGAGCTGACAAGACCAACTGCTTGCGAGCAGAATTGATCAAGGAAAGTATGGTATAGCGATTTTTCTTGAGATTTTCACTGCTGGCAATCAGCAATTGCGCCCCTTCCGCTGTCGCTTGGTTTAAGTTTTGTCTTTCTTCGTCTGTCAATAGACTGGTATTTTGCGCTATTTTTGGCAAATTGTCCTGAGTCAGTCCAATGGCATAGACAAAGTCAGCTGTAAGTGGCGCAATCAAATCATAGCTTTGCACCAGAACGGTATCTACGGTTGCTGGAATGGTGCGATACTGAGATAGACTCATACCGGAATGAAGCAAGGACAAGAAGTCCTCCAGACTAACTTGTGAACCAGCAAAAACGGTCGCAAATTGTTCTAAAACATGACAGAATGCCTTCCAAACCTCGGCTTGTCTTTCCTGTTCAAGAGCTTCCATGGTAGCTGTCAAATTTTGCAACTGCTTGGTCACCGCTCCTTCTTTTAGAAAGCTATTCCACTTTTGCAAGAGATTTTCTGCCTTCTGCTTTCGGCTGGCAAATAGGGTTTCAAGAGGGGCTAAAATACGCAGACGAAGAGCATTTAAACGCCCTAAATCAAATTTTCCATGGTGGGATTTGGTGAAGGTTTGCTGAAAGGCTGGCAAGCCATTGATGCCAAGATAGCGTATATATTGCTCAAAAGCGTCAATATCAGCCTGGCTAAGGTCGGTATACAGACCTGTTCTAAGAAGATTTATCAAATCTTCCTGACGGAAACGATAGCGTTTCAAAGCTAAAATAGACTCGACAAACTGTGTCAAGGGATGATGAGCCATGGATTCGCTTCTACCAAGATAGAAAGGAATCTGATACTGGTCAAAAATCGTTTTTAGAGATAATTGATAAGAAGCTACATCCCCCAAGAGAATACGAAAATGCTTGTAGCTCAGGTCTGAGTTCTCATGCAATTTCTGACGGATGCTACGGGCTACCAACTCCAACTCTTCTTTTTGCGTCAAGCAAGACCAGATTTGTAAGTTTTCACGATCCTTCTCATCGACATCCAATGTTAATTCTGAAAAGTCATAAGAAGACTCCAGCAAACGAGAGACCTTGTCAAAACTATCCATCTGCTCATGAGTTTGAGAATAGTCCTGAGCAGGCGTTTGGTATTTAGAGGCTAGATGATGGAGAAACTCCACACTGGCTTGATAGAGATTGCCTTCAGCGAATGGACTGGTATAGGCTTTCTTGCTCGCATAAGCCCCAATAACAATATCAACTCCCTTGCCATGAAGTAAGTCCACAATCCGCTCTTCCTCAGCAGAAAAACGGGTAAATCCATCAATGACCAAGGCGATTTGAGTAAAATCACTACTTACCTTGTCATTCTCAATAGCCTCAATCAAATGGGACAACTGACTTCCCTGAGCTAACTGACCTTGATTGAGATAGGCCGTTACTTTCTCAAAAATCAAGAGTAAAGCTACTCGCTTGTCCTCGTCTGTCAAACTTTCCAAGTCTAAAAAGCTCATCTGAGCTTTTGTCATTTCATGATAAAGTTCAATCAACTGCTGGATAAACTGAGGATCCTGCTTAATAGCACCATAAACACGTAAGTCCTTGGGATCGAGTTCCGCAAGGCACTTGTAAAAGGCCATCCCAAGACCGATGTCATCTAGACTGGTTTTGACAGGTAGGTCATTCAAGACCAGGTAACGAGCCATTTGAGCAAAGCGCGTGACGGTAATCGCAAAAGAAGCCTGCTGGGGCAAGCATTCCAGCACGGCGCGTTCCTTTTCAAAAGAAAGAGAGTTGGGGGCAATGTAGAAGATCCGCTTGCCCGCGGTAACTAGCTCCTCCGCCTCTCTGGTTAGGATTTCTGTCAAAGAAGTCCGAATATCAGTATAAAGTAATTTCATCTCTGCCTCGTTGGAATTTTTGATTACCTTTTATTATACCATTTTTTAATTAAGCAATCCTGTAAATAATCAGTTCTTGCTCATCTGTTGAAAAGAAAATGCCGGAAAATTCCGACATTGTTTTAGTAAGCTAACTTCCTGAAAATAGGAGTAACCATAAGTTCCAGAAGGCAGTGATATTGATGAGGATATGAACCACTATTGGATAGTAGAGACTTTTTGTCATGCGATACAATAAAGCCAAAATAAGACCTCCACTAGCATAAATGAAAAAAGCAAGAGGTGTTAAAGCGAAATTGATATGAATACAACCGAAAATAATGGCAGAAAGCAAGACATCTCCGTACCAAGGTGAGTTTTTGAAAAAGGTTGTCATAAGCACACCGCGATAAATCAATTCCTCAGCAATAGGGGCGATGAAGCAAACTATGAGCAAGAAATAGGGTAATTCCTGTCGCCCCATCATTTCTATCGTTTCATTCAAAGAAATTTGATTTGAAGACGAGGGTATGAAATAAGACAAGAGGAAGTCCGACATATACAAAATGATGTAGCCCAGTAAAAGGTAGATAAAGTACCTCGGTTGCCACTTGAATTGAAAAGTTTTCTTTCCTGAAAAAACTAGTAGATAGATGACTGCTGACAAAAGAACACCACTTTCCAGCAAAAGTATAATCTGAAAAAACTCACGACTTGCTGGTAGATAGGACTTTGCGAGATGTTTGAAAAGCCTCCAAAACCAAGTTGATTTGTAAAAAATTAAGGACAATGCTAGTAAAATTTGAATAATCCGTTTTTTCATATTAAATCCTCTGTTTTCCTTGACTAGCTTATTGAATATAATGGTTTGTTTAATTGAATAGCCCCTACCCTTTTACCATTATCTTCTCTAACAAAGGAAGACCTATGATTAAGTTACTAACCTTGGATATAGATTGATTTCTCCTAAATGAAGCCAAAGCCCCCAAAAAATCAGGTGGTTTATACTAGACTAAAATCAAAAAACATCTTATAATAGTAGTTATGAAACTTACAACAGTACAAGTTCTTATGACCAAACAGCATACCGAGCAGGTAATACCTTCTATACGATGGGAAGTGCAGGATGGGATGCCATTATGGATAAATTACAAGAACTTGGAGTTGATAGTTCAGAACAGTTCAATGAAATGTGGAAAATTAATCAGAAATTTTTAGATAATCAGATTGTTAAAGGAAAAATATTTGAGTACACGGTCAATCCAACAACAATCCCTAGGAAGAAGTATGGATACCAAGAATTTGAGTATTTACAAAACAATGGTTACCATATAGTTGAATTAAACGAAAGGTTTAAAATGGTGAAATAAGATGTTAGAGATACGAGAAAAAATTAGAACGAGCAAAGGTTATCAAGTCTTAATTGAAATGCTTGATAGTTACTTTGGTCAAGATTATATTATTCGAAAAATTACTTATGATGATTTGGATCCGACAAGTTTTGATTTTGAGTTATCTGTGGATTTTCCCAAATTAAAGGGAGTGGATGTAGGTGTCGCTAATAGTGGTCCACGCCAAATGTTTCGTATAGGAGGAGACGGTTTTATTGGAATTGCTGTACCTAAGGAAGGGTGCTTAGGAGTTTTGACATCTGGTGAGAAAGGAGAAGGATTAGATAAAATTTTAGGAGACTCTAGTTTGCGTTGGGGAGCGGGATTAGATAATGTAGAAAGTGTCGATAAATATTTTGATGCCTTCAAAAAATACTATGATAGTCTTTAGAGAAAGATAAGGATGAAGATACGAGAAGAAATTAGAATAAGCAAAGGTTATCAAGTCTTAATTGAAATGCTTGATAGCTACTTCGGTCAAGATTATATTATCCGTAAAATTACTTATGATGATTTGGATCCGACAAGTTTTGATTTTCGCTTATCTGTGGACTTTCCCAAATTAAGGGGAGTAGATATTGGTGTTGGAAATAGCGGTCCACGGCAAATGTTTCGTATGGGTGGTACTGGTGTTATTGGCATAGCGGTTCCTAGTCAAAATGGTATAAGTCTATTAACATCTGGTAAAAGAGGAGATGGCTTAGCAAAAACTTTAGGAAATACTAAGTTACGTTGGGGGAGTCGTGTAGATAATCTGGAAGAAGTTAAGTATTATTTTGATGCTTTCAAAAAATACTATGATAATCTTTAAAAAGTGATAATGATGAAGATGCG
>NZ_SPGF01000061.1 GCF_005844455.1 Streptococcus mitis | reverse complement strand
CCGCCGTGAAAAGGCGGTGTCTTAACCCCTTGACCAACGGACCAGAGTTGTTATTTTCAACTCTTACTATTATACCGACTTTTCAAACTTTGTCAACACCTTTTTTAAACTTTTTTTACTTTTTTGCATGAATTCCTAATGAGCACGGATGTCAAACTCTTTAAACACAATACGTAAGTCTCTTAACACTCTTTGACGCCCTCGGAAACGTTCATTTCTTAAGACGCGTTCTAACTCTTCTCGTTTCTCTTTATTTTGTTTGTTTCTATAATCTCTTAGTGTTTCATGAAAGAGATAATAGTCATCTAGCCAGAGTCCTCCCTCACTTATACGATGACTTATCTCACCCACTTCTTCATAAAGCTCTTTATTATATCTCCGTTTTTGACTTTCTTGTTTACGGAGATAATCTAGAATTCGATTCCGGAATTTTGTTTTAAAATATTTACGTAAGCGAGGGATATCTTCTACAAGCCCTTCTTCTCTACTGATTAATTCATGTAAGCAAATCATTCCCTCTTGATCCCAGTCCGATAACTCCCACAAATGAAGGTAATATTCATTTCTACACTTGTATACAATTCCCTGGACTTCTTTATACAATTCTTTAAGCATAATCTTCCCCTTTCTGTGTACAGTCTAACAGATTCAGAAACACTTTTGGCACATTTCATCCATTCTGTTCCCTTTAGCTCCTCAACTGCACAAAAAAAAGAGGCTCTATAATATTTGTAGTGGGTAAATCCCCTATAGATCTTATGGAGCCTATTTTGTTGTAGAAAAAAAGTTCCATAAGATCTATAATGAAAAGCGACAAAACCATCATTAGAAAGAATCATATGGAATAATTACATTTTATCACAAAACTACTCGATATTAAAGACCCTAATATCCAGATTATAGCCATCATCAATAAGGATACACACAAAGAAATCATCGCTAAACTGGACTATGAGGCTCCATCTTGCCCTGATTGTAGAAGTCAAATGAAGAAATATGACTTCCAAAAACCGTCGAAAATTCCTTACCTCGAAACGACTGGTATGCCTACTAGAATTCTCCTTAAAAAGCGTCGTTTTAAGTGCTATCAGTGCTCTAAAATGATGGTGTCTGAAACTTCTATCGTCAAGAAGAATCACCAAATCCCTCGTATCATCAACCAAAAAATTGCTCAGAAACTGATTGAGAAGGCTTCTATGACCGACATTGCCCATCAGTTGTCTATTTCAACTTCAACTGTTATTCGCAAGCTCAATGACTTTCACTTTGAGCATGATTTTTCTCGTCTGCCTGAGATTATGTCCTGGGACGAATATGCCTTCACTAAGGGAAAGATGAGTTTTATTGCGCAAGATTTTGAAAAACTAAATATCATCACTGTTCTTGAGGGGAGAACACAAGCTATCATCCGAAATCACTTTCTTAAATATGATAGAGCTGTTCGTTGTCAGGTAAAAATCATTACGATGGATATGTTTAGTCCTTACTATGCCTTAGCTAAACAGCTTTTTCCATGTGCTAAAATCGTTCTAGATCGCTTTCACATTGTGCAACATCTTAGCCGTGCTATGAGTCGTGTGCGTGTCCAAATCATGAATCAATTGGATCGAAAGCCTCATGAATACAAGGCTATCAAGCGTTACTGGAAGCTCATCCAACAAGATAGTCGTAAACTCAGTGATAAGCGTTTTTATCGCCCTACTTTTCGTATGCATCTAACCAACAAAGAAATCCTAGACAAGCTTTTGAGCTATTCAGAAGACTTGAAACATCACTATCAGCTCTTGCTTTTTCACTTCCAGAATAAGGAACCAGAGAAATTTTTCGGACTTATTGAGGGCAATCTTAAGCAGGTTCATCCTCTTTTTCAGACTGTCTTTAAAACCTTCCTCAAGGATAAAGAGAAAATCGTCAACGCCCTTCAACTACCCTATTCCAACGCCAAACTGAAAGCCACCAATAATCTCATCAAACTTATCAAGCGCAATGCCTTTGGATTTCGGAACTTTGAAAACTTCAAAAAACGAATTTTCATCGCTCTAAATATCAAAAAAGAAAGGACGAAATTTGTCCTTTCTAGATCTTAGCTTTTCTTCAACCCACTACAGTTGACAAAGAGCCAAAAAAGAGAGGACGGGCCTCTCTTTGGGTTATAATTCTGCAATTTGGTTTAGGTTTACTTCTGCAACTGTATCATTACCAAACATAGAGATAATCATCTTCACTTTGTTATTATCAATTTCTGTAATCTTACCAGTGTAGTCTGCAAAAGCACCATCAATGATACGTACGATTTGGCCAACCTCAACATCGAAATCAAATTCTTGAACAGTTTGTCCCATAGATACCAAAATGTCACGAATTTCTTGTTCCAATAATGGAGTTGGTTTTGATCTGTTCCCGTGTGATCCGACAAATCCTGTAACATTTGGTGTATTTCGAACAACAAACCAAGCTTCATCTGTCATGACCATTTCTACAAGAACATAACCTGGAAAGCGATTTTCTTCTACTTCTTTTCTCTTTCCATTTTTTTCAACTTGCACAGTTTGTGTTGGAATTTCAACGCGTAGAATATTATCCAACATATTGTAGGTTTGTGCACGTTGTAATAGATTTTCTTTCACCTTATTTTCATAACCAGAATAAGTTTGTAAAACAAACCACCCTTTATCAAAACTATCCATGATATTTCCTTTCATAAATAGAAGATTTTTAGTGTACTTTCACTACTCTTCTAAAAAATGTTAATAAATCGAATCAAACCTGAAACAATCAACTGGTCAAAAATGTAAATAATCACAACAAAGAAAGCAGTGTATTCCATGATAGAACGAAAATCTCTCCAGCTTTCCTTGCGAGTTGGCCATGTTGTTTCTTTAAGAAGTCTAAAAATATCTCCAATAAAACGCATCGCTCTCTCCTATCTCGTTTCTCTATGTGTAGTGTACTTACCACAATGCTTACAAAATTTATTTACTTCTAGTCGTGTAGGCTTGGGGTTCCCACTGATCTTGATTGAATAGTTTCTCGAACCACAAACCGCACAAGCTAGGCTTGCTTTTTTTAGTGCCATAACGCCTCCATCTTATCTATTATAACAAGAAAGCTAGGCTTTGACAAGCATCTTAGCGAAATAGATTGACTACCGAATCCCATATTGTTTGAGCTTTTTCCTTAATCTTAGCATCCGAGATAGCCCGACTAGCCTCATCTACTAGATTTTGCGCACGTCCTCGAATATCAGACAAATTATCATCTGTCTGGCTATTATCATTGGTTTGTACTTGTCTTTTTGTGTTAGCTGGTGCAATTCCATTTTGCTTATAAGCATTTTCAACTGTAAAGGTACTTCCTGGCGTATAAGGTAAAATGGTATTTGCAATATTTCTAAAGACATGGGCTGCACCGTTTGATGTAGAACCTGCTAGATAGTGATTTTCATCAGTTGTCGGAAAGCCAAGCCAATGACTAATCACCACATCAGGTGTATAACCAATTACCCACTGGTCACTTGTGTATTCAGGATTGAAAACTGCTTCAGTTGTCCCAGTTTTTCCAGCCATAACATAGTCTGCAGGAGATGAACTAATACCCGTTCCATTGGTGAATGTCCCTAACATCATACTAGTCATCTTATCAGCTACAGACTTATCAATCACCCGTTTTTGTGAATTTTTATGGCTTGCAATAACCTGCCCACTAGCATTTTCAATTCGACTAATAAAATGAGCTTCAGGCATTAAACCTTCATTTGCAAAGGCAGCATATGCTTGAGCCATTTGCAGAGGATTGGTTTCGACACCACTTCCCAAGGCGACACCAAGAACACGGTCGACTTTTTCCATGTTGAGTCCAAACTTTTCGCCTGCTTCAAAAGCCTTATCAACACCCAAATCATTAACAGTAGCAACAGCTGGTAGATTAAGCGATTCTGCCAAGGCTTGATACATGGGAACCTCTCGACTCTTTTTGATTCCTGCATAGTTATCAACCTTATAGCTATTATACTGCATGGTATGGTTATCCAACTGCTTGTTCAAAGTCCAACCTGCCTCAACTGCCGGCGTATAAACAACTAAAGGCTTAATTGTAGAACCAGGGCTACGCTTTGATTGAGTTGCATAGTTGAAATTACGGAATCCAGTTTTATCATTATCAGCAACCTGACCGACAACTCCACGAACTCCCCCTGTTTTCGGTTCGAGAGCTACACTTCCTGATTGAGCAAATGTTCCATCCCCTGCCCTCGGAAATAGTGAGGTGTTTTCATAGACAACCTGCATATTTGCTTGGTAGTTTTGATCCAACTCTGTGTAAATGCGGTAGCCATTATTTACGATTTCTTCCTCTGTTAGATTATACTTAGAAACGGCTTCATTAACCACCGCATCAAAATAAGAGGGATAACGGTAATCTGAAATTTTACCTTCATACTTATCTTGCAATTGCGAAGTCATATCAACTCCTGCAGCTTCGGTTTCTTGATTTTTATCAATATAACCCGCTGCAACCATATTTTGCAAGACAGTATCGCGCCGATTGGTAGAATCTACTACAGAACTCAAAGGATTATACAGTTCCGGGCCCTTGAGCATCCCTGCCAGAGTTGCAGCTTGATCCAAACTCACTTCTGATGCAGACACTCCAAAGTATTTCTTACTCGCATCTTCTACACCCCACACACCATTTCCAAAATAGGCGTTGTTTAGGTACATGGTTAGAATTTGATCTTTGCTATATTTTTTTGTTAATTCTAAAGCTAGGAAAAATTCTTTCGCTTTTCTCTCAACAGTTTGATCCTGCGACAAATAGGCGTTTTTAGCCAGCTGTTGGGTAATAGTAGAACCACCACCTGAACGACCAGCAGTGACAATAGCCAAGAAGAAACGACCATAGTTAATCCCGTCATTTTTATAGAAAGAACGGTCTTCTGTCGCAATAACGGCATTCTGCAAATTTTTACTAATATCAGTCAGTTCAACGTAGGTTCCCTTTTGACCAGACAAGGCACCTGCCTCTTTTTCTTCACGGTCAAAAATGAGTGTTCGAGTTTTCAAGGCATTTTGCAAATCATTGACATTGGTTGACTTGGCTACAGCAAATAAATAGGTCCCGACTAGCAAACCTGCACTCAATCCTAGTATAATAACAATCTTTGTTAGATGATAGCGACGCCAGAATTTTCGAATTGGACCCACTTGGGCTAATTTTTTTCGATCACTACGAGAGCGACGTAAGCTAGTAGAATCAGATTCCTCTAGTTCACTTGCTTCTTTTTTAAAAAGAGAAAGAAATTTCTCGAATAATTTATCTAATTTCATGCGTTTATTTTATCATCTTCATCATAGGAAGACAAGAATTTAGCTATTTCCTATCCAAATAGGGCTTTTTTTGTTACAATATCTGTATGAAATTCACATTTACATTACCCTCCTCTTTACCTCAAATGACGGTAAAGCAATTACTAGAGGAACAACTCCTTATCCCTAGAAAAATCCGTCATTTTTTGAGAATCAAGAAACATATTTTGATAAACCAAGAAGAAGTTCACTGGAACGAGGTGGTGAATCCTGGAGATGTTTGCCAGTTGACTTTTGACGAGGAAGATTATCCAAAAAAGGCAATTCCTTGGGGCAACCCTGAACTCGTTCAGGAGGTTTATCAAGACCAACACTTGATTATTGTAAACAAACCTGAGGGGATGAAAACACACGGTAACCAACCAAACGAAATTGCTCTTCTTAACCATGTCAGTGCCTACGTTGGTCAAACCTGTTATGTCGTTCATCGTCTAGACATGGAAACCAGCGGTTTAGTCCTCTTTGCCAAAAATCCTTTTATCCTACCCATTCTCAACCGCTTATTAGAGAAAAAAGAGATTTTTAGAGAATATTGGGCACTTGTTGACGGAAATATCAACAGCAAAGAGCTTGTTTTCAGGGACAAAATCGGACGTGATCGCCATGATCGTAGAAAGCGAATAGTTGATGCAAAAAATGGGCAATATGCTGAAACGCATGTAAACAGATTAAAGCAATTTCAAAATCAGACTACCCTTGTCCGTTGCAAACTAAAGACAGGGCGAACCCATCAAATCCGTGTGCATCTTTCTCATCATAAGCACCCAATCCTGGGCGACCCTCTCTATAATAGTAAATCAAAATCAAGTCGGCTTATGCTTCATGCCTTCCGACTTTCCTTTACCCATCCACTTACATTAGAAAAATTAAACTTCACTGCCCTATCAGATACTTTTGAAAAAGAATTAAAAAAGAATGGATGATTGTATCATCCATTTTTCCATATAAGAAAAGCAAGACCAAGAGGCCCTGCTTTTTATCGACTCAAGAATTATTTAGCGATTTTTGCGAAGTATTCAAGAGTACGAACAAGTTGTGCAGTGTATGACATTTCGTTGTCGTACCATGATACAACTTTAACCAATTGTTTACCGTCAACGTCAAGAACTTTAGTTTGAGTTGCGTCAAACAATGAACCGTAAGACATACCTACGATATCTGAAGATACGATTGGATCTTCTGTGTAACCGTATGATTCGTTTGAAGCTACTTTCATAGCTGCGTTCACTTCATCAACAGTAACGTTCTTTTCAAGAACTGCTACCAATTCAGTAACTGATCCAGTTGGAGTTGGAACGCGTTGTGCAGATCCGTCAAGTTTACCGTTCAATTCTGGGATTACAAGACCGATAGCTTTAGCAGCACCAGTTGAGTTAGGTACGATGTTAGCAGCACCAGCGCGAGCACGACGGAGGTCACCTTTACGGTGTGGTCCATCAAGGATCATTTGGTCACCAGTGTAAGCGTGGATAGTAGTCATCAATCCTTCAACAACACCGAAGTTATCTTGAAGAGCTTTAGCCATTGGAGCCAAGCAGTTTGTAGTACATGAAGCACCTGAGATAACTGTTTCAGTACCGTCAAGAACGTCGTGGTTAGTGTTAAATACAACTGTTTTAACATCTGATCCACCAGGAGCAGTGATAACAACTTTTTTAGCTCCACCTGGGTGCAAGTGTTTTTCAGCAGCTGCTTTAGTAGCAAAGAAACCAGTTGCTTCAAGAACGATTTCTACACCGTCGTTAGCCCAGTCAATTTGTTCTGGATCACGTTCAGCAGAAACTTTAACGAATTTACCGTTAACTTCAAATCCACCTTCTTTAACTTCCACAGTTCCGTCGAAACGACCTTGAGTTGTGTCATATTTCAACAAGTGTGCAAGCATCACTGGATCTGTAAGGTCGTTGATGCGAGTAACTTCAACACCTTCTACGTTTTGGATACGACGGAAAGCAAGACGACCGATACGTCCGAAACCGTTAATACCAACTTTAACTACCATTAGTGATTTCCTCCTTATGAAAATCATGAAAATTTTATTGTGAAAAGAGTAACTTGAATCACTACAAATCACCTTTCAACAAACCTATTATATAACTATTTAAGTTTAATTGCAAGTACGGGCGTTGTTTTTTGTCTATACCCCACTTATTTTTCTTTCTTTTCTGAAAGCCTATACTGCTGTCTTTCTTTGTCTACATAGTCATTTCCCACTTTTCTTTTCAGATAAAAAGCTAAAATAGAAAGCTAAAATTTATTTTCGATACTCCAATTTCACAAAAAAGAGACAGGATATTTCCTGCCTCTAGGCTGATAAACGATTATTTACGACGTCCTGGACGTTCTTTATAACCATAGTAAGCATCTGCCATGATTTCTTCCATGTCAGCTACCATTGGTAAGCGTGGGTTTGCAGGTGAACATTGGTCTTCGTAAGCAAGCAAGGCAATCTCATGCAAGCTATCTTTCCAAGTTTTTTCATCGATACCAAAGCCTTTGAAGTTCATTGTGATTCCAACTGCTTCACCAAGATCGTAAACAGCTTTAGCGTATGCTTCAACTGCTTCTTCTGGAGTTGAGTGAGGCAAGCCAAGCATTTTCGCGATGTCTTGGAATTTCTCATCAGCTTTCCAGTAGTTGTACTTAGGCCATGTAGTCGTCTTAGATGGACGAGTTCCGTTGTAACGGATAACGTATGGAAGTAAAATTGCGTTTGTACGTCCGTGAACAGTATGGTGAACACCACCAATCTTATGGGCCATTGAGTGGCTCATACCAAGGAAGGCATTGGCGAAGGCCATACCAGCCATTGTAGATGCATTATGCATTTTTTCACGTGCTTCTGGGTCAGCTGTCTTAACAGATTTTTCCAACCATTCAAAGACAAGTTTGATTGTTTGAAGGGCGATACCGTCTGTGTAGTCGTTAGCGAAGTTTGAAGTGTAGGCTTCAGTAGCGTGAGTCAAGACGTCCATACCTGTATCAGCAGCGATGAAGTCTGGAACTGACTCAACCAAAGCAGGGTCAACAATGGCAATAGTTGGTGTCAATGAGTAGTCAGCCAATGGGTATTTGCGGTTGTTTTTCTTATCAGAGATAACGGCAAATGGTGTTACTTCTGAACCTGTACCTGAAGTTGTTGGAATACCGATGTACTTCGCTTTCTTACCAAGTGATGGGAAGCGGAAGGCACGTTTACGGATGTCCATGAATTTTTGAACCAAGTCACGGAAGTCGATTTCTGGTTGTTCGTAGAAGAGCCACATTACTTTGGCTGCGTCCATTGGAGAACCACCACCAAGAGCGATAATTGTATCCGGTTCAAATGCTTTCATCACTTCAGCACCACGTTCTACAGTTGTGATGTCTGGATCTGGTTCAACATCTGAGAAGACTTGGATAGTTACACGGTTGCTACGTTTGTTCAATTGATCAATAACACGTTGAACAAAGCCTAGTTTTTCGATAGATTTGTCTGTAACAATCATAACGCGTTCAATATCTTCACATGTTTGAAGGTATTGGATAGAATTGCGTTCGAAGTAAATTTTTGAAGGAACTTTAAACCATTGCATATTATTTCTACGTTTCCCTACTTTCTTGATGTTTAGAAGGTTGATCGCACTCACGTTATCACCAACTGAGTTGTGTCCATATGAGCCACATCCAAGTGTCAATGATGGAATGAAGGCATTGTATACGTCACCGATACCACCGAAAGTAGATGGAGAGTTCCAGATAATACGCATTGCTTTGATTTCTGTACCAAAGCGTTTAGCAAGAGCTTCGTCTTTTGTATGGATGGCTGCTGAGTGACCAAGTCCGTTAAACTCAACCATTTGACGAGCTTTTTTAAGACCGTCTTCTGTATCTTCAGCTTTTAGGACAGCGATAACTGGTGACAATTTTTCACGAGTCAATGGTTCTTTTAGTCCTACTTCAGCGCATTCTGCAGCCAAGATGTTTGTTCCTTCTGGAACGCTAAATCCTGCTTGTTCAGCAATCCATGCTGCTGGTTTACCAACGATGTTTGCGTTTAGTTTGGCACCTGCACAGTTTTTGCTGTTTGCTTTCACGCCGAAACAGAATTCTTCAAGAAGTGCTTTTTCTTTCTTGTTTACAAAGTAAGTATGGTATGATTTGAATTCTTCTACAAATTCGTCATACACTTCTTTATCAATGATAACGGCTTGTTCTGATGCACAGACCATCCCATTATCAAATGATTTAGACATGACGATATCATGAGCAGCTTGACGAAGGTCAGCAGATTTTTCTACATAGGCAGGAACGTTTCCGGCACCTACCCCAAGAGCTGGTTTTCCACATGAGTATGCAGCTTTAACCATAGCATTCCCACCAGTTGCGAGGATAGTCGCAACACCTTCGTGGTTCATAAGTGCCCCAGTTGCTTCCATAGATGGCTCTGTAATCCATTGAACACAGTTTTCAGGTGCACCGGCTGCGATGGCTGCATCACGAACGATTTGTGCAGCATGAGCAGAAGATTCTTGAGCTGATGGGTGGAAGGCAAAAACAATTGGGTTACGTGTCTTCAAAGCAATCAATGATTTGAAAATCGCTGTTGAAGTTGGGTTTGTTGTTGGAGTGATACCACAAATAACTCCGACAGGCTCCGCAATCTTCGTCAAACCTGTAATTGGATCATCTTCGATAACTCCAGCTGTTTTAACTCCACGCATATTGTTCACTACGTGTTCACAGGCAAATAGATTTTTTGTCGCCTTATCTTCAAATACACCACGACCAGTTTCTTCAACTGCGTGTTGTGCAAGGATACCGTGCGCATCAAGTGCTGCAACAGACGCTTTTGCTACGATGTAGTCAACTTGCTCTTGGTTCAACTTGCGCATTTCATCAAGCGCAACCAAGGCTTTTTTCACGAGACCGTCGACATGCTTTTCAGCAGCAAGTTGTTTTTCCTCTGGTGTTACTGTTTTTTTATCAGCCATATTATCCTCCATAGCCTTTAAGGATGTTATCCTTTGTTATTTTTTTCACAAGTATATTATAACTCTTTTTTTATACTTTGTAAACAGTTTCATAAGCATTTCACAAAGAAATTTTCTAAGATTGTGAACTTTTTTCTCAATTCACCCGTACAATAGAGTTTTGACCGGCTGATTGTGAAATTATGAAAAGACTTCCTGCGAAACTAAAATCATAGTTCACGGTTGATAATGCCAGCAATCAAATTCATTCGTAATCCAAACCGTTTGCGTCGATTTCGATAGGTTGTTGAAAACATCTTAAACGTTTTTACTTTGGCAAAAATATTCTCAACCTTGATTCTCTCTTTAGATAGCGCATGGTTATAAGCTTTATCTTCAAGAGTTAGTGGCTTCAGTTTGCTTGATTTTCTCGGAGTTTGCGCTTGTGAATACATCTTCATGAGTCCTTGATAACCACTGTCAGCCAAGATTTTACCAGCTTGTCCGATATTTCTGCGACTCATTTTGAACAATTTCATATCGTGGCAATAGTTCACTGAAATATCCAATGAAACAATTCTCCCTTGGCTTGTGACAATCGCCTGAGCCTTCATAGCATGATATTTCTTTTTACCAGAATAATTGGCTAGTTGATTTTTTTAGGACGATTGATTTTTACCTCTGTTGCATCCACAATCACCGTATCCTCAGTACTAAGATGAGTTTTTGAAATCGTAAAACCACTTTGAACAAGAGTTGCTTCAACCCATTGACTCCGACGGATTAAGTTGCTTTCGTGAATGCCAAAATCAGCCGCAATTTGTTCATAAGTGCGGT
>NZ_SPGF01000060.1 GCF_005844455.1 Streptococcus mitis | reverse complement strand
TCGTTTATGAAAGCCCAGATTTTTCTTATCTTTGAGAGCTTTTGTGAGAATGTTTTTGTCATTGGTAGTAAATGTTGCTTGTGTCATATATCTATTATACGTCAATTTTTGATTTTTGTTAAGTATAAATACTTCTTACGCTTGTCTTCTCCACATGGACTAACGGTTACAAGATTTTGTTCCTCAAGCTTTTTTATCATAGTCGTCAGCGTATTATTAGCAAGACCAGTCGCAAGCGCAATATCTGTCGCAGTTGCACAACCTGTTTCACTATTCCATAAAACCGCTAAAATCTTCCCCTGCTCACTCCTATAAAGAGCTTCAGGGTCTTGGCTCAGTAACTTTTGAAAAATCCGCCCATTCAACAAACGAATATGATGGGCTACCAAATGACTATCTTTCATAACACCTCCTATTTACTTCGATATCGAAATGAATAGCACTATTGTAACGCTTGTTATTCCAACTGTCAACTATTTCGATTTGGAAATATTTTTTCCCAGTAAAAAAATCTCCTACCCAAGATAGAAGATTTTAATCTTATAAACTTAATCCGTCATGTCCGATACCAAAGTTCGATGTTCCAACGGAATACTGCACATGACTAGCAAGAAAATGAAACCTGACTGAATCCAGAAGAGGGCCAAGTCAAAGATTCCGTGCACAGCAACCACTGTAAGGAAAGATAGATAAAGACCGATAATCGGGCGTTTCCCTGACTCCTGACTCATATCCATCATCAAGCGAACAGGAGCAACAGAAGACAAAACTAATAAAATGGTCCCCACAATTCCGTAACTCAGAATCGTATCGATATAAAGACTGTGAGCATGTTCATGATAAGGAGCATTTATCCGAGGATAAGAGTGCATATAAGTCAATGGCCCCTCACCCCAAAAAGGATTTTGTTTAAATAAGGCCATCCCAGCATCCCAGATAGAGATCCGTTCTTCCATAGAAGAATCCAAAGTTCCCATCCGAACTCCCAGATCACTAGAAAAGAGGAAACTCAAGCCAATCGCAAAGGCCCCAATACTAAGCCAAAAGGCCTTCCAGTTTTTAATGGTCGTAAAGAGATAAATGATTGCTCCAGCGATAATAGCAGGAAAGGCGGTTCGATTTTGAGTAAAGTTCAAACCAAAGAGATTCACAAAGCCTGCAATCACACAGAATACTTTCAACCAATTCAACTTGGTCGTTGTAAACAGATAGAAGGCAATCATGATACAGAAACAACAAATAATTCCATAATAATTAGGATTAAAGAAGGTCACTTCTGCTCTATTCTGATGCCAGACCTGCATATTGGGTGAAAGAAAAGCATAATTGAATTTCTTCACAATTTGGAAATGTTCTAAACTCGCAAAAGCAGCTGACAATACACTACCAAACAAGACGAGCTGCAAAATCAAGCGAAAGAATTTATGTGATAAAATCGACTGATAGTGCAAAAAGAAAACAGTAAATAGAAAAATTCCTACTGAAGCCACAACTCCCATCCAATTTTGTGCAAAAACGGATATAACAGTACTATAACCAAGAAAAAGAAGCAGCATCGGATGCTCCCCCATTTTCTGAAGAATACTTTTCATGTCTCCTGTGAAAATCAAACTGATAATATATAAACAGAATACAACTACAAAAAGATAAAAGGGTAAAAAGATACTCAGGATAATTCCCAATAAAATCAGCTCTTTACTAGACAACCCTTTCAGCTTTTCAATAAAGCCTATTGATTTCAAAATGAATCCTTTCTCTCCAAATCTGTTGATTCAGATAATAGTAAGCTACCCTTTATTGTACCACTTTTTTAGCAATTTGAAAACAAAGAAAACGTTTTCTAAAATAAAAACCCTATTTTATAAACTATATCAAAGCTTCAAAATGTTACTTCAATTCCATTCTCAATTACTCGATAAGTGTGATTTTGCAAATCAATTTCTGATACTGCAGTTACGGACTTGTCTTTATTTTGACGTTTGATTACAATGCTGTGAGCTGTTGGTGTTTCAACATCAATAGTCCCTTCTAGGTCAAAGGCCTCTGATTGATTACGGAAAGAAAATAGATTGAGAAGGGCCTTCACCACAGGACGTTGAACTTCTTCTGCTATTTCCTCATTACTATAGTAATGACGATTAATATTTCGACCTTCTTTGGTTTCTTCTAATAATTTTAAGTCATTTTTTCCTGCTAATAGACCCACATAGTAAACCTGAGGAATGCCTGGCGCAAAAGCTTGAATCAAACGAGCGAGGAAGTACTTGGCATCATCATCTCCAAGCGCAGAATAATAGGTTGAATTGATTTGGTAGATATCTAGATTGTTATACTCTGCACTAGAGTACTTACGTTTGACATTCGCTCCAACCTTATAGAGCTCATTTGAAGCATAATCAATTTCATCATCAGTCAGGATATCCTTAACATCCACCACTCCAATCCCATCATGGGTATCTAGTGTCGTAAATTGCTTCATCGGGCTCATCTTTAACCACTTAGCCAAACGCTCTGTTCTGGAACTGTAAAGAGTATAAAGGGTCACCATTGGAAGGGCAAAATCGTAAACATAGTAATCATGATCCGCTATTTTAAACTGAATCGAATAGTGTTCATGAATCTCAGGTAAGAGCTCTGTCCCATACTCAGCAGCGATATCTCGAACTCTGTCCAATAAATTCCAAATATCTGGTTCCACAAAGAAATCATTGGTATCCAATTTCTTCACTGCATAAGCAAAGGCATCTAGACGAATCAAATCACACCCGTTACTTGCTAGATGTTGAATCGTCTTACGGATGAATCTCATCGTTACTTCTTTGGTCACATCAAGATCAATCTGCTCCTCACCAAAGGTATTCCACAAATGTTCTACTGAACCATCTGCAAAAACAATCTCTTGCTTTGGTGCACGATCCTTGCGCTTGTAAATTAAATCTACATCAGCTTGTGTCGGACGATTTTCCGGCCAAAACTTGTCCCAGTTTAAAAAGAGATCTTTGAATTCACTAGCTTCATGTTTTTCTTGATAGTCCTTATAATATTTCGATTGACGAGAAATATGATTAATCATAAAGTCAAACATAAGATAATATTTCTCACCTAAACGCTTAACATCCTCCCAGTCACCAAACGCTGAATCCACTTCATCATAGTCAACCGGTGCAAATCCACGATCACCTGTTGATGGGAAAAATGGTAGAAGGTGAACTCCTCCAATAGCATCACCAAAATGCTCTTCCAAATTCTCATATAAATCTTTAAGATTGTTTCCCAGACTATCTGAATAGGTAATCAACATAGTTTTATTTTAAATGGTCATAGATGGTCTCCTTTTTCTGATGAAAGCCAAGTCTCATATGACCTGGCTTCGTAAATGAAAGATATTTTTAGATTTTTGTTCAGTACTAATATAGACTGCAAGCAACTAAGTACTATTTTCTTGTTTTCTACATAGAATTGTCAACAAGCTGAACCGTTCGTCTATGTATGGAATTATAGATTTCCTAAGCACTTCTTACTTCACTGCTCCGTTACTCATTCCTGAAATGATATGTTTTTGGAAGATGAGGTAGACAATGGTTATCGTTACAATTCCCACAATATAAGATGCAAAACTTGGGCCATAGTCATTGAAGTACTGACCTTGGTAGTTGTATTGGAAGAGAGGTAAAGTCCACATCTTGGAATCCTTATTCAGAATCAACAGTGGCAACATAAAGTCATTCCAGAACCAGAGAGCATTGATAATCAAAGTTGTCGCATGCATGGGCTTCAACATTGGAAAAATGATTCGACGATAAGTTGTAAAATGATCAGCCCCATCAATTTCCGCAGCTTCATCCAAACTATCCGGTACACTGATTTTTATATAACCAACATATAAGAAGAGGGTCTGTGGAATAGCATAAGTTAGGTAGAGTATTACTAGCCCCCACATATTTGCTAGACCGAGTTTACTCATCATAACTGTGATGGGAATCATAATCACCTGAAATGGAACAAATATCCCTAAAATCAAGAGCGAATACATAATTGCAAAGGCTTTTTTCTTGGACATATTTCGAGCAATGGAATAAGCTGCAGCTGGTATAAAGAAAGCTACTACAATCAATGATAACACCGTAATAACTGCTGAATTCCAGAAATAGCCTCCAATTCCATCCGAAATCAATCGTTCATAATTACTTAAGGTAAAAGGATTGGGCAAACTAAAGAAATGATTCATGATATCCTTAGTTGTTTTGAAAGAACTAAACACTGTTACCAACAAAGGAATAAGTATAAGAATACCACCGACTATCAAGAGGACATATTTCCAAAACTGATTCAATTTTTCTTCTTTTTTCATGTGTAGGACTCCTCTATTAGATTTCAAATTTCTTTGATAACTTGATTTGGATAAGAGAAACAATTCCAATAATTAAGAATAAAATCAAGGCAATTGCATTCGCATATCCATATTGATTACTCTTGAAAGCATAATTGTAGACTAAAAGTCCAAGAGATGTTGTAGCATTATTTGGACCACCACTCGTCAATGCAAAAATCTGGTCAAAGGCAGTCAGACCGGACTTAAGTGCCAGAATAAAAACCATAGAAATCGTTGGCAGTAAATAAGGTAATTCAATCTTCCAAAAAGTTTGTTTACTTGTTGCACCATCAATTGATGCTGCTTCTAAAATATCAGTTGGAATACTCTGAAGACCAGCAAGAAAGAGAATAATTGGCATTGCTACTCCTTGCCATAGAAGAACAAAAATAGTTGCTACTACCGCTCCGACAGGTGTCCCCAATAGACTCTCTTGTAAAAAACCAATCCCTAAAATTCTTCCAATCGTTGGAAGACCATAGTTGAAAAATTGTTTAAAAATCAAGGAAACTGTCAAACCCGACAAAACAGCCGGGAAAAAGAACCAAGCTCTAAAGAAGGTCTGACCCTTCATCTTAGAATTTAAGGCTCGTGCCACAACCATCCCAATTGTAATCTCTCCAATAATCAATGCCAGAGTTAAAATCAAAGTAAAGGATATAGCTGTGAAGAATTTCCCATCAATCATCAGCAATTTGTAGTTATTCAAACCAACAAATTTATAATTATAGGTCAATCCAGTCCAGTTAGTCAAACTATAGAAAGCACCTTGTACCATTGGAAAGTAAAAGAAGATAGCTTGTAAAGCAAGCGGGATGAGCAAAAAAGTCCAACCCCAGTATTTATTTAAAAATTTTCGAATAGCCATATCATCTTAACTCCTATTCTAGTCCAAATCTGCCTTCATTGGATTAAAGAAAGCATTGAGATTATTTGCCATATTTTTCAGATTTTTATCCATCAGGTATCCTGTACTTAGTTTAAAAAAGTCTTCTTCAGAGTTCCAGCGTTGGCCCAACCAAACATAATGTTTGTCCGTAAATGCCAGTTTAGAAATATCTGCAAGTGCTGAATCTTCTTTTTCCTGTATGCCTTTCACCGCAACTGGTGAACCATCTACATCATAGTATGACTGCATAGCTTTTGGACTAGTCATATAGCTGATAAATTCTTCGGTTTCCTTAGGGTGTTTGGTAGTAGCTGAAGTTGATAATGCCATGTCCCCTGCACCAACAGTGACTTCTTTTCCTACTTCTTCTCCTGGAAAGGCAAACATCCCCACCTCAAATTTTGGATCCTGTTGATTAATTGCCGCTAACGCCCACGATCCTTGTGGCATCATCAAGGCTTTTTCGCTAGAAAATGCTACCACCGCATCATTATAAGAGGCACCACGCCAACCATCTTGAGCATTATCTGCTAATAAATCGAGTCGTTCTGCATCTGCTTTCAAAATAGCATCATCTGCAGAGATAGCGTTTGGTTTTGAAAAGCGAAGGTAGTTATTAGCCGCGTCTCCACTACCCGTAAGAGTAATGAGAGAAAGTTGGTGGTAACCATTTAATGTCCAGCCTTCATTGCCTGCAACCGCAAACGGAGAATTTCCACTATCTTTTATCTTTTTAACAATCTCTTGAATCTCTTTAAAAGTCTTCGGTTCCTCAAGTCCTAATTCTTTAAACTTCGTTTTATTGTAATAGATTCCATAAAGGTTGGCTGTTAATGGCACACTATAAATCTTGTTATTGATTGCATACTTTTCGACATAGTCATTCTTGATGTTCTCAAGATAGGGTTTTCCTGTCATATCTGCAAAATAGCCTGCCTTCGCCCACTCCTGAAAATCCATATTTTGAGGATAGATATTAATAATATCTGGAACATCTCCTGATAAAATCCGAGTCTTTAGAACAACTCCAGCTGAAGGTACTGTAGTCAACTTCACATCAATATTAGGGTGTTCCTTTTCAAAATCATCCACTATCCTTTGCAAGGTATCTACCATCTCGGTCTTCTGGTTAAAAAACTCAATCGTTACCTTACCATCAGCTGATTGATTGTTCTGACCACAAGCCACTAGGCCTAGTAAACTTGCCCCAGCTACTAAAAGAAAACCTGCTTTCTTATACCATTTCATTGGAAAGCCTCCTTTATAAATTTATACACCTTTATTATAGTCTTCTAAAAATATACTGTCTACTCAAAAAATCTCCTTGGGATAAGATAACAGTTAAGCCCGCATACATGAGCTCTGCACCCGAATAAACAATGTTTGTCCCTTCCATCTCATAAAGCCCTTCCACCTCTAAGTCTTTTAGTTTCAAGGTGGTTTCCATTGTTTCCACAACCGATAAAACTCGAACGTAGGTCACAATCGTTTGATTTTCATAGTTAAATTGTACAGCTGCTTCATTGGATTCAGCCTCGGGATTAATTAACCTATACTGATTTCCCAACTGGACTACTGGCCGCAATTCTTTATACAAGTTCACCTGATTAGCAATCTCAGCCTTCTCTTCATCTGATAAACTTGTCAAATCAAGCTCATAACCCAGATTCCCCATCATTGCTACATGACCACGAGTTTCCAGTGGTGTCATTCGTCCCATCTGATGATTTGGTACTGCTGACACATGAGCCCCCATAGATATTGTTGGATAGAGATAGGATGAACCGTATTGAATTGGTAAACGTGCAATAGCATCAGTATTATCACTAGCCCAGACTTGTGGGAAATAACGCATCATACCAAGATCATTTCGTCCACCACCACCAGAGCAAGACTCAAAGAGAATATGACTGTGTTTCTCTGTCAGATAAGAAACGAGTTCGTAAAGCCCCAACATATATTGATGAGACTGCATCTGGGTTTCCAGATAAACTGAACCATTCCCCAAATTAGTAATATTACGATTCATATCCCATTTGATGTAGTCAATATCATGATGAGAGAGGATTTCATCTAAAACATTTTTCAAATATTCTACTACCTGAGGATTGGCAAGATTAAGTACTAATTGATTTCTAGAATAGGTATGCTCATATCCTGGAACCTGAATAGCCCAGTCAGGATGTTTATGATACAAGTCGCTATCAACAGAAATCATCTCAGGTTCTAACCAAAGCCCAAACTGCAAACCTCTTTCATGGATAGATGAAATCAGACTTTCTAGACTTCCACCCAGTTTTTTCTCATTAACAACCCAATCACCTAAAGCACGATTATCATCAAAGCGATTACCAAACCACCCATCATCTAATACAAAAAGTTCTATTCCAACTTTCTTAGCTTCATCAGCTAGCTCTAACAGTTTTTTCCTCTGAAAGTCAAAGTAAGTAGCTTCCCAGTTATTGATTAGAATTGGACGTTCTTTTTTAGAAAATTCACTTGGCATAATATGCTTAAGTACAAAATTCTGACTTTCATGACTAATGCCAGTTAATCCCTTATCTGAATGGGTCACTAAAGCTACCGGTGTTTCAAAGTATTCCTCAGAGTCTAACTTCCAAGAAAAGTTTTCCGGATTAATCCCAATAGCCAGCCGAACTTCATTCAATTGATTCTTTTGAACAAAAGCTTCAAAGTTTCCACTATACAGTAGTTGAATAGCAAACACATTTCCAGCATCCTCTGTAACTCCTTGATCACATATTAGAAGAGCTGGTGTTTGAGCATGCCCAGAATCTCCACGGTTCGAACTAATCGAAAAGATTCCTTGCTCTACCTGTTGACGTCGGACAGTCTTTTCACGAGCATAAGCTCCCTGTAAAGTCACTATTTCGTAAGTTGCAGCAGGAAAATCAGCCATAAAAGAAAAGTCCTTATGAATGACAACTTCCTGATTGCTATTATTCTCCAATTTGCTGTAACTAGCAATTGTCGCATCATTATCAAAAGCTGTATAATACAAAGTCAGACTAAGTTTAGCTTGAGGATCTTTTAAAATCAAGACAAGAGTCTCTGTATCATCCATGCTGTGAGGAGAAGGTAAGCCCTGTGGACCATTCTGACCTTTTAAAATCTTTGCTTCTACAAATCGAAAGTCTGTTACTTCAGTTGCATCATGTTGAATCTGTATAGTTGGTTTTCTAAAGTCACCCAAACCATGTTGTCCAAAAATTTGACGTTGCGTATCCAAACTAAAGGTTCGATTAGTAGCTGTTGGATTCCCTGAAAAAGCATGATCGCGTTCATTAACACTATTAGAACCTCTATAGTTCTTAATAGTCTTTCCTAAATGTTTTAATAATAAGAACCCATCCCTATTTTCAATAATCAAACTTAAACCTTTACTCTCAACGTAAAATAGATTATTCTCTATCCGAATTCCCATAAATTGTACCTCATCTATTTCTTGAAAAAATTTTAACAAATAAAAGCGCTTCCCGAAATAGAAAAATGTCTCAAGAATATGGTAAAATGTTAGGTAGGAGGTGGCACATGCTAGTTTTTTCAGAATACCAGACTGGAACAATTGACCTTTCCCTAAGCTTTTATGGATATGAGGAATGCACACCTAATTACTCTTTTGGTCCAGCCATTCGTGACACATACGTTCTACATTACATTACTAAAGGACAAGGTAAATTTTATTACAAAGGTAAAATTGTTGATTTAAAAGAAGGAGATTTCTTTCTATTAAAACCAGATGAATTAACCTTTTATCAAGCAGACAATGAGAAACCTTGGGCCTACTACTGGTTAGGAATAACAGGAGGGAAAGCTCCTGACTATTTTGCACTTTCTCAAATTTCTGACCAATCCTATCTCATCCAATCTGAAACTTGTCATACACAGACAACTGCAAAACTCATCTCAGATATTGTCCGCTTCGCTCAGATTACAAAATCAAATGAATTAGCTCAACTCCATATCATGGGACAACTCCATGAACTAATGTTTCATCTGGGAACTATTGCTCCCAATCAGAAAAAAAAGAATATTTCATCAACCCACCAGCTCTATCTTGACTGCAAACGATTAATTGATAGTCACTATCCTCAATCGCTTACAATTCAAGATCTAGCGAAAGAACTATCCGTTCACAGAAGCTACTTAACTAGTGTGTTTAAAGAATTTCACCAACTCTCTCCAAAAGAGTATTTACTTTTCGTTCGAATGAACCGTGCTCAACAGTTACTAGAGCACACCAATGAAACGATCAAAGTCATTGCGTATTCTGTGGGTTTTTCAGATCCATTACATTTCTCAAAAGCCTACAAGCAGTTTTTTCATAAAACACCTAGTCAAACTCGAAAAGAATACTCTCATTCCCTCTCAGCTAGAAAGGAAAATCAATGAAATCACACCAACTAGTTTACCAAATATTAACTAGAGAAAACGATTATGTTAGCGGAGAAAAAATCGGAGAAGAACTGAATTTAAGCCGTACATCTATATGGAAAGCTATCAAGCGACTAGAACAAGAAGGAATTGAAATTGATAGTATCAAAAACAAAGGATATAAACTGGTGAATGGAGACCTTATTCTTCCAGAACTTCTAGAAGAAAATCTTCCAATTAAAGTCAGTTTTAAACCCGGAACAAAATCAACACAATTAGATGCAAAAGAAGCAATTGATTTAGGGCATGAAGCAAATACTCTCTATCTAGCTTCCTATCAAACAGCTGGTCGAGGCCGTTTTCAACGTTCTTTCTACTCCCCACAAGGTGGCATTTATATGACCCTCCATCTTAAACCGAATCTCCCCTATGATAAATTACCATCCTACACACTACTTGTAGCTGGAGCTATCTACAAAGCCATTAAGAACCTAACTTTAATAGATGTAGACATAAAATGGGTCAACGATATCTACCTCAAAAATCATAAAATTGGAGGAATCCTCACTGAGGCAATGACCTCTGTAGAAACAGGCTTAGTCACAGATATCATTATTGGAGTAGGAATCAACTTCACTATTCAAGACTTCCCACAAGAATTAAAAGAAAAAGCTGCTAGCTTATTTAAATCACCAGCACCTATAACAAGGAATGAATTGATCATAGAAATCTGGCGTACTTTCTTAGAAACACCAGCAGATGAGTTATTATACCTCTATAAAAAACAGTCATTCGTTCTTGGAAAAGAAGTTACTTTCACACTAAATCAAAAAGACTACAAGGGACTTGCTAAAGATATCTCAGAAAATGGCAAGCTTTTAGTTCAATGTGATAACGGAAAAGAAATCTGGCTAAATAGCGGAGAAATTTCACTCAAGAGTTGGAAGTAAAATAACACATTATAAGATTGTCAACGCTCTTCAATTACCCTATTCCAACGCCAAATTGGAAGCAACCAATAATCTCATTAAACTCATCAAGCGCAATGCATTTAGATTCCGGAACTTTTATAGTCGATTGAAACAAGAACAAGACAAAAGAGCCTCGTAAAAAGTATTGCAACTTGGTAATACCTTTTTGAGGTGCTTTTTGATATGAGCCCATGTTTTCTCAATAGGATTGTACTCAGGTGAGTAGGGAGGAAGTGGTAACAGTTTATGCCCATACTCCTCACATAAGAGCTCTAGCTTCCCCATTCTATGGAATCTTGCATTATCCATAATAATAACTGATGGTGTGTTTAATGTTGGTAAGAGAAACTTCTGAAACCAAGCTTCAAAAAAGTCGCTCGTCATCGTCTCTTCGTAGGTCATTGGAGCGATTAACTCACCATTTGTTAGCCCTGTAACCAAAGAAATCCTCTGATATCTTCTTCCAGATACTTTACCTCTTATTAACTGACCTTTTAATGAGCAACCATATTCTCGATAAAAATAAGTATCAAATCCTGTTTCATCAATATAAACAGGTGCTAGGTGCTTTAAACTATTAAAATTCTTAAGAAATAAAGCTACTTTTTCTGGGTCTTGTTCATAGTAGGTGTGGTTCTTTTTTTTCGAGTGTACCCCATAGCTTTGAGAGCATAGTGGATAGTAGTTGGATGACAGCCAAATTCAGAAGCTATTTCAGTCAAATAAGCGTCTGGATTGTCAGTAAGATAGTTTTTAATACTTAACAAAAATCAAAAATTGACGTATAATAGATATATGACACAAGCAACATTTACTACCAATGACAAAAACATTCTCACAAAAGCTCTCAAAGATAAGAAAAATCTGCGCTTTCATAAACGA
>NZ_SPGF01000005.1 GCF_005844455.1 Streptococcus mitis | reverse complement strand
AGGATTGGAAAAAAGTGTTTTAAAGTCCACTGTCAGCAGACAATGGACAAAGTTGCTTTTTGGAAACAATTGAGTATAACATATGATTTAATCGTTATTGGATTTGGTAAAGCTGGAAAAACACTAGCTGGTAAATTGGCTTCAGCTGGTAAAAAAGTGGCCCTCGTTGAACGTAGCAAAGCTATGTACGGTGGAACTTGTATCAACATCGTATGTATCCCAACCAAAACCTTGCTAGTTGCTGCTGAGAAAGATTTGTCTTTTGAAGAAGTCATTGCTACCAAAAATACCATCACTAGTCGCCTCAACGGTAAAAACTATGCTACTGTTGCAGGTACAGGCGTAGATATCTTTGATGCGGAAGCTCACTTCCTTTCAAATAAAGTCATCGAAATCCAAGCTGGTGATGAAAAACAAGAACTGACTACTGAAACAATCGTCATCAACACTGGTGCTGTTTCAAACGTCTTGCCAATCCCTGGACTTGCTACAAGCAAAAACGTCTTTGACTAAACAGGTATCCAAAACTTGGACAAATTACCTGAAAAACTTGGTGTCCTTGGTGGCAGAAACATCGGTCTTGAATTTGCTGGTCTTTACAACAAACTTGGAAGCAAGGTTACCGTCCTAGATGCCTTGGATACTTTCCTACCTCGTGCAGAACCTTCCATCGCAGCTCTTGCTAAACAATACATGGAAGAAGACGGTATTGAATTGCTTCAAAACATCCGTACTACTGAAATCAAAAACGACGGTGACCAAGTCCTTGTCGTAACTGGAAACGAAACTTATCGTTTCGATGCCCTTCTCTACGCAACTGGACGTAAACCAAATGTTGAACCTCTTCATCTCGAAAACACAGATATTGAACTGACTGAACGTGGTGCTATTAAAGTAGACAAACACTGTCAAACAAACGTTCCTGGTGTTTTTGCAGTTAGAGATGTCAACGGTGGCCTTCAATTTACTTACATTTCACTTGATGACTTCCGTGTTGTTTATAGCTACCTCGCTGGTGATGGCAGCTACACACTCGAAGATCGTCTCAATGTACCAAATACTCTTTTCATCACACCTGCACTTTCACAAGTTGGTTTGACTGAAAGTCAAGCAGCTGATTTGAAACTTCCATACGCTGTCAAGGAAATCCCTGTTGTAGCAATGCCATGTGGTCACGTAAATGGAGACCTTCGCGGAGCTTTCAAAGCTGTTGTCAATACTGAAACAAAAGAAAGTCTTGGAGCAAGCATCTTCTCAGAAGGTTCTCAAGAAATCATCAACATCATCACTGTTGCTATGGACAACAAGATTCCTTACACTTACTTCACAAAACAAATCTTCACTCACCCAACCTTGGCTGAGAACTTGAATGACTTGTTTGCGATTTAAGTTGAGATTTAATCGTATTGAGAGACTGGGCAAAAAGTCTTTAAAATCATAAAAACGCATAGTATCAGGTATTGAACAACCTTGATACTATGCGTTTTATTGCGGGAAGATTTACTTGATTTTCTCCTAAAATTGAGTTTTTGCCCAGCCTCTTTTACTTCTGCGAAATCTCAAATCTGTCTTTTCCCTCTTTTATGATATAATAGAAACATGAAATTAAAAACTACTTTGGGCCTTCTTGCTGGGCGTTCTTCCCACTTCGTTTTGAGCCGTCTTGGACGTGGAAGTACGCTCCCAGGGAAAGTCGCCCTTCAATTTGATAAAGATATTTTACAAAACCTAGCTAAGAACTACGAGATTGTCGTGGTCACTGGAACAAATGGAAAAACCCTGACAACTGCCCTCACTGTCGGCATTTTAAAAGAGGTTTATGGTCAAGTTCTGACCAATCCAAGCGGTGCCAACATGATTACAGGGATTGCGACAACCTTCTTAACAGCCAAATCTTCTAAAACCGGAAAAAATATTGCCGTCTTAGAAATTGATGAAGCCAGTCTATCTCGTATCTGTGACTACATCCAGCCAAGTCTCTTCGTCATCACCAATATCTTCCGTGACCAGATGGACCGTTTCGGTGAAATCTATACTACCTATAACATGATATTGGATGCTATTCGGAAAGTTCCAACTGCCACTGTTCTTCTCAATGGTGACAGCCCACTTTTCTACAAACCATCTTTCCAAAATCCTATACAGTATTTTGGTTTTGACTTGGAGAAAGGGCCAGCCCAACTGGCTCACTACAATACCGAAGGAATCCTCTGCCCTGACTGCCAAGGAATCCTCAAATATGAGCATAATACCTATGCAAATTTGGGTGCCTATATCTGTGAAGGTTGTGGATGTAAACGTCCTGATTTAGACTATCGCTTGACAGAATTGGTTGAGTTGACCAACAATCGCTCTCGCTTTGTCATTGACGGACAAGAATACGGTATTCAAATCGGTGGTCTCTACAATATCTACAACGCCCTAGCTGCTGTGGCCATCGCCCGTTTCCTCGGTGCAGATTCGCAACTCATCAAGCAGGGATTTGATAAGAGCCGTGCTGTCTTTGGACGTCAAGAAACCTTCCATATCGGGGACAAGGAATGTACCCTTGTCTTGATTAAAAATCCAGTCGGTGCAACCCAAGCTATCGAGATGATTAAACTAGCACCTTATCCATTTAGTCTATCGGTTCTCCTTAATGCTAACTATGCAGACGGAATTGATACCAGCTGGATCTGGGATGCTGATTTTGAACAAATCACTGAGATGGATATTTCCGAAATCAACGCTGGCGGTGTTCGCCATTCTGAAATTGCTCGTCGTCTACGAGTAACAGGCTATCCAGCTGAGAAAATCACTGAAACAAGTAGTCTGGAGCAAGTTCTCAAGACCATTGAGAACCAAGACTGCAAGCATGCTTATATCCTGGCTACCTATACTGCTATGCTTGAATTCCGCGAACTGCTGGCTAGTCGTCAGATTGTTAGAAAGGAGATGAACTAATGGTTTATACTTCACTTTCCTCAAAATCTGGCAATTACCCCTATCAGCTCAACATTGCCCACCTCTACGGTAACCTCATGAATACCTATGGGGACAATGGCAACATCCTCATGCTCAAGTATGTTGCTGAAAAACTGGGAGCCCATGTGACCGTTGACATCGTTTCACTTCATGATGATTTCGATGAAAATCACTACGACATCGCCTTTTTCGGTGGTGGTCAAGACTTTGAACAGAGTATCATTGCAGACGACCTACCTGCTAAAAAAGAGAGTATTGACAACTACATCCAAAACGACGGAGTAGTTCTAGCCATCTGCGGTGGTTTTCAACTTTTGGGGCAATATTATGTTGAAGCTTCAGGTAAACGTATCGAAGGGCTCGGTGTCATGGGTCACTACACCCTCAACCAGACTAATAACCGCTTTATCGGTGACATCAAGATCCATAATGAAGAATTTGATGAAACCTACTATGGATTTGAAAATCACCAGGGACGTACCTTCCTCTCAGATGACCAAAAACCGCTGGGACAGGTTGTCTATGGAAATGGAAACAACGAGGAAAAGGTCGGCGAAGGGGTTCATTATAAGAATGTCTTTGGTTCCTACTTCCACGGACCTATCCTCTCTCGCAATGCCAATCTAGCTTATCGCCTGGTTACTACTGCCCTCCGGAAAAAATACGGTCAGGACATCCAACTCCCTGCCTATGAGGACATTCTCAGTCAAGAAATCGCTGAAGAATACAGTGACGTCAAAAGTAAGGCAGACTTTTCTTAAACTAAAGAAAACTATATCAAAGAACTCCGCTATCATGTCGGAGTTCTTTTTGCCTGTTCTTTTACCCTTCTCCCTTGCATTTTCTCTCTTTTTTTGCCAAAATAGAGGGGTAGAAAGAAGGTAGCATATGTCTAAATTACAACAAATCGTAACATATCTTGAATCAGAAAAACTAGACGTCGCTGTCGTATCTGACCCCGTCACTATTAATTACCTCACTGGTTTTTACAGTGATCCACACGAACGCCAAATGTTCCTCTTTGTCCTTGCAGACCAGGAACCACTTCTCTTTGTTCCAGCCCTTGAGGTTGAGCGCGCAACAAGCACTGTCTCTTTCCCAGTTGTTGGTTATGTGGACTCTGAAAATCCTTGGAAGAAAATCCAAAATGCCTTGCCACAGCTTGATTTCAAACGTGTAGCAGTTGAGTTTGATAACCTCATCTTGACTAAATACCACGGTTTAAGATCTGTCTTTGAAACTGCTGAGTTTGAAAATCTCACTCCTCGCATCCAACGCATGCGCCTCATCAAATCAGCTGACGAAGTGCAAAAAATGATGGTTGCAGGGCTCTACGCTGATAAAGCTGTAAAAGTTGGTTTTGACAATATCTCTCTTGATAAAACAGAGACAGATATCATCGCCCAAATCGACTTTGCCTTAAAGCGTGAAGGCTATGAAATGAGTTTTGATACCATGGTCTTGACTGGTGACAATGCTGCAAATCCACACGGAATTCCTGGTGCAAACAAGGTCGAAAAAGACGCCCTTCTCCTCTTTGACCTGGGTGTTATGGTCAATGGCTATGCATCAGATATGACTCGTACAGTCGCTGTCGGCAAACCAGACCAATTCAAGAAAGATATTTACAACTTGACCCTTGAAGCCCAACAAGCTGCCCTTGACTTTATCAAACCAGGTGTGACTGCCCATGAAGTGGACCGCGCTGCCCGTGAAGTCATCGAAAAAGCTGGTTATGGCGAGTACTTCAACCACCGTCTCGGTCACGGTATCGGTATGGATGTCCACGAATTCCCATCTATCATGGAAGGAAATGACATGGTCATCGAAGAAGGCATGTGCTTCTCTGTTGAACCAGGTATCTACATTCCTGGTAAAGTCGGTGTCCGTATCGAAGACTGCGGTGTTGTAACCAAGGATGGTTTTGACCTCTTTACAAGCACCAGCAAAGACTTGCTTTATTTTGATTAATATTCATCTAATACTCAATGAAAATCAAAGTGCAAACTAGGAAACTAGCCGCAGGTTGCTCAAAACACTGTTTTGAGGTTGTAAATAAGACTGACGAAGTCAGTCACATATACTACGGCAAGGCGACGTTGACGCGGTTTGAAGAGATTTTCGAAGAGTATAAAATCTTCCCACAATAAAACGCATAATATCAAGGCTTTTCAACACCTGATATTATGCGTTTTTCTGATTTTGAAGACTTTTGACTCAGCCTCTTTACTTCATCTTCTTGATACTTTGACTAAGAATAAATCCCACAATCATCCCTACAATATTTTGCATGAAATTTGGTAGGATTTCTGGTAGAGCTGCTGCCCAGCCATTCATCAAAGTTGAACCCAAGGCATAGCCCCCCACCATGACAATAGTTGCCAACATAAGGCCTAGCCACTGAGTTTTGCCTTTAAATCCTGCGAAAAATCCCTGCAAGCCATGGTTGATCAAGCTAAAGAACATCCACTGAGGGTAGCCTGATAAGAGGTCAATCAAGAAACCTGCTAGACCTCCAACGACAGCCCCCTCTTTACTACCAAAGTAGAAGGCCGCAAAGAAGATACCCGCATCTAAGAGAGTTAGAATACCTGTTGGTGTCGGGATTTTTAAGAAATAACCTAGAACCACAGAAAGGGCGGTTAATAGAGATACAAGGGCGATTTTAGTTGTTTTGGTTTGCTTCATATTGTCTTACTCCATATTGATCTGCTTGTGCAATGGCACGGTAAACGAAAGCCTTCGAGCTTTCTACTGCTGGTAAAAGTTCATCACCTTTAACAAGATGACTGGCAATGCTTGAGGCAAAGGTACAACCTGCACCAGCATTTTGGCCTTGGATGACAGGATTTTCTAGGACTGTAAAGGTTTGTCCGTCATAAAAGACATCTACAGCCTTGTCCTGACTAAGGCGATTGCCTCCCTTGATAATGACTGCTGGTGCTCCCAAGTCATGCAATTTCTGCGCTGCAGTTTTCATGTCTTCCAAGGTTTTGATCTCTTGACCAGCCAATAATTCTGCTTCTGGGAGATTAGGCGTAATCACACTGACATAAGGGAAAAAGCGAATCAACTCTTGGCAGAGCTCACTAACAGCCACGTCGTGCGTTTCCTTGCAGACCAAGACAGGGTCCAATACCACAGGCACTCCTGAGCGCTGCTTGATAAAGTCCAAGGCCTTCTCAGCTACACTAACAGTAGGGAGAAGGCCAATCTTAATCCCTGCAAACTCCACATCACGCAAACTATCCAATTCATGTTGAAAAATGGCATCGTCAGTTGGAAAGACTTCAAACCCCTTCTCTGTCAAGGCTGTCAAACAAGTCACAGCTACGAAACCATGCAAGCCGTTCAAAGTATAAGTGGCTAAATCAGCCGATAATCCACCGCCACTAAAAATATCATTTCCAGAAAGTGCTAAAATACGATTATTCTTCATAACGAATCTCCTTTAAATACAAGCCATTTGGTGCTGCTGTTGGACCTGCAAGTTGCCTGTCCTTTTTCTCCAAGATGAGGTCAATCTGCTCCACTTGCATACGATTATTGCCGATTTTGAGCAGCGTCCCCACCATATTGCGAATCTGCTTATACAAGAAACCATTTCCTGAAAAGGTAAAGGTCAAAAATTGTCCTGTCTCATCAACCCTGAGACTAGCTTCTGTGATGGTACGAACCTTGTCTTCTACACTGGTTCCAGAGGCTGTAAAGCCTGTGAAATCATGGGTTCCTTCTAATTTCTTAACAGCCTCCTGCATCCGCTCTACATCAAGCGGATAAGGAAAGTGAGTAGCATAGTGACGGCGCATCGGATTTTTAGGACGGCCCCTATCCACGATAAACTCATAGGTCTTGCTGTGCTTGGCATAACGACAATGAAAATCATCCGCCACAAGCTCAATTGAAATCACATCAATATCTTCAGGGGACTGGGTATCCAGAGCAAATCGAAGTTTCTCCTCATCCATTTGATAAGGCAAGTCAAAATGAATGACCTGTCCCAAAGCATGAACCCCACTATCAGTCCTACCAGCACCGTGAACGATAATGGCTTGCCCCTTATTCAATCTAGTCAAGGTTTTTTCAATTTCTTCCTGAACGCTCCGCGCATGAGGCTGGCGCTGAAAGCCAGCAAAGGCATAACCATCATAGGAAATAGTTGCTTTATATCTCGTCATAACTTCTATTCTATCAAGAAATTAGTCTCGTAACAAGCTAGAAAATATATAATTGTCCGGGTACAAAAGCTCCAAAAAGAAAAACTTAGGAAACAAATCCTAAGCTCTCTTTTGAAGTAAGTACATAACAAAGATAGAGGTTACAATCAACCAGGATCCTAAAATGGCGAAGACCAGCATCCCATTGTGAGTTAGTAATCCAATCGCACCTAGAACGAATGGGGTTGTGAAAGCTCCGAAACTACAGCCTAAAACTGCAAATGAGGTTGCTTGATTGAGGAGTTTAGCTGGAATTCGTTCAGAGACAAGTTGAAAGACCGTCGTCAAGGCTACACTGTAGGCAAAACCAGCCAAAATGCTTCCTGCCACTACCACCCACAAGGATGGAGATAAAGCAATCACAATTTGCCCTAAGCCGAAGGTAATACCAGACCAGAGGAGCAATTTTTCCTTAAAGATAGAAATCAAGAAAGAAAAACTCACCCCAGCCACAATTCCAATCAACTGCATGACACTAAGAACAAAACTAGATAACTGGGCATCCCCCAGTCCTCTTTCCACCATCAAACTTGGAATACGGATAGTAATAGCCGTATTGGTACAAACTACCACTGCTGCTTCTATAGCTAGGGTAAAAATCAAGCCTTTCATTTCCCGAGTTAAGCGACTTGCTTCCTTCGCTTTTTTCTTGACTTCTTTTTTTTCCTTTCCATAAGGGACAAAGAGCAGATAAAGAGTCAGCACCAAAAATCCAGCACTATAAGCTAAGAAGGTAGCTGTCCAACCAAAGGCCAACAACTGGCCGACTGCCAAGGTAATGAGAGAGGCCCCAACGACCTCTGCAGAGCCACGTAGCCCTAACATCTGAATTCGTGTTTTTCCTTGATAACGTTCACTGATAATGGAAATAGCCTTGGCATTGATCATCCCAACACCCAAACCAAAGAGAATCCGTGTTCCAAAGACAAAAGGATAGGCTTGATACCAGAAGGGAGCCGTTCCACTCAGTGATAAAATCAGCAAGCCCAAACTAATCTGTAAGCGCTCAGGGAATATTTTTTCTAAGAAACCATTTAGTAGTAACATGATCATGATTCCAAAGGAAGGCAAGCTCGCCAAAAGCTCAATTTGTTCCTTATGATAACCTTGATAATAGTCAAACATGGCTGGTAGGGCACTTGAAATCGAAAAGGAGGTAATCAAAACGAGGGAGAGAGCCAAAATACTGGCCCGTTCTAAAAATTGTTTCATGAAATCTCTTTCTATCTTTCTCTTAATCTTCTATTTTTTGATAGTTATCAAAAAAAGCAAGAAAAGAAGAAGTCTCATTGGTTTGTAGACTCCTTCTTAAACTCGAAAATGAATCCCTTGTGTCTTAGGATGACTTTCTCTTAATTTGCTTAATAAAGTAGAAGATAAATCCTGCCACCATATAGGCAACAAAGATAATCAGACACCACTTGAACACGACATCCCACCCCTTGTTCACATTTAAAAAGAAGTAAGGGAAAGGACTAACCTTAGAATTAGGAATGTCTAGTTTCAGTACCAAGCCATTAAAAAGAGCAAAAATCATATACAGCAAGGGTAAAATCGTCCACACAACTGGATCCCAAATCTTGTATTGACCCTGTTTGTCAAAAAAGAGGGTATCCGCTAAAAACCAAAGGGGAACGATATAGTGGCAAAGGAAATTTTCCAGAGTATAGAAATTAGTCGCAATGGGCGCTAAGAGGAAATGGTAAATCACACAAGTAATCATGATACTCATGGTAACCCCACCTTTTAAGCGCAAGAGACTTGGCCTTTGCCAGTTTTCACCTAAACGGCTCATAACCTTTAGGAGATAGAGCGTAAAAATCGCTACTAACAGATTTGACAGAACCGTATAATAGAGAAGCATCCCAAATCCACCATGCTTGGCGATTTCAAGATAAACTCCCGTAAAAGCCGCTAGAAACAAGAAGATACGGCTATAAAATACTAGTTTATAGTGCTTTGACATACTTAAATTTTCTTCACAAACTCTGATTTGAGTTTCATGGCACCAAAGCCATCAATCTTACAATCGATATTGTGGTCGCCTTCTACGATGCGGATATTTTTCACGCGCGTCCCTTGTTTCAAATCTTTCGGCGCACCTTTTACTTTCAAGTCCTTGATGAGGGTTACAGTATCACCGTCAGCCAATTTATTTCCGTTGGCATCGATAGCGACAAGACCTTCTTCTACTTCTGCAACTTCAGCAGGATTCCACTCGTGAGCACACTCTGGGCAAACCAGTAAGGCACCGTCCTCGTAGACATACTCTGAGTTACATTTTGGGCAATTTGGTAGGTTGTTCATGGTTTCTCCTTATAATCATTCACTATTCTTTGAAAATCAAAATTTCTCGAACAGCAACTATTATACCTTAAAATCAGTATTTTGACAAATTTAGAAAAAAACCGATATCAATCTATCGGCTTTCCAACATCTACATTCTTTTTTCAGCTTCTGCTTTGATTTTTTCAACTACTTCTTGAATATTCAAACCAGTTGTATCAAGGTAGACAGCATCCTCTGCTTGTTTGAGAGGTGAAGTCTCACGATGACTATCTTTGTAGTCACGCGCAGCAATTTCCTCTTTTAGAGTTTCAAGGTCTGTTTCAATTCCCTTGGCAACATTTTCCTTGTAACGGCGCTCTGCTCTCTCATCAACAGAGGCTACTAGGAAAATTTTCAACTCTGCTTGTGGCAATACGACAGTTCCAATATCACGACCGTCCATGACAATTCCACCTTGCTGGGCAATCTCTTGTTGGAGAGAAACTAGTTTCTCACGCACTTGAGGAATTGCTGCAATAGCAGAAACATGATTGGTTACTTCATTTTCACGGATAGGATGAGTAATATCCACATCTCCCACAAAAACAAGCTGGTCTCCAGTTTCTGAACGTCCAAAACTAATTGGGTGCTGGTCCAATAAGTCTAAGAGCTCTTCAACTTCTTCAACTCCTAATTGGTTCTTGAGAGCCATATAGGTCGCTGCACGATACATAGCACCTGTATCTAGGTAGGTGTATCCAAAATCCTTGGCAATAATCTTCGCGACCGTACTCTTACCACTTGAAGCAGGGCCGTCAATAGCAATTTGAATTGTTTTCATATCAACTCCTATTTGATTTTTACAACATCACCTGGATTAGCAAACCAAGACCCTGTAGCCATGTGCCCAGGATTCAAGGCCTCTAACTGAGCAATCGAAATCCCAGCGCGAGCTGCAATAGCTGCTTCTCCTTCTCCAGCCAAGACTTTTGTCGTCCCTTCTGAATCTGTAGTTTCCTCCGAGTGCTCAGAAGAAGATTCTGATTCTGAACTCTGTTCAGTCTGGGAGCTACTAGAAGATGAAATCTGTACTACATTTGCGTCTGAATCGTGAAAATCTTTCAAGGCTGCTGTGCGATTACTCCCACCCAATGATAGATAGATGAGAACAATAATCATCACCACCACAATTACAAAGAAAATACTGGCTAGGATTGTCAAAACACGATTGGCTACTACATCTCTACCTTGAGTTCTCTTACGACGTTCTGATCTTGTTTCTTCTTGGTTTTCATAAATATCTTCTTGCCACGGTTCTTTTGCCATACCTTACTCCTTGTTTTTTTTAACTTTTCTTATTACAATATAAATATGAAAATCACACTTATACCTGAACGATGCATCGCCTGTGGGCTTTGCCAAACTTATTCTGAATTATTTGATTACCACGATAATGGAATCGTACGTTTTTACGATGATCCTGATCAACTGGAAAAAGAAATTTCTCCGAATCAGGACGTCTTAGAGGCTGTTAAAAATTGCCCAACTCGCGCCCTGATTGGAAATCAGGAAGCCTAAATCAATGTCGACAATCCACTCCCTCTAGTTTAGCACATTTCCATGTAAAATTATAGTCTTTTCTCTCTATTTTTTTCTATAAAATCAGGAAGGTCACTTTTTTCTTTGATGAGATAAAGTGGTCTTTTTTTGGTCTCTAGATAAATCTTACTAATATACTTGCCGAGAATCCCAATGGTCAAGAGTTGAATACCACCAAGAAATAGAATAACAGCCATCAGAGAGGTCCAACCTGATGTCGGATTGCCCAAAATAAGGGTCCGAACCACAACAAAAAAGGTCATGAGCAGAGAAATAAAACAAGATAGGATACCAGCCACAAAAGCTATAATCAAGGGAAAATCTGAAAAATTTACAATACCCTCAATGGAGTAGAAAAAGAGTTGCCTAAAACTCCAACTGGTCTTGCCAGCCTGTCTTTCTACATTAGGATAATCCAGATAGTGGGTTTTAAAGCCGACCCAAGCAAAGAGTCCCTTTGAAAAACGATTGGACTCAGTCAAACTTAAAATGGCATCGACCACAGACCTTCTCATCATGCGAAAATCACGGACACCTGACGGTAAGGCTACTGGACTAATTTTTTGCATGAGGCGATAAAAAAGATTAGCACAAAAACTGCGAAAGAAGGGTTCTCCCTCCCGACTGGTTCTCCGTGTTCCTACGCAGTCCAAGTCTGTATTTTGTTCCAGTAAAGTTTTCATCTCAAGCAACATACTAGGAGGATCTTGAAGGTCCGCATCCATTACCACCACCAGATCTCCTGTCGCATACTGCAGGCCTGCATAGAGGGCTGCTTCTTTGCCAAAATTTCGAGAGAAAGAAATATAATGCACTGCCGGATTTTGTTCCCGATAGACCCTTAAGAGTTCCAAGGTCCCATCACTCGATCCATCATCGACAAAGACATACTCGATTTCTGTTTCCAAATCTGGAAGTAAATCTTCCAAAGCCTGATAAAAAAGAGGAAGTACTTCCTCTTCGTTTAGACAGGGGACAATGATTGACATCCCCATCTTAGTCTTCAAATCCATTTGGATGCTTACTTTGCCAACGCCATGCGTCTTCACACATTTGGGTGATATCTAGTTCTGCTTCCCAACCGAGTTCTGCTTTGGCTTTTGCTGGGTCTGAGTAGCAGGCTGCGATGTCACCTGGGCGACGGTCTACAATGCGGTAAGGAATCGGATGCCCCACTGCTTTTTCCATATTTTGGATAATTTCAAGAACAGAGTAACCTTTACCTGTCCCAAGGTTATAAACATTTAGACCTGAACCTTTTTGAATTTTTTTCAGAGCTGCAACGTGACCTTTAGCCAAGTCGACAACGTGGATATAATCACGAACACCAGTTCCGTCTTCCGTATCGTAATCATCTCCAAACACTTGCACTTGCTCTAATTTTCCAACGGCTACTTGAGTCACATATGGCAAGAGGTTGTTTGGAATACCGTTTGGATTTTCTCCCAAATCACCACTCTCATGGGCTCCAATTGGGTTAAAGTAACGAAGTAAGACCACATTCCATTCTGAGTCTGCCTTGTAAATATCCGTCAAAATTTCCTCTAACATGAGTTTAGTACGGCCATATGGATTGGTCACTGAAAGTGGGAAATCTTCCAAGATTGGCACTGTATGCGGATCTCCATAAACTGTCGCAGAAGAACTGAAAATGATGTTTTTACAGTTGTTTTCTTCCATAGCTTTTAGAAGACTGACAGTTCCAGCGATATTATTGTCATAATAGGCAAGAGGAATACGGGTAGATTCTCCAACAGCCTTCAAACCAGCAAAGTGAATCACACCAGTCGGTTCTTCCTGCTTAAAGATATCTCTGAGAGTATCAGTATCACGGATATCTGCCTCATAGAAAGGAATTTCAACTCCTGTGATTCTTTCAACAACTTCTAAACTTTTGCGATTGCTGTTGACAAGGTTATCCACCACAATAACCTGATGACCTGCTTGGATTAACTCAATAACAGTGTGGGTTCCGATGAAACCTGCTCCACCTGTTACCAAAATCTTTTCTTGCATCTTTGTTCCTCGATTCTCGGATTTTTTCTTATTTTACCATTTTTGATAGGGAATGTCATTTGCCATCCTAGAGGGGAAGCTAAAATTTCAGTAAAATTCTTATTCGCTTTTTACTCGTTTGACATAGTTTTCAATTGGGTAGTTTACTGGGTCCAAAGTTAATTCCTTGCCTTGGATAAGTTGGGCTAGATGGTAGCCAATGATAGGACCCGTTGTGAGGCCTGATGAACCTAGTCCACTAGCCGCATAGACACCTGCTAAGCCAGGTACTTGCCCAAAGAAAGGTGAGAAATCACTTGTATAGGCACGGATGCCCACGCGCTCACCTGATGATTTCGCTCCTGCCAAGGCTGGGTAGTGAGGTAAAGCTGCCTCCTCCATTTGTTTGAGCAAGGTTTCATCTACCGTCAAATCAAATCCCATGTCATTTTCATGAGTAGCGCCTAGGGATAATTTCCCACCTGCAAAAGGAATCAAATCCCACTCCCCTTCTGGCATAACAACAGGGTAAGCTTCCATATCTTGGGCAAGCTGATAATCTCGGAGCTGTCCTTTCTGAGGACGGACATCCACAGCATAACCCAAGGGTTCTAACAAGTCCACCAACCAAGCTCCCGTCGCCAAAATAACCTGCTCAAACACCTCTTCACCAATCTGATAACCGGATGTTAAAGGTGTCAGAGTCACTTTTTCTTTGACCAGCTTGACGTGACTGGCTTCTAGCAGACGATTCACTAAGAGTTGACCATCTACTCTCGCTCCACCAGAAGCATAGAGCAGGCGGTCAAATCCCTGCAAGCCAGGGAATAATTCGTTAGCTGATGCTTGGTCCAGAATGACTAATTGCCCTATCAAAGGAGATTCTTCTCTGCGCTGAAGGGCTAGTTGGTAGAGTTCTTCCAACTTGGATTCATCCTTTTTCAAGAGAAAGACTCCCGAACGCTGGTAAAAGTCAATTTCCTGCCCTGATTTCTCTAAATCAGCCAATAAATCCACATAAAAGTCAGCACCCAAGCGCGCCATCTTGTACCAGTCTTTATTGCGACGTTTGGAAAACCAAGGACTGATAATTCCTGCTGCTGCCTTGGTAGCCTGACCTTGTCCATGGTCAAAAACGGTCACCTCTAGGTCACTTTCTTTTGAGAGGTAGTAGGCAGCTGTTGCTCCCACAATTCCTGCTCCGATAATGGCAACTTTTTTCATTCTTTTCACTTTCTAACTAGATATGGTGGAAAGGATTGGTCGATGCTTGACTAGGTACAATATCGATTGTCCAGCCATTTTCTTCCTCCCATTGAGTAAGAAGTGCTGCAATTTTTTCCACAAAAAGCACTTCGATATAATGACCTGGATCCAATGCCAACAAGCCATCAGACAGCATATCCTGAGCAGTATGATAATATATATCGCCAGTAATGTAGACATCTGCCCCCTTTGCTAAAGCATCCTTATAGAAAGACTGCCCGCTTCCGCCACAGATAGCCACTCTTGAAATAGGCTTCTGCAAATCACTCTCTTGATAATGCACCATTCGCAGACTATCTAGACCAAAGACTTGCTTGACATTCTGGGCCAATTCCCCAAAGGTCTGAGGCTGAACATTTCCAATACGACCAATCCCACGTTCAGGGCCTGTCTCCTGCAGATAAGTCGTTTCCTCCATACCTAGCATCTGGCAGAACCAGTCATTGAGACCATTTTCAACGATGTCAATATTGGTATGGCTAACATAAACTGCGATGTCATGCTTGATGAGATCAATGTAAATCTGATTTTGTGGACGGCTAGCTACCAAGTCCTTGATAGGACGGAAAATCGGCGCGTGCTTGACGATAATCAAATCCACTCCCTTTTCAATGGCCTCTGCCACCGTCTCTTCTCGAATATCGAGGGTAATCATGACCCTTTGGATATCCTTGTCCAATGTGCCGATTTGCAGACCACGACTATCCCCCTCCATAGAAAATTCTTGAGGACAAAAGTTTTCATAACGTTTAATGACTTCACTTGCTAACATGGAGAACCTCCTTGATGGCTTGAATTTTATCTACTAGAACTTGACGTTCTTCCAGATTTTTTTCTGGAATTTGTCCGAGGGCAAACTCTAGCTTAACAGCTTCTTTTTGCCATTTTTGGACAAAGACCGGGCTGACTTCTTTGGACAAGAAAGATCCAAAGCGGACATCACTGGCTGATAACTTCATTTGTCCCGCTTCCACAACTAGAATTTCATAAAATTTACCAGCTTCTTCTAAAATGCTTTCTGCTACAATCTGAAAACTATTGTCTTGCAACCAAATGCGCAAGTCGTCTTCACGATTATTAGGCTGGAGAATCAAACGCTCTACATTAGCCAGCTTGTCCAAGCCTTCTTCTAAGATCCTAGCAATCAAACGGCCACCCATACCAGCGATGGTGATGACAGAGACTTGGTCAGCCTCTTCAAAGGCTGCCAGACCATTAGCTAAACGAACTTGGATTTTCTCCTTTAAGCCGTGAGCCTCAACATTTTTAACCGCAGACTGGTAGGGACCTTCCACCACCTCACCTGCAATGGCACTTTTGATCTGTCCTCTCTCAACTAACTCGATAGGCAGATAAGCATGGTCACTCCCCACATCTAGTAAAATGGCTCCCTGTGGCACAAAGGAAGCCACTAATTCTAATCTCTTTGAAATCATTTTCTCTCACTTTCCAAACTCTATTACCTCTTATTATACCACATTTCAATCCTCAACTTTCCAGTAATATAAGTACCTCAAGCGAGAGAAATTTCAATGACCTAACGCAATAGATGGATTCACTTGAGAGATTTACACTCAAGAGAAACTCTTTCTTTTTCCAATCCCCATCAAGATGCAATTTATGTAAGATAAGTCTATTCTTTTCCTATAAAATCTGATAATATAGAGAAAAGAATGATTAGAACAGAGGTTACTTCAATGACGGTTCCCGATAGACTACCTGCTCGTATGAGAATGGATGGACGAGCTATTTTTCAACAGATAAAAAACTACTTTGATACTGAAAATAAAGAATATTTTAAGCACCCCAATACCTATGATGGTATTGCCATGCATCTGGAGCCCAACATCCTGACCAATATGGAGCACTTCGATTTGACTGGCTTTCATTGCGAATGTAAGGATTTCCAAAATCAGGGAGTCTGTAAACACTGGGTTGCCATGGATCTCTACTTTCGTAGTCTCCCCCAAGTTATTCAAGAACGCATTGGTAAAGCGAGTCATAAACCAAGTTTTGCCAGCCAACTAATTCCTACCTTGCCATCCGAAGAGCTCCAAGATGAACTGGTAGAAGAAAAAGCTACGGCGCCTTCACTTGCCCTTCATGGACAAGTCGAAATCCGAAATCATAGCCTATCCTGGACCTTAAAACTACAGGTAGAACAGGCTTCTCGTGCCTATGTTATCAAGGATATAGCTCATTTCATTTTTCTCATTTTCCAACAGGAAGATTACTTTGTTTCACAGAAAATCGGGACAATCAGATTATCCTTGGATCGGTTTAACCAAGCATCTCAAAACCTACTCCTCTATATCAAAAAATATTTCATCGATAGAAATGAATATTCTCATCTCAGCTTTAGTTATGGCATTAGCCCTAGAGATTGCGGACGCTATTTAGAGACTCCTGTTAGCTATTTAAACGACCTCGTGCCACTTTTTCAATCTTTGGATGTCTTCCAATATGTAACCTCAAAAGCCGAATACCCTCTTATATTCTTAGATGATAGTCCCTTTATCCCAGAAGAAGAAATTTTTAAAGTTGTCAAATCTGATAACCACTATGAAATCATCAATACAGCTTATTTTGGTTTCATTATTCAAGAAAAACTTTGGATTCGACACAATCACTTCCACATCATCAAAAAAGAGCACCGTTACTTTTTAGATAAATTAGCTACTTGGATCTATCATTATCAAGAACGTTCTCCTCTTATCTTTTCACAGGAAAATAAGGCTGAACTCATGCAAATCTGTAATATCATCTCAAACTATGTTCCTATCAGTATTCCAGATGAATTACAAATCCATGACTTTATCCCCACCTTTGCCTTCTCCAAGACTAGAAATGAAATTGCCCTCAACATGGTGTGGTCATTTGGAGAAAAGCAAGCCCATTCTAAACAAGATCTCCTAACCCTCCCCTATACTTACCAAGCTAGCAAAGCCAGAAAAATCTATCATCAACTGCTTTCTGCTGGTTTCAAAGAGGAATTTCATAGTCTTTCTAAAATCAAACTCGTTGATTTCTTCCTAAAAGAACTACCTCGTTTTCGTACTCTGGGTCAAGTTCAACTAGATGAATCCCTTGAAAAACTCTTAGTAGACGATCCTGCTGTTATTGACATTTTTGACGACGAGGGCTTCCTTTCAGTTCAGTTTGATTTTTCTATGATTTCAGAAGATGAGGTTGAAAAAGCTATCCAAGCTTTATGGAATCAAGAAAGCCACTACCAAACCAAGCAAGGAAAGGTTCTAGTCTTTGACGATGAAAGTCTCAAGGTTGCCCAAAGTCTCCAAGATCTTCGTGCTAAATTTTCAGACGGAAAAATCAAGATGCACAAATCTCGTGCCTTTAGCCTTTCTGAAACCTTCAAAGACAATGAACATGTCAATTTTTCTCGTGATTTCAAAAAGATGGCTTATGATCTGACCCACCCTGAAGAATTTGATATCAAGCCTTATGAAGTCAAGGCCAAACTTCGCTCCTATCAAAAGGAAGGAGTCAAGTGGCTGAGTATGCTGGATCATTATCATTTTGGGGGAATCCTGGCGGACGACATGGGGCTAGGGAAAACCTTGCAAACCATCACTCTTCTGGAAGCCAACCTTAAACCAGACCAGAAAGCTCTTATCCTAGCTCCAGCAAGCCTTCTTTATAATTGGAAGGAAGAATTCCGAAAATTTGTACCTCACAAACAGGTTGAAGTAGCCTATGGCACAAAAACTGAGCGTATCAAGCAAATCGAAAAATCTGGCACTATCACTATTACAAGCTACCCATCTTTTCGATCTGACCTTGAACACTATCAAAAGCAGTCTTACGACTACCTCATCTTAGACGAAGCACAGATGATAAAAAATAGTCAGACCAAAACAGCACAAGCTTTAAGAGAATTTGATGTCAAAACCTGCTATGCCTTATCTGGAACTCCTATCGAAAACCGTCTCGAAGAGCTTTGGTCTATTTTCCAGATAGTATTACCAGGTCTCCTACCAAGTAAAAAGGAATTTTCAAAATTATCACCTCAACTCGTTGCTAAACTGATTCAACCTTTTGTCCTGCGTAGGAAAAAAGACGAAGTTCTGACAGAATTGCCTGAACTGAACGAGCACCTCTACAGTAATGAACTTAGCAGTTCACAAAAAACGCTCTATCTAGCTCAACTTCGACGCATGCAAGAAATGGTTGCAGGGGCCAGCGCTGATGAGATTAAACGTCATAAAATTGAAATCTTAGCAGGACTGACCCGACTTAGACAAATCTGTAATACCCCTACTCTCTTTTTAGAAGACTACAAAGGAGATAGTGGAAAAATGGACAGCTTATTCGAGCTTCTGGACACTATTCGTGAAAAAGGATCACGACCACTTATCTTTTCACAATTCACCTCTATGCTTGATCTCATTGAGCAAGAACTAGAGAAAAAAGAAATGTCTCACTTTAAAATAACAGGACAAACACCTTCAGATAAACGTCAAGAAATGGTCAATCTCTTCAATCAAGGGGAAAAAGACTGCTTCCTCATTTCCCTAAAAGCAGGTGGAACAGGACTGAATCTAACAGGAGCTGATACCGTCATCCTCTGTGACCTCTGGTGGAATCCAGCAGTCGAGATGCAAGCCATCGGTCGAAGCCACCGCCTTGGCCAGACCAAACAAGTAGATGTCTATCGTCTCATCACCCTTGGAACCATCGAGGAAAAAATCCAAGAACTCCAAGAAAGTAAAAAAGAACTCTTCAACACCGTCCTTGAAGGACAAGAAAGTAGAAGCAATCTGAGCGTTGATGATATTAAAGAAATCTTGGGTGTTGAATAAATGAAAAAGAAAATCAAAGAGCAAACTAGGAAGGAAGCTAGCCACAGGTTGCTCAAAGCACTGCTTTGAGATTGCAGATAGAACTGACGAAGTCAGACCAAAACACTGTTTTGAGGTGGTGGATAAAACTGACCTGGTTTGCACTTTGATTTTCATTGAATATGAATCTGCTGCCTCGATACAAGCAGGCTTGAAAGTTGCTATTGGATTCATCAGTAGATAATAGGCACCCTGGTCTTGCACATCAGATTTACGATAGACTAGTCGTATAAGAAAACCGCAATCCACAGATTGCAGTCTTTCTTTATTTTCTAGCTTGGTAGCGACTAGTCAGGATGAAAATCACGGTAAAGACCAACATCATAACCCCATAGACAGGCAGTGTTTGTCCTGTTAAGGTCGAAATTTCAAGCAGTTTTTGAATTCTTGGGAAGAGAGCTGTGGCTAGGAAGCCTCCTACTGACCAAACAATCAAGAGGACACGCCAGAGAGTGAATGGCATGCAGGCTCTAAATACGGACAAGAAACCAATTGACCCCAGTAGATAATAGAGGAGAGTTGAAATTTCTAACTCAGACCAACCTTGGCTACTTCCAAATATTTTCACAAAGAGTACGCTGGACACGACCATCAGTGCGCTTGGTAGGGCACGAAGCATGGATCTTCTGAGGAAGTTTGGCTCAACAGGTTTGATATTTCGTTCAAAAGTTAGAACGAATGGTGGGAAACCTTCCACGAATTGGTCGATCATGGTTATCTGAATTGGAATGAAAGGGAAAATCAAGATCCACTCAGACCGTCCTAATAAAGCACTAGCAATACAAATGACTGCTAACAGGAAGGAATAGATGGTCTTAATCAAGAAAATCGGTGCGATATGGGCAATGTTATTGACCACACGACGACCTTCAAAGAGAATCTCAGGAACATCATTGAAATCCGAGTTCAAAAGAACCAAATTAGCAATCTGACGAGTAGCAGGATCCCCTTCCGCCATCACGATGGAACAATCCGCCTCACGAAGGGCTAGGATATCATTGACCCCGTCCCCTGTCATAGCTGTTGTATGACCCGCTTTTTTCAGCGTTTGGATGATGAGTTTCTTTTGATGAGGGGAAACCCGTCCGAAAATGGCTGTTTCCTCAGCCATGGCAACCAATTCCTCATCCGTTATTTTTGAACAGTCTACATAGCTGTGATAGTCTACAAACCCAGCCTTCTGAGCAATGCTGGACACAGTGACCGGATTGTCACCAGAGATAATCTTGAGACCCACTTCCTGAGAACGGAGATAGTCCAACGTCTCTGCTGCTCCTTCTCGAATGGGATCCAAGATTTCCAGCAAGGCTAGAGCCTGAATATCAGATGGTTTCTGTGGTTTGTGGTGGTCTAGTTTTTCCTGACTGAGGGCTAAAACCAAGACACGTGATCCTCTCTCCAAAGCCTCTCTGGCTTCTGGGACTTCAGAGTCCAGCAACATCTCAGGTGCCCCTAAGAAAACTGTCCCCAGACCTTCCAATTCTATAGCACCCCACTTGCGGTCGCTAGAGAAAGGAAGATTCGAAAGCATAGGATAGGCAATCTGTCCTTGGAAACGCTGACGAATAGCTTGAGCTGTTGGATTCTTATCCTCACTATGGGCTATGTAGCTGGTCAGGATTCTGGCAATAGCCTCTTCACCGTAGGCTTGAGTCAGAGGAAGAACCGCCTCCACCTGCATCTTTCCTTGGGTGATGGTCCCCGTCTTGTCCAGACAGAGCATATCCACGCGCGCCAAGGTCTCGACAGAGTACATCTCCTGCACCAAGACCTTTTTCAAGCCCAGCTTGATCACCGCAGTCAAGAGTGAAGTAATGGTCAAAAGGGCAATTCCCTTAGGCAACATCCCCAAAAGGGCTGTCGATGAATTTACAACGGATGACTTGAGAGGCAAGCCTTTTAACATCAAGGCTTCTAGCAGGAGGGCCAAACCAAAGGGAATGATAATCTTCCCAGTAAAACCAGCTAGCTTGTCCAGCGATTTCATGATACGGGAGTTGATCGGTTTCACTGTCTTAGCTTCCAGCATGAGTTTGGAAGCATAGTTGTCTACCCCGACATGGTGAACTTGAGCCAAAACTGCGCCACTAGCTAGGAAACTTCCAGACAAAAGCAAGACATCAACTTCCTTTTGCACCAAATCACTTTCTCCCGTCAACATGGCTTCATTGACTTCCGCAAAACCTTCTAAAACGAGGGCATCACTAGGAATTTGCTCCCCAGCAGACAGACGAATCACATCTCCTAACACCAATTCTTCAGGATTCAGAGCCACTTCCTGGCCATCACGAATGGTTTTGACCTTTTCCTTGGTCATGAGATTGAGCTTGTCCACCATGTGTTTAGCCCGCAGCTCGGTCACAATCCCAGAAAAAGCGTTAAAGCAGATAACAGCAAAGAAGACCAGATTGCTCCAAGCCTGCACAAAGGCTAGTGCCAAAGCAATGGCAAAGTTCAAAGCGTTAAAAAGGGTAAAGACATTGCGTTTAACGATTTGCCAAGTGCTAGTACTGCCCGAAGCAGTAAAATCATTGACCAAGCCCTTAGCCTGTCTTTCCTTGACTTCTCTTTGGGTTAATCCCATAATCTTATTTTCATCCATAAATTCTATCATATCATTTTTTCTAAAAGAATTCTAATCTCATCCCAAATATGCACCTAGTCAAGGGAAAAGCGTAACTTCTCAAAGTAACTTCCACTTGCCCAACCGAAGTGGAAATTAGTCTAAAACGGATTTTTATGGTGGAATTAAGTGTGAGACGTTTGAGTTAGAAATGAGGTCTACTATGACAAAACATAAACATCTTACCCTTTCAGACCGTAACGATATCCAGCTAGGTTTAGAGCGCGGTGAAACCTTCAAAGCTATCGGACAAGCCATTCTAAAAGACCCAACTACTGTTTCCAAAGAAGTCAAACGAAACAGACAAGTCCGAGAGTCTACATGCGATAACCTTCCTCGCCCTCTACTCGACAAGGCTCCCTTTGTCTGTAACGGCTGCCCTAAAAGAAGACAGAATTGTGGCTATAAGAAGATCTTCTACCTCGCTAAACAAGCTCAAAAGCAGTACGAACAAACTCTTGTCGAAGCTCGTGAAGGAACTCCTCTCAATTCCAAGACCTTCTGGGACATGGACAAAGTCATTTCTGATGGTGTTAAAAAGGGACAACACATCTATCATATCCTCAAAACTCATAACCTCGATGTCAGCTCCTCAACCGTCTATCGACATATCCGAAAAGGATACCTATCTATCGCTCCTATTGACCTAGCCAGAGCTGTTAAATTCAAAGAAAGACGGAAAAGTAAGCTACCTTCCATCCCTAAAGAAGCTAAAAAAGGCCGTTCCTATGAGGATTTCCAAAACTATTTAGTACTGAATCAACTAGACTCTTGGCTGGAAATGGACACAGTTCTGGGGAGGATGGGAGGTAAAGTCCTACTCACCTTCAATTTATCTTTCTGTAACTTTATCTTCGCTAGGCTTCTGGATAATAAAGCTGCCCTTGAGGTTACCAAACACCTCTATACCATCAAGAACACTCTTCATGAAGCGGATAAAGATTTCTTCCAACTCTTTCCTGTCATTCTTACCGATAATGGTGGAGAGTTTGCCAGAGTCGATGATATCGAAATGGATGTGCGACGAGAGAGTAAACTCTTCTTTTGTGATCCTAATCGCTCTGACCAGAAAGGGAGAATTGAGAAAAATCACACACTAATTTGAGACATTCTACCTAAGGGAACTTCTTTTGACAACTTAACTCAGAAGGACATCAATCTCGTTTGTTCTCATGTCAACAGTGTCAAACGTGCTGCTTTGAATGGAAAGTCAGCCTATGAGCTCTTTGCCTTTACCTATGGAGAAGAGATTCCTAAGCTTCTCGGCATTTCTAAAATACCTGCAGAAGACGTCTGCCAGTCTTCTAAATTACTCCAACATAAGTTCTAAAAACTAACCTTTAACCCCATTCAAACGTCTCACACTAACTTCCACCATAGCGGAACTTAATCTGAAACGCTTTCAGATGAGGGGATTTTGTGCGCTCTTTTTTTCGATTCATTTTGGCTACAAAAGCGATGAAATCAAGCATTAGTAAAACCAGTGGAACTTACCCTGACACGGATTTCCACTGGTTTTTACGATTTTTATCAGACTAACTTCCACTTGGATTAGCGGTGGAAGTTAGTTTGGGAATTTACCGTCAAGGGAAAAGTTTGCCAGCCCTCCTTTGATAAGGTATAATAATAACAAGAAAAGAATCGAAGGAGAACGCATGTTTTATACTTATTTACGTGGATTGGTTGTATTGCTCCTATGGTCCATCAATGGCAATGCCCATTATCATAATACTGATAAAATTCCCAAGCAAGATGAAAATTATATTCTGGTTGCTCCTCATCGCACCTGGTGGGATCCTGTTTATATGGCCTTTGCGACCAAGCCAAAACAGTTCATCTTTATGGCTAAAAAAGAGCTCTTTACCAACCGTATCTTTGGCTGGTGGATTCGCATGTGTGGTGCCTTTCCTATCGATCGGGAAAACCCAAGCGCCTCTGCCATCAAATACCCTATTAATGTCCTCAAAAAAAGCGACCGCTCTCTCATCATGTTTCCAAGTGGAAGCCGTCACTCAAATGATGTAAAAGGTGGCGTAGCCCTGATTGCCAAAATGGCCAAGGTCCGTATCATGCCAGTTACCTACACAGGTCCCATGACTTTGAAGGGCTTAGTTAGCCGTGAACGTGTCGATATGAACTTTGGAAATCCAATCGATATCTCAGATATCAAGAAAATGAATGATGAAGGCATTGAAACAGTCGCCAATCGTATCCAAACAGAATTCCAACGTCTGGATGAAGAAACCAAACAATGGCATAATGATAAAAAACCAAACCCACTCTGGTGGTTTGTCCGCATCCCTGCTCTCATCCTTGCAATTATCCTTGCTATCTTAACCATCATCTTTAGCTTTATCGCAAGCTTCATCTGGAATCCAGATAAGAAAAGAGAAAAACTTGGTTAAAAAGCTAACCTTGGTCAAACGGCCAAGGTTTTTCATATGTATGAAAAATCCATGCAAAAGAAAAAATCTCCCCGAAGGGAGAAGATCTGGTTTATTTTATAGTAGATTGAATCTGGAATAGTACGTTATAACTGTTAAAATATTTCTAGAAATTAATTTTATTTTCCTAATCGATTTGTTCACATCTTGTTTCAATCTACTATACCTTACAGTGCTAGGAACCGTAACCGAAGATTATATAGTGGATTGAATCTGGAATAGTACGCCATGGTTGCTAAAATATTTCTATACATTAATTTGACTTTCCTAATCAATTTGTTCACATCTTATTTCAATCTACTATACTTGAGTATATCGAGGTAAGGTGACAACATAAAAAGCCCTCCGAAATCAGAGAGCCTGATTCTTGCCGGATAAAGCGTTTGTAGACTAGGCGACAAGCCGAAGATTGTACTGATGGTACATCGAGGCGAAGTCAACGAAGTATAGAAACGTTTTAGACGCAAGATTAGCGACGAAGTCCTAGAGAGTTGATTAACTCACGGTAACGGTTAACGTCGTTTTTACGCAAGTATGCAAGCAAGTTACGACGGCGACCGATTTTTTTCATCAATCCACGGTAAGTAGCGTGGTCTTTTTTGTGTTGTTTGATGTGTTCGTTAAGGTGGTTGATTTCCCAAGTAAGGACAGCAACTTGAACCTCTACTGAACCTGTATCACCTTCGTGACGTGCATATTGTGCAATGATTTCATTTTTTTTCTCTTTTGAGATTGCCATGATGTTTCTCCTTTTTATTTGGCTTCATCCGAGTGACAGGTTGGCATGCCTGTAACCAAGAAGAAGTTATTTGTCTTTACGACAATCCCTATTCTACCAATAACTAACTTCTTTGTCAACAGATTTACTTTCTTGTTTTAAATATGCTATAATAATCATAGCAAGAAATCTAAGTTGTCTGTTTTTTAAAACGAGGTGATTATCATGCCTAGATTCTATTCCCATCTCCCCTATTATTTGGTCATCTTTTTCTTTTACTGGCCACTTTATGAGTTGTTATCACTAATCGTTTCTGACCCCCTTTTGCTCAAAAGTCTCTACGTAAATAATATTCTCTTCTATACACCTCTAGTGATCTTTATTGTGTCGTTACTATATAGCTACCGATTCTATTTTTCAATTTGGTGGTTACTTACTATTGGTTTGCTCTTTGGCTTTACTATCATAACCTTTGGTGAGTTTATACTAATTTACTTGCTAATCTATGAAACCTTGGCTCTGATGGGCATGGCTTCTGGTATTATCATCAAGCATATTCTACAAAAAATGAAAAACAAAATACTTTCACAAAATCCTTGAAAAATCTCACAATCATGCTATAATAATCCATAGAGACAAGTCACTTAGTCCCTTTCTACTAGAGAGTGCGTGGTTGCTGGAAACGCATAGGAGGCCTAAACTGACACTACTCTTGAGTTTTTATGAAAACATAAAACGGTGGCCACGTTAGAGCCAATCAGAGGTGTCCCTCTTTTTTGAGGAACATAAATGAAGGTGGAACCACGTTGCGACGTCCTTTCGAGGATGTCGCTTTTTGTTTTTCTAGCTTTCACTATCCTCTGTCCCTGTTTTCATAATAGGGGTTAACACATTCGTCAATAATATAAGTAAGGAGAACATCATGATTAACATTACTTTCCCAGATGGCGCTGTTCGTGAATTCGAATCTGGCGTTACAACTTTTGAAATTGCCCAATCTATCAGCAATTCCCTAGCTAAAAAAGCTTTGGCTGGTAAATTCAACGGCAAACTCATCGACACTACTCGTGCTATCACTGAAGATGGAAGCATCGAAATCGTGACACCTGATCACGAAGATGCCCTTACAATCTTGCGTCACTCAGCTGCCCACTTGTTCGCCCAAGCAGCTCGTCGCCTTTTCCCAGACATTCATTTGGGAGTTGGTCCAGCTATCGAAGATGGTTTCTACTACGATACTGACAATACAGCTGGTCAAATCTCTAACGAAGACCTTCCTCATATCGAAGAAGAAATGAAAAAAATCGTCAAAGAAAACTTCCCGTCAATCCGTGAAGAAGTAACTAAAGACGAGGCACGTGAAATCTTCAAGAGCGACCCTTACAAGTTAGAACTGATTGAAGAACACTCTGAAGATGAAGGTGGTTTGACTATCTACCGTCAGGGTGAATACGTGGACCTTTGCCGTGGCCCTCATGTCCCATCAACAGGCCGTATCCAAATCTTCCACCTTCTCCATGTAGCAGGTGCTTACTGGCGCGGAAATAGCGACAACGCTATGATGCAACGTATCTACGGTACAGCTTGGTTTGACAAGAAAGACTTGAAAAACTACCTTCAATTGCGTGAAGAAGCTAAGGAACGTGACCACCGTAAACTTGGTAAAGAACTTGACCTCTTCATGATTTCTCAAGAAGTCGGTCAAGGACTTCCATTCTGGTTGCCAAATGGAGCGACTATCCGTCGTGAATTGGAACGCTACATTGTCGACAAGGAGTTGGCTTCTGGCTACCAACACGTCTACACTCCACCACTTGCTTCTGTTGAACTTTATAAGACTTCTGGTCACTGGGATCATTACCAAGAAGACATGTTCCCAACCATGGACATGGGGGACGGGGAAGAATTTGTCCTTCGTCCAATGAACTGCCCGCACCACATCCAAGTCTTCAAACACCATGTTCACTCTTACCGCGAATTGCCAATCCGTATCGCTGAAATCGGTATGATGCACCGTTACGAAAAATCTGGTTCCCTCACTGGTCTTCAACGTGTGCGTGAAATGTCACTCAACGATGGTCACCTCTTTGTAACTCCTGAACAAATCCAAGAAGAATTCCAACGTGCCCTTCAGTTGATTATCGATGTTTATGAAGACTTCAACTTGACTGAATACCGCTTCCGTCTCTCTCTTCGTGACCCTCAAGATACTCACAAGTACTTTGACAACGATGAAATGTGGGAAAATGCCCAAACCATGCTTCGTGCAGCCCTTGATGAAATGGGTGTTGACTACTTTGAAGCCGAAGGCGAAGCAGCCTTCTACGGACCAAAATTGGATATTCAAGTTAAGACCGCTCTTGGTAAAGAAGAAACCCTTTCTACTATCCAGCTTGACTTCTTGCTTCCAGAACGCTTCGACCTCAAATACATCGGAGCTGATGGTGAAGAACACCGTCCAGTTATGATTCACCGTGGGGTTATCTCAACTATGGAACGCTTCACAGCTATCTTGATTGAGAACTATAAAGGTGCCTTCCCAACATGGCTTGCACCACACCAAGTAACCCTCATCCCAGTTTCTAACGAGAAACATGTGGACTACGCTTGGGAAGTAGCCAAGAAACTCCGTGACCGTGGTGTCCGTGCAGATGTAGATGAGCGCAATGAAAAGATGCAGTTCAAGATCCGTGCTTCACAAACCAGCAAGATTCCTTACCAATTAATCGTTGGGGACAAGGAAATGGAAGACGGAACAGTCAACGTTCGCCGCTATGGCCAAAAAGAAACACAAACTGTCTCAGTTGATGACTTTGTTCAAGCTATCTTAGCTGATATCGCCAACAAATCACGCGTTGAGAAATAAGAGACAAAACCTGGGATAAAATCCTAGCTACCTAAAAAGCAACAACTATTTTGACCTGAACCCCAAAACCCGGAACACGGATGGAGGGGTTTTAGTATGCCAAAATACACAAAAGAATTTATAGTGGATTGAAACTAGAGTAGTACACTACGACTGCTAAAATATTTCTAGGAATTAATTTAACTTTCCTAATTAATTTGTTCACATCTTATTTCAATCTACTATAAAATCAAACTAGTAATGGAATATTTATCAGGAGAATCTGGAGGCAGTCCGATGGTTGCTAAAAAATATGATATACCCGAAGGTACATTACAAAACTGGATAATAAAATATCAATCAGGTGGATTTGATAACTTATCAAAAAAGCAAAATCAAGATAAATTCACTAGTGAATTTAAGCTATCTGTAATACAATATAGGCAAATCAATAATATCTCATTCAGACAAACCGCAGAGCACTTTAATATAAGCAATGGATCAATAATATGTAATTGGGAGAGAGCATATAGAAAGCGTGGTTTATCTGGACTAGAAGATAACAGAGGAAGGCCTAGAAAAGACATGACCAAATCAAATAAAAAGTCTAAATTTAATACTCCAATCAATGAAAGTGAAAAAGAAGAATTAATAAGATTAAGAGAAGAAAATAGACTTCTCAAAATGAAAATAATATACGAAAAAAAGCTACAAGCCTTGCTCCTGGCAGAGGAAGCAGAAGCAAGGAAAAGACAAAGATAATCCTCAAACTTCTAAAAGAAAATCCACAAAGTAAAATAAATGAATGGCTAAAAATAGCTAAATTACCAAAATCATCAAATGTCCCCTGTCATGTACAGATTACATTCCGCTTAAAATGTTATTAAGTTATTCCGTGTTTACGGGTTCAGGTCATTTCAGCTGTTGCTTTTTCTATTTTATTTAATCTGAGCTAGTAGTGATTGGTCAAACAACAACACAAGATTTGCTTTCATGAGTTAGATAAGGTCAATATCCTCAATCCTTATCTGCTTCATTTTCTTTTACGAGCTCTTTTTGTGAATCCTTTTCAGAGAGTTTTTGATCAATATACTTGTTAATGGTTTCATAAAATTCCTTGGCCGTCTCACTGTCTAATTTTGTCGAATTATGAACTTGATTGACTTTCAATTGAACAGATTGAATACCGTAAGAGGCTTGTTTTTGGTGGAGGGTTTCTAATTCTTCTTCTGAAATCGGATCTCCAACAACCGTCAAGACCAATTCATTGTTCCTTGACTTGTAGACTTGATTAATGACCGTGTGATTGGCGAACTCTTTTCCTACAAACTGTTTGATTCCTTCTTTTCGCGCTTGATCTATCGTCAGAGTGACTGCTGAATAACTGGCTGGAAGAGCCAATAATACAATCAAGGATGTCAAGCCAATTCTCATTTTAATATTTAGCTCTTTAAATGAACTTAAGGGAGATTTCCTCATCAAAATTCCTGTTCCAACAATGTTGGTTAGCATGATAAAGACACAATTGATCAAGAAAAGATAGAGAGCTCCAAATAAAAATCGTACATTTCCATTAGCTAAACCATAGCCTGCAGTACAGATAGGTGGCATCAGAGCTGTTGCAATGGCTACTCCTGGCACGATATTGTTTGCTTCTTTTTTCCTTGAACCAATTACGCCTGCTATCCCACCAGCAATAGCAATGAGAACATCCCAAATGGTTGGAGAGGTTCGTGCAATCAATTCGCTACTTTCATAAGATAAGGGAGAAATCCAGAAATACAGAGCCGAGACAAGCAAGCTGACCAATACTTGGGTAAATAAAACCTCTAGAGATTGCTTGATTAAACGCGTATCAAAAATAGCTAAACCAAACCCCAGTCCAACAATCGGTGTCATAAGAGGGGAAATCAGCATGGCTCCAATAATGACAGCTGTTGAATTCATATTTAGGCCGATAGAGGCAATAAAAATAGCACACATCAAAATCACTGTATCTCTTAATCGAACATGAAGATCATCATATAATTTCTCACGGTATTCACGTGTTGAATAGTTTCCGGTCATTGGTTACTCCTTTTATTTCATATAATTTTGTTTCTGCATGGATAAGGGTAGAGAGATTTCTGTCCAGTCTTACATATTTTTAATTATCATCTGTAATTCTTTTGAAAATTATCCTTTAACTATCCGTCAGTCCATCCTTAACATTATATCAAAAATTTTACAGTCTTTCTCCGAAGAAATCTATCAATTGAACAGATAGAGAAAGTTATCGTCAACCTCATGGTATCATCGACTACTTCAATGACCTCTAGAACCAAACTAAGCATATGATAAGCAAAGGCCAATGGAGAAATGCAAAAATTACAGGAAGGAAGAAAACTGTCAAGATTTGCTTGTTATTGGTTTGCTTAATCTGCTTTTGATTTAGACCTACCTTTTCGTTCGTGGTCTTCATATCCCTCAGAGATTTGTTTATAGTAGATATAGTAGATTGAAATAAGATGTGACCAAATTGATTAGGAAAGTCAAATTAATGTATAGAAATATTTTAGCAACTATGTCGTACTATTCTAGATTAAATCTACTATAAAATAATTTACTCAGATATACAGTTAAAGATAAAAAAGCCCAGTTGTCTTATCCTGGGCTCTTATCTATCATGCTCACTCAATTATCAGATTCATATCGGAAAACTTAATTCTTACGGTCGTTCCTTTCCCAACCTCAGACTCGATGCGAATCTGGTGACCCAGTTCTTCAGAAATTTTCTTAGATAGGTAAAGGCCAAGGCCAGAGGACTGCTGAGTTAGGCGGCCATTGTAGCCTGAAAAGCCACGTTCAAAGACTCGGAGAACATCACTGTTTTTTATCCCGATTCCCGTATCCTTGATACAGAGCCCCTGACCCTCCATATAAATCTCAAGGCCACCTTCCTTGGTGTACTTGAGACTGTTTGAGATAATTTGCTCAATGACCACTAACAGCCACTTTTTATCCGTCACAATTTCTTTATCAAGGTCATGCAGATTGACACTTAAGCCTTTTTGAATAAAGAATAGAGCGTATTTACGCAGTATTTCCTTGACCAAGTCCTCAATTTGAACCTGCTTTAAGACCAAATCATCATGGAAACTTTCTAAACGCAGGTACTGCAAGACTAGATTTGTATAGGAGTCTATCTTGAAAATTTCCTGTTCTAGCTGCTGCTTCAGTTGGCGATCGGCTACTTCTGCAACTAAGAGTTGACTAGCTGCAATGGGCGTCTTAATCTGGTGGACCCATAAGGTATAGTAATCCAGCAAATCCGTCAGTTTTCTTTCTGCATCTGACCTCTGCTGGTAGAGTTCCATCTCACGCGCTTCTAGTTTCTCAGCCAAAACTCTTTCCAATGGAGACTTGGCTTCCCTCTCTCCATAGAGAATTTCCTGACGATAGACCTGCATTTCCACCAATATGTCCCAAGTAAAAAATAAGATGGTTATAAAGCAACACAAGAGGAAAAAGTAGAGAAAGTAAATTCCTAAACTGGTAAATAAAAACTGAAAGAGCAAAACTAGAAATGCTAAAGCAAGCAGATAGACCAACAGACGACTACGGGAACGCAGATAATCTAGAAAAAATTGTTTCCATTCAAGCATGCTTCAGTCCATACCCTATCCCTTTCTTAGTCTCGATAAATCCCACCAAGCCCTGCTCTTCCAATTTTTTACGCAAACGAGCCACATTGACAGAAAGGGTATTGTCATCAATGAAAAAGTCACTGTTCCAAAGTTCCCGCATCAAATCATCACGCGCTACAATATTGCCCGCATGCTCAAACAAAACGCGTAAAATCTGGAATTCGTTCTTGGTCAAATTCAATACTTGCCCTTGATAATGTAAATCCATGGATTTTGTATTGAGGATCACACCGGCATATTCCAGTAAACTCTCGTCACGCCCAAACTCATAGGAACGGCGCAGCAAGCCCTGAACCTTAGCTAAAAGGACCTGCTGGTCAAAAGGTTTGGTCACAAAGTCATCCGCCCCCATATTAATCGCCATAACAATATCCATAGCCTGATCTCTCGAAGACAGAAACATAATCGGCACCTTGGAAATCTTGCGAATCTCCTGACACCAATGATAGCCATTAAACAAGGGCAAGCCAATATCCATGAGAACCAGATGAGGTTCCGACTGGACAAAAAGACTCAAAACTTCCATAAAATCTTCTACCAAGACCACTTCAAATCCCCATTCAGAGAGCATTTTCCCGACCTGTTGACGAATAACCTGATCATCTTCTACTAGTAAAATCTTGTGCATGCGCTCCTCCTTTTCTATTATTATAACAGATTTTTCCATGCTAGCAGGCCTGAAACTGAATTTGAAAGAGCTTGTTTTTAACTAGTACAGACAGGCAACCCTACTAGCTAATTTAAGGGAAATTTGATAAGATAAATAAAAAGAAAGGAGCACTTATGGCCAATATTTTTGACTACCTGAAAGATGTCGCATATGATTCCTTTTACGACTTTCCTTTAAATGAATTAGATATTTTAGCCTTAACAGAAACCACCTACCTCCCCTTTGATAATCTGGTATCCACAAGTCCTCAGCGACTTTTAGACCTTGCACCTCAGGTTCCAAGAGAATCTAACATGTTGACCAGTAAAAATCGCCTCCAGTTATTGGATGAATTAGCTCGACACAAACGCTTCAAAAATTGCAAACTCTCCCATTTTATAAACGACATCGACCCTGAGCAGCAAAAGCAATTTGCGGCTATGACCTACCGCTTCACTCTCGATACCTATTTGATTGTCTTTCGTGGGACAGATGACAGCATCATTGGCTGGAAAGAAGATTTCCACATGACCTATATGAAGGAAATTCCTGCTCAAAAGCACGCCCTCCTCTATTTAGAGAACTTTTTTGCCCACCATCCTAAGCAAAAAGTCATTCTGGCTGGGCATTCCAAGGGAGGAAATCTAGCTATCTATGCGGCTAGTCAAATTGAGCAAAGTTTGCAAAATCAAATCACAGCAGTTTATACCTTTGATGCTCCCGGTCTCCATAAAAAACTGACACAAACCGAGGGCTATCAAAGGATAATGGATAGAACCAAGGTCTTCATTCCACAAGGTTCCATCATCGGTATGATGTTGGAAATTCCGGCCCACCAAATCATCGTGCACAGTACTGCCTTAGGTGGTATCGCCCAGCACGATACCTTTAGTTGGCAGATTGAGGATAGACACTTCGTCCAACTGGATAAGACCAATAGCGATAGTCAACAAGTAGACACAACCTTCAAAGAATGGGTGGCCACAGTTCCTGACGAAGAACTCCAGCTCTATTTCGACCTCTTCTTTGGCACCATTCTAGATGCAGGGATTAGCTCCATCAATGACCTATGTTCCTTCAAGGCTATCGAACACATTCATCATCTCTTTGTCCAAGCTCAATCCTTCACTCCAGAAGAAAAGGAAACCATGGGACGCATTACCCAATTATTGATTGATACCCGTTACCAAGCCTGGAAGAATAGATAAAAAAAGCTTACGAAAAGGTAATACTCTTCGAAAATCTCTTCAAACCACGTCAGCGTCGCCTTACCGTACTCAAGTACAGCTTGCGGCTAGCTTCCTAGTTTGCTTTTTGATTTTCATCGAGTATAAAAACCTTCTCATAAGCTTTTCTTGTTTTAAAGAAAAAATCACTCCTTCATCTGATTCTCTGCATCAGCCACGACTTGTTCTAGGCTGGTCTGACCAAGTTCAGCCTCCATAGCCAGCTGGATTTTCTCCAATTTTTGATCCAAAACCTCATGAATATGAGCTCCGACTGGGCAATTCGGATTTGGATTGTCATGGAAACTAAAGAGTTGACCTGTCTTACCAAGACACTCTACCGCCTGATAAACATCTAAAAGACTAATATCTTTGAGATCTTTGACAATCTCTGTTCCACCCGTTCCACGCGCTACTGAAATCAGCTCTGCCTTCTTCAACTGGGACAAGGTTTTTCTGATAATGACAGGATTGACCCCTACACTAGCAGCCAGAAAGTCACTGGTCACCTTGCTTTCCTTACCCTTGAGGGCAATGATTATCAGCATATGAGTCGCAATGGTAAATCTACTTGGAATTTGCATGCTCTTCTCCTTTTTACGAGGCTAGCCTACCTCTACTCTTCTTTTTCTTTTATTATACCCTTTTTAGTTGTAATGTCAATTGTTACCACTTTTCAACCAGGCATCTAATTCCCTATCATAGCCCTCTTTCTGAGCCAATTCTCTCAGAAATTCCTGATGATGAGTATGGTGGATACCATTGACCAGACTTTCATAGTAAACCTCAAAATAGGGGAGTTTGAGGTCTTTAGCTAGCTGCAATTCAGCTGCCACATCGTAGTCCACCCGTCGGAAATCCATATCTACCAAGCCCTTGTCATCAAACTCCAAAATCATATACTGGGCCCGCAAGTCCTTCCGCAACTGGGCATCCAAAAAGAAAGGCTGCCCAATCGAACCAGGATTGACAATCAATTGCCCACCAGTCCCATAACGAAGCAACTGCTGGTGAATATGACCATAAACAGCAATATCACAAGATGGATTGGTCACCAAACGGTCAAAATCCTCTTGCGCCCCAGTATGAATCAACTCTCGCCCCCAGTTCTTATCAGGCAGATGATGGCTAATTCCCACCGTCAAATTCCCAAACTGACGATGAATCTGGAGAGGTTGATTATGGAGCAATTCAATTTCTTCTATGGAAATTTCCTCTAAAACATACTGGCACTGGCGCAAGAGATAGCGTTGGCTGGGACGAGTACTATCCAATTTCTTGCGGACACCATGCCACAAACTGTCTTCCCAGTTTCCCAAAACTCTAGCCGTAATCGGTAGTTGATCCAACAAGTCCAAAATCCTTCTACGCCCTGTTCCCGGCATGAGAATATCTCCCAAAAGCCAGTATTCATCCACTCCTAGTTGCCGAGCATCTGCCAAAACAGCCTCCAAGGCGGTGGTATTTCCATGAATATCTGAAAGAAGAGCTATTTTTGTCATATTCATCTCCTCGTTTTTTCTCTTGCAATAAGTATAACATAAAAAGTCACAGCTAGAGAAATCTAGCTTTTTTTGATATACTAGATAAAGATATTAAACAAGAGGAAACGAATGACCCCGAATAAAGAAGATTATCTAAAATGTATTTATGAAATCGGCATAGACCTGCATAAAATTACCAACAAGGAAATTGCTGCCCGCATGCAAGTCTCTCCCCCTGCCGTAACTGAAATGATTAAACGGATGAAGAGTGAAAATCTCATCCTTAAGGACAAGGAATGTGGCTATCTACTGACAGACCTCGGGCTCAAACTGGTCTCTGAGCTCTATCGCAAACACCGCTTGATTGAAGTTTTTCTAGTTCATCATTTAGACTATACGAGTGACCAGATTCACGAGGAAGCTGAGGTCTTGGAACATACTGTATCGGACCTCTTCGTGGAAAGACTGGATAAACTGCTAGGGTTCCCTAAAACCTGTCCCCACGGAGGAACCATTCCGGCCAAGGGAGAACTCCTGGTTGAAATCAATAATCTCCCACTAGCTGATATCAAGGAAGCTGGATCCTACCGCCTGACTCGGGTGCACGATAGCTTTGACATTCTCCATTATCTGGACAAGCACTCACTTCACATCGGAGATCTGCTCCAAGTCAAGCAGTTTGATGGCTTCAGCAATACCTTCACTATCCTCAGTAAAAACGAGGACTTACAAGTGAATATGGACATTGCCAAACAACTCTACGTCGAAAAAATCGACTAATTTCTCAAGTCCCCTACCAACCCTGAAAGTTTGATTTTCAGGGTTTTATTTCTATAGTATATTGAAATAAGATGTGAATAAATTAATTAGGAAAGTTAAATTAATTCCTAGAAATATTTTAGCAGCCGTAGTATACTACTCTAGTTTCAATCCACTATATTATTTGATTTTGCTCTCATTTAGTTGTAGAATGTTCGTAAAAAACAAGAAAGATACCTTAACCTATGAAAAAATCACTAAAAATTTTTGCGACGTCTAAATGGTTTGACCTCTTCGGGGTTGCTCTAGTCGTTGGGATTGCAATCGCATCTGGTTACCTCAACTCCCGTCTCGATAAATTCGTAGATTGGGGACCATGGACAGCTCTTGTTCCCTTTGGATTGATTTCCGTAACCAATGTCGGGATTTCCATGTTATCCACTCGTTTCACGGGGAAATTAAGCAAATGGGGAAATTACTTTGGCATTGTCAATACGATTTTGTCTGGCACCATTGACTATATCCTTGGAAATAAGGCGGCCATTATCACCTATCCTGTCACCTTCCTCATTTATACCTTTGCTATTAAGAAATGGGAAGCTTCGCAAGAAGGCAGGCCCAACCAAATGAGCCAAAAACAGCTAAAATTGGCGGACATCATCATTTCCATCATCGCCTTCCTCTTTGCCTTTGCGACCAACTATATCGGCTATGGGGGCAAGATGAATCTCCTTGCCTACGTAACAACTATTGCCTTTGCACTCTCCCTCATTGCCAATGCTTTGAATGCATTGAAACTAACAACTCAGTGGAGCTTTTGGTTAATTTACAATTTCGTTCAGCTGACAAAGGTTGGCATTCAAGGAAATTTTGCCAATATTGGAAAATATATCTTTTATATCCTCAATGCAATCGGAGCCTTATTTGTCTGGAATGACGAAGAAGAAAGATAACAGAAAAACTCAAATAAAAAATCAAGTTGACTCAATAGAATCTCCTTACTAAAATTTTTTAACATTTTAGGTGTATCTCCTATTCGTTTGGAGTAGAATAAAGCTAGATAAAAGAGGGAGGTCTTGTCATGAAAAATCTCTTTAGAATCCATTTTACAGCAATTACAGTCATTGATTTGCTATTATTTGCATTTTTTAGCACTAGACCCGAGGCAGCTTTAGAATGGCTCTTGCTCTCTGGCTTTATTTTCATCCTTGCTCAAGGACTCCTGCTATTTCGCTTGCTTATCCGACTCAAACATCAATTCGCTGAGATTTATCCTCAAATAAATAAAAAGATTCGCTTCTACTATTTAGGGGGGCTCATCAGCGACTTTCTATTATTTGTCCTCTTATCCTTCATTAGTTCTCAGCGATTTTCCACTCTTATGCCAATCGTCACTGCTTGTCATTCTACTTTATATTATAGGACAACTGACTACCTAAGAGAAAACTATCTAGACTTTTCCTTAGAAACACATCTCTTTGTGGGAGTGTTTCTAAGGAAAAGGAGGTTTTATCATGAAAAACATCATCTATATTAAAACCATTCAACTCCTTGTCATCGATGGAATTATGCTGGCATTTTTGGCATTTAAAGAGGGGCTTACTTGGGATTGGATTTTGATTTACAGTGGTTGGCTCATTTTCTTTCATCCTGTGCTATTGACCTATCTTTCCAACCAACTTTGTGATCACTTTAGTCAACTCTATTCTCAGATTAGACCAAGATTCTGGCGTTTTGCCTTACAAATCCTCCTATGGGATAGCCTGATCATTCTCTCTTTGATATTTTTAAGGAATATTCCACTTTTCCTTCAGGGAAGTCTCCTCATCCTAGGGCATCTCATCCCTTCCTATCGCACCTGCCAAATCCTGAAACAAGACTTCCCCAAAGCTTATCAAGAACCGATTTCATTTTGGAGTATTTTATAATAGATGATAGAAAGACCAAGCCGGCTGGGCTTGGTCTTTCTTATCTATTTTTCGTATCAAGGATAATGGTAACTGGTCCGTCATTTACCAGCTCAACCTGCATATCCGCTCCAAAGATACCTGTCTGAACGGGCACTTCTTGAGCTAGTTTTTGATTGAAAGCATCATAGAAGTCTGATGCCATATCAGGCTTGGCTGCGCCTGTAAAGGCTGGACGATTGCCTTTCTTGGTGTCCGCAAAGAGGGTAAACTGTGAAATAGAAAGGATTTGTCCTTCAATATCTTTAACAGACAGATTCATCTTGCCTTCTGCGTCTGAAAAAATCCGCATATTGACAAGCTTTCTCACAGCATAGTCCAAATCTTCCACTTGGTCCTCTGGTCCAACACCCACCAGTAATAAGAGCCCCTGATTGATTTTCCCCTGAACCTGACCTTCGATACTGACTTGGGCTTTTTTAACCCGTTGGATAATGATTTTCATAATAGCCTTTCTAGTAAGAACTCAGACAATTAGCCGTTGGTCCGTTTGACAGAATAAACTTCTGGCACACTCTTAATCTTGTCCACAACCGTGGTTAGCGTCGAGAGGTTGGCAATGCCGAAGGACACATGGATATTGGCAAATTTCATATCCTTGGTTGGTTGGGCGTTGACTGTCGAGATATTCTTGGTTGTGTTTGAGAGAACTTGCAGTACATCGTTCAACAGTCCTGTACGGTTGAGGCCGTAGATGTCGATATGAGCCATATATTCTTTATTTGAGCTAGAGTATTGGTCTTCCCATTCCACATCAAGAAGACGTTGCTCATAGTTTTCTTGGGCGCGCAGGTTCATACAGTCCACACGGTGAATAGCCACACCACGCCCCTTAGTGATATAGCCGACAATGTCGTCACCAGGCACAGGATTACAGCACTTGGCAATCCGAACTAGGAGACCAGACGCACCTTCAATGACCACACCACCCTCATGCTTAACCTTGAGGGTTTCTTTATTTTCAACCTTAATCTCGCCACCTTTGACAAGTTCTTCTGCCTCCGCCTTGGCCTTGGCACGTTCTTCCTCACGGCGTTCCTTTTCAGTCAGACGATTAAAGACGGTAATCGCACCGATTTCTCCAAAACCAATGGCCGCAAAGAGGGATTCTTCTGTCTTGTAGCTGGTCTTTTGCAGAACTTGATCCATACGACGCTTGTCCATGAATTTATTGGCTACATAGCCATTTTCTTGGAACTGAGCCATCAGCATTTCGCGACCCTTGTTGACAGACAATTCCTTATCTTGGTTTTTAAAGAACTGACGAATCTTGTTGCGCGCCTTGCTGGTCTTGACCATATTGAGCCAGTCACGACTCGGTCCAAAGGAGTTGGGGTTGGTGACAATCTCAACCTGATCCCCTGTCTTAAGCTTAGTTGTTAGTGGGACCATGCGACCATTGACCTTGGCCCCAGTTGCTTTTTCCCCGACTTTTGTATGGATTTCGTAGGCAAAGTCAATCGGTCCTGAATCTTTTGGAAGGGAACGGACAGCTCCATCTGGAGTAAAGACATAAATCTCCTCAGCCAGATAGTTTTCCTTAACTGAATCCACAAATTCTTTGGCATCATCAGCCTGGTCTTGGAGCTCCATCATCTCCTTGATCCAATTCATCCCAATAGCTGATTCCTTACTGTTGACCTGCCCTTTAATGCCTTTCTTATAAGCCCAGTGAGCCGCAACCCCGTACTCAGCCACCTCGTGCATTTCCTTGGTCCGAATCTGGAATTCAATCGGCCCTTTTGGTCCATAAACAGTCGTATGGATAGACTGGTAACCATTGGCCTTGCGGTTGGCAATATAGTCTTTAAAGCGCCCGGGCATCGGTTTCCAGAGTTCATGCACGTAACCAAGCATGGCATAAACATCACTTTGCGTATCCAAAATGCAACGAATGGCAATCAGGTCATAGATTTCCTCAAACCGTTTTCTCTTGTCCTGCATTTTGCGGAAAATCGAGTAAATATGCTTGGGACGACCGTAAATCTTCCCTTTCAAGTGACGATCCGTCGTATATTCCTCTAATTTTGTGACCACCTCATCCACCAAGGCTTCACGCTCTCTGCGTTTTTCCTTCATCATATGGGTAATCTTGTAAAACTCCGTTGGATTGAGGTAACGGAAAGACAGGTCTTCCAATTCCCATTTGACACTTGAAATCCCCAAACGGTGGGCAAGTGGGGCATAGATCTCCATAGTTTCTTTGGAAATGCGCTCCTGCTTGTCTTTTCGAAGGTGTTTAAGCGTCCGCATATTGTGCAAGCGGTCAGACAGTTTGACCAAAATCACACGAATGTCCTCAGACATAGCCATAAGCATCTTACGATGATTTTCAGCCAACTGTTCCTCATGAGACTTGTACTTGACCTTACCAAGTTTGGTAACCCCATCAACGATTACGCGCACATCAGGTCCAAACTCTCTTTCCAAATCGTCCAAGGTCGCATCTGTATCTTCCACTACATCATGCAAGAAACCACAAGCTACCGTTACAGCGTCCAGCTTGAGCTTGGCTAAAATACCTGCCACTTGGATAGGGTGAATGATATAAGGCTCGCCTGATTTGCGGTATTGACCACTATGGCAATCCACCGCATAGACCAAGGCCTTATGGACAAAATGGACATCCTCTTCCGTTAAATATTCCTTGGTTAAAGCGACAACTTCTTCGCCTGTTAAATTCACTTCTTTCGGCATTTCTACTCTCCAATTCTTCCTACCATTTTATCACTTTTTTAAGAATATGAAAACTAGATTGGAACAGAATAGGAAAAAAATAATTCAGAATTGATTGATAATTCATAATTATTAGTATATAATATATTACGAAGTTAGATTTTAAACTTAGGTGATAGAAGGAGAGATAGACCAACGGAAACCATATTGTAACCCAAAGAATTTCTGACTTCCCCCAATTCCCCTGAAGATACGAAAGCTAAACAGTGGAACTCGTGTCACATACACTGGTACCTTGACTGGATTTTGGAATTAATACTCAATGAAAATCAAAGAGCAAACTAGGAAACTAGCCGCAGGTTGCTCAAAGCACCGCTTTGAGGTTGTAGATAAAGCTGACGCGGTTTGAATTTGATTTTCGAAGAGTATAAAAATCCTCAAGATACTTTCTTCTATCCTTTAGTTTATAAGGAGAACACCTATGAAAAAACTGCTATTTCTATCTTTGCTCTCCTAGTGTTAGGAGTTAGCTGTTTGTTCCTATTCAACCAGCAAAGTTATAAAAAAACAGTCGTTCAATACTATGCTAACGACCAGAACCTGCCCAATAGGATAACTTATAGTGAATATAGTGATAAACGAGAAGCTAACTACGGTGGCACTCTAAACATCACATCTATCAAACAAGCTAATGACGGAGTTTATGCAACCTATGAAGGGCAATTGACACCTCTCCAATATTGATAAATTGATAACCAGCCTGTCTTCATCTAGTCATGCTGGTTTTTAAGTTCATTTTAAATCCTTACTTATTCTTCCTAACTATGCTATACTTAGTTTAGTACATTCTTTGAGATTGGAGCCAGTATGAAAATCCATAAAACCGTGAATTCCGTTGCCTATGAAAATACTTATTACCTGGAAGGGGACCAACACCTGATTGTGGTTGACCCAGGTAGCCATTGGGAAGCTATTCGCAAGACTATTGAGAAAATCAACAAACCAGTCTGTGCGATTCTCCTGACCCACACCCACTACGACCATATTATGAGTCTGGACTTTGTTCGTGAGACTTTTGGAAATCCCCCAGTTTATGTAGCAGAGAGTGAAGCCAGCTGGCTTTATACACCTGTAGATAATCTCTCTGGTCTCCCTCGTCACGATGATATGGCAGATGTAGTCGCAAAACCAGCTGAATACACCTTTGTCTTTCATGAAGAATACCAACTAGAGGAATTTCGTTTTACTGTCTTGCCAACACCAGGTCACTCTATCGGTGGTGTTTCTATCGTCTTTCCTGATGCTCACCTAGTCTTGACGGGAGATGCTCTGTTCCGCGAAACCATCGGACGGACAGACCTTCCAACTGGTAGTATGGAGCAACTCCTTCACAGTATCCAGACTCAACTTTTCACCCTACCAAACTACGATGTATATCCAGGGCATGGTCCAGCTACGACCATCGCTCATGAAAAGACCTTTAATCCCTTTTTCTAGCAAGCAAAAAACCAATGATATCAGCTGTTTTTTTCTATTCAGACAAAGTTGTAATATAATGTAGTGTTTTCTCCATTAGCCACGCTGTTCCAAGTCCAATAAAGCTACCTAATATTATCCCGATGAAACGAAGCTCAACTAATGTTATTGAATCTGTCTTTGTAATTAGCGTTGATAATAAAATAGTCATGGGATTGATAAAAATATTTGCAACAGCATAATTACGTACCACATAGTATTGGGATAGTCCATATAAACAAGAAATCGTTAAAATCAACGATAGGCCACTGATGTTAAATTGAAATAAAAATATAGATAATATTAAACCGAATGAACTACCTAGTAAATATTGAACATGACGTTTTTTCATCGCTTCAAGATTTTCAACTAATAGAATGGAAGCACAGGCCATTGTTACCCAATAAGGTTTACCTAAACCTAACACGTGACTAATATAAACTGTCAAAAATAGAGCAATGCTGTAAAATATGGCATCAACAAGAGCAACGGCATCTTGTTTAAAAATTTCCGTCAATAATGTCTTATCTAAATAACTCGCCTCTTTTCGTTTATCTAGTCGTTTAATACTATATCCGCCAATTAAACTTAAGAAAATACCTAAAGCAAAAAAACAGCTTATCTCAAAGAGCCTTGATAACGGCAGAGATAAGTTGACACCCATAGCACAAACCATTACATAAAATAGAGCTCCAGGTTTATGAATATCGTATAAGCGTGTCAATAAACGACTGATAAAGGCAACTATTCCAACAACAATAGGTGAAAGCCATGGCGATATAGCAGATAGGAGACCTAATATAAAAGATAGTAATAAGGTTATGCCTATAATTCCTAGAAATTTCATCAAGGATTTTGAAGGGATATTTCGATAATAAAATAGGGTAAACAAACCTATAGAGGATATGCTAGGTATGGAATAATTGTTACTGAAGTAACCCATCAATAGAATAATCAATATAGATATCGTTAAGATAATTGAGCGAAAAGGATTATCATTAACTTTTGTAAAAGTGAGGCAAGATTTTAATAGTTTTAAATACTTCATAGTTTGATTATAACACAATTCTTTTTAGGATATGAGAATTGAGGTTTTAACAAAGCTGTATTCCTAGCTTTTATTTCTCTGTTTTTCTAGTTTTTATTTTTTCAAGCATTGATTATCTTGATCGTCAAGAAAGTCTTGCGTAAAATCAAGGATAATTTTTCAGTACGTTCTGAAAAATATGAGAGCTATCAAGACTTAAAAACGAAAGAATATCAAGTGCTTTCATCTCCTGAAGGTAGACAGATTTTCGCTTAACGTAAGATTGATGTGGAACCTGTTTTTGGACAGATAAAGGCTTGTTTAGGTTATAAGAGATGCAATCTGAGAGGTATATATAGTAGATTGAAATAAGATGTGAACAAATTGATTAGGAAAGTCAAATTAATGTATAGAAATATTTTAGCAACCATTGCGTACTATTCTAGATTCAATATACTATATCAAGTAAAAATTGACATGGGATTGGTACTTAGGACCAACAACCTCCTGAAATACAATAAGAGAACGACTTAAAATAAAAAAGCTAGAGTTCCGCAATTGGGAATCTCTAGCTTTTTGTAACTGAGAACTATTTTGTCTCAGACTCTTTGTCTTACCAAATAATCACGCGCTCTTCTGGTGAACGCCACATACCGTCGCCTTCTTTGACATCATAGGTTGTAAAGAAATCATCGAAGTTTGGCACTTGCACATTGACACGGAGTTTAGCTGGCGCGTGCACATCGACGCTAGCTAAGAGTTTCATAAATTCTGGACGACCTTTCATGCGCCAGATGCGACCGAAGTTGTAGAAGAATTCTTCTGCGGAGAAGTCTGGTTCTCGCTTAGCTGCTTCAAGTGCTGCAGCAATTCCTCCCAAGTCAGCCACGTTTTCTGACACAGTCAATTTACCGTTGATGGTTGCACCATAAGAATCCTGTCCATCAAACTGGTCAATAACTTTTTGTGTTTTCTCCTTGAAGGCAGCATAGTCACTCTCGGTCCACCAATCCTTAAGGCTACCATTTTCATCAAAGGAGGCTCCGTTGGTATCAAAGGCGTGGGAAATTTCATGGGCAATAACTGCACCAATCCCACCGTAGTTAGCAGAAGATGACTGATACAAGTCATAGAAAGGAGCCTGTAAAATGGCCGCTGGGAAGACAATCAGATTCTTCTGTGGATTGTAGTAAGCATTGACCATATGAGCAGGCATGCCCCACTCCTTGTAGTCTACAGGCTGGTTCCACTTGCTCCAACTGTGCTTGATTTCCACACGCGCAAACGCTAAGGCATTGTCAAAAAGACTAGCATTTTCATCGACCACCTTGTCCTTGTAACGTTCTGGCAATTCTTCTGGGTAACCGATATAAGGCTTGATGACATTGAGTTTGACGATGGCCTTGTCACGAGTTTCAGGAGTCAGCCAGTCATTTTTAGCCAAGCGCTCCTTATAGACATCAATCATAGTTGCCACTTTTTTCTCTACGTCCGCCTTAGCTTCTGGAGAGAATTTTTCATGGGCATACCAGAGACCCAAGGCCTGTTTGAAAGGACCTTGTGCTAGCTGGTAGGCTGCCTTAACCTTGTCTTTGGCTTCTGGAACTCCAGAAAGGGCACGACTGTAGGCACCTGACAAGACACGGATTTCTTCCGTTAAATAGCTGGTTGAGAGATTCACAACACTAAAAATCAAGGTTGCCTTGAGAAGAGGCCAGGCTTCTTCACTATAGAATTGATCTGCTGCTTGCCAGAAACGTTCCTCGTCTACGATCACCTTGTCTGGTACTTGTCCAAGAACGGCTTGGAAGAAGTCATCCAAAGGTAGGGCAGGCGCGAATTTTTTGAAATCTTCATAAGAATATGGATGGTAGAGTTTAGCATATTCTGAACTTTCTTCATTAGAGAGCACCACTGCCGCAACTCGACGGTCCAATTCAAGTCTTTTTTCTAGCAAGTCTTCAATTTCTTCATCAGAGAAATCATAAGCCTTGAGGAGATTTGCGCTAGTTTCTTTCCAAAGAGTCAAGAGTTCCTCGCGCTGAGGATGGTCTTCAGCATAGTAGGTCGTATCTGGCAAGATTGTGCTTGGAGCACTAGCCCACAGAACGTTGATTCGAGCATCCATAAAGTCTGGCGATACACCAAAAGGAAGGAAATTAGGTTTGCCAGCAAGCTCAAACTCTGCTAGTTTAGCTGTAAAATCTGCAAAAGTCTCCAATTCTTGGAATTCTTTAAGGAGAGGCAAAACAGGCGTGATACCGTCAGCTTCTCTCTTGTCAAAATCACGAACTAGGCGATGGTATTTGACAAAGTTTGCCAAGATAGCATCCTCAGGCACCTCTTCTCCTGTCAACCACTTGTCTGTTGTCGCCAGCATCAGGTCTTCAATTTCCTGGTCTAAATCCACAAAACCTCCAGTTTGAGACTTATCTGCTGGGATTTCAGCAGTCTTCTGCCATTCTCCATTGATTGCATCATAAAAATCGTCTTGATAACGTGTCATCTTGTTCTCGCTTTCATTTGTACTTGTTTTTAGCTTAACAAAAATTACCTTGGAATGCAATTAAAAATGAACTTTTGACCTGAACCCCAAAATCCGGAACACGGATGGAGGGGTTTTAGTATGCCAAAATACACAAAAGAATTTAAAATCAAACTAGTAATGGAATATTTAACTATGGTATTAAAAAACAAAGGCTTTAATATCAACCATAAAAGAGTTTTAAGAATAATGAAAGAAGAATCCTTGCTATGCTCTAAATTTAAAACCAGATCAAGAAAATACTCATCATACAAGGGACAAATAGGTAAAGTAGCAGACAATATCGTAAAAAGACAGTTTTTAAGTCTATTACATTCCGCTTAAAATGTTATTAAGTTATTCCGTGTTTACGGGTTCAGGTCATTTCTTTTTTCCATCATTCCATCATTTTCCATCATTTTTTAGTTATTATTTTAATTTTTTCAAAAATTAACTTGACTTAATTTTTTTTTTAATGTATATTAAGAAACGAAAGGAATACAACTATATGATACATATCGAAAACCTAAGTGTCTCCTACAAAGAAACGTTGGCACTTAAGGATATTTCACTAGTGCTCCATGGACCAACAATTACCGGTATCATTGGTCCAAACGGTGCTGGGAAATCAACATTATTAAAAGGGATGCTGGGAATTATCCCACATCAAGGTCAGGCATTTCTAGATGACAAGGAAGTTAAAAAATCCTTACATCGAGTCGCCTATGTCGAACAAAAAATCCATATCGACTACAACTTTCCCATCAAGGTCAAGGAATGTGTCTCGTTAGGACTCTTTCCCTCTATCCCTCTCTTTCGAAGTTTAAAGGCTAAACATTGGAAGAAAGTGCAAGAGGCCCTTGAAATCGTCGACCTAGCTGACTACGCTGAACGGCAAATCAGTCAACTGTCTGGAGGTCAGTTCCAGCGGGTCTTGATTGCCAGATGTTTGGTGCAGGAAACCGACTATATCCTCTTGGATGAACCCTTTGTTGGGATTGACTCAGTCAGTGAGGAAATCATCATGAATACGCTGAGAGATCTGAAAAAAGCTGGTAAGACAGTTCTCATCGTCCACCACGACCTCAGCAAGGTTCCCCACTACTTTGATCAAGTCTTACTTGTCAATCGAGAAGTCATTGCCTTTGGCCCAACCAAAGAAACCTTTACCAAAGCCAATCTCAAAGAAGCTTACGGTAATCGACTATTTTTCAATGGAGGTGACCTATGATTGCAGAATTTATCGATGGATTGCAAAAATTCCATTTCTTACAAAATGCCTTGATAACAGCTATTGTCATCGGGGTCGTAGCTGGAGCTGTGGGATGTTTCATCATCCTACGCGGGATGTCACTCATGGGAGATGCCATTTCACATGCTGTCTTGCCAGGTGTAGCCCTTTCCTTTATCTTGGGCCTTGACTTCTTTATCGGAGCCATTGCCTTTGGACTACTAGCTGCTATCATCATTACCTACATCAAGGGAAACTCGATTATCAAAAGCGATACCGCCATCGGCATTACCTTTTCTTCTTTCTTAGCCCTCGGTATCATCTTGATTGGTGTCGCTAAAAGTTCAACCGACCTTTTCCATATCCTTTTTGGTAATATCCTAGCCGTCCAAGATACAGATATGTTTATTACTATGGGTGTGGGAGTAGCCATTCTCTTGTTAATCTGGATTTTCTTCAAGCAACTCTTGATCACTTCCTTTGATGAACTCTTGGCTAAAGCCATGGGAATGCCTGTCAATTTCTATCACTACTTACTCATGGTACTCCTAACTCTCGTGTCTGTGACAGCCATGCAAAGTGTCGGAACTATCCTGATTGTAGCCATGCTGATTACCCCAGCGGCAACTGCTTATCTGTATGCTAATAGCCTGAAAAGCATGATTTTCCTTTCCTCAACCTTTGGAGCAACAGCTTCAGTTTTAGGACTCTTTATCGGCTATAGCTTTAACGTTGCGGCAGGTTCTAGTATCGTGCTTACAGCCGCTAGTTTCTTTCTCATTAGTTTCTTTATCGCTCCAAAACAACGATATTTGAAACTAAAAAATAAACATTTGTTAAAATAAGGGGCAAAGCCCCAATAAAATTGGAGGATCTAATGAAAAAATTAGGTACATTACTCGTTCTCTTTCTTTCCGTCATTGCTCTTGTAGCATGTGCTAGTGGAAAAAAAGATGCAGCTTCTAGTCAAAAACTAAAAGTTGTTGCCACTAACTCAATCATCGCTGATATTACTAAAAATATTGCTGGCGACAAGATTGATCTTCACAGTATCGTTCCTGTTGGTCAAGACCCACACGAATACGAACCACTTCCTGAAGACGTTCAGAAAACTTCTCAAGCTGATTTGATTTTCTATAATGGGATCAACCTTGAAACAGGTGGCAATGCTTGGTTTACCAAATTGGTTGAAAATGCCAAGAAAACTGAAAACAAAGACTACTTTGCAGTCAGCGAAGGCGTTGATGTTATCTACCTTGAAGGTCAAAACGAAAAAGGCAAAGAAGACCCACACGCTTGGCTCAACCTTGAAAACGGTATGATCTTTGCTAAAAATATCGCAAAACAATTGAGCGCTAAAGACCCTAGCAACAAGGAATTCTACGAAAAAAATCTCAAGGAATATACTGAAAAACTAGACAAGCTTGATAAGGAAGCTAAAGAGAAATTTAACAACATCCCCGCTGAGAAAAAACTTATCGTAACCAGTGAAGGATGCTTCAAATACTTCTCTAAAGCCTATGGTGTCCCAAGTGCCTACATCTGGGAAATCAACACTGAAGAAGAAGGAACACCTGACCAAATCAAGACCTTGGTTGAAAAACTTCGCCAATCAAAAGTTCCATCACTCTTTGTAGAATCAAGTGTGGATGACCGTCCAATGAAAACTGTTTCTAAAGACACAAACATCCCAATCTACGCTCAAATCTTTACTGACTCTATCGCAGAACAAGGTAAAGAAGGCGACAGCTACTACAACATGATGAAATACAACCTTGATAAGATTGCTGAAGGATTGGCAAAATAATACTCTTCGAAAATCTCTTCAAACCACGTCAGCTTTATCTGCAACCTCAAAGCGATGCTTTGAGCAACCTGCGGCTAGCTTCCTAGTTTGCTCTTTGATTTTCATTGAATATAAGCCTCTGAAAAACGTCATTCTCACATGAGCTGGCGTTTTTTCTCTGCCCATATTTCCGGTTAAATCATTGGAAAATTCTGACTGTTTCAGCTAAAATGGAAGAAAAAAGATTGGAGTATCTTATGGTAACTTTCCTCGGAAATCCTGTGAGCTTTACAGGTAAACAACTACAAGTCGGCGACAAGGCACTTGATTTTTCTCTCACTACAACAGACCTTTCTAAAAAATCTCTGGCTGATTTTGATGGCAAGAAAAAAGTCTTGAGTGTCGTGCCTTCTATCGATACAGGCATCTGCTCAACTCAAACGCGTCGTTTTAATGAAGAACTGGCTGGACTGGATAATACGGTTGTCCTGACTGTTTCCATGGACCTCCCTTTTGCCCAAAAACGTTGGTGTGGGGCTGAAGGTATTGAAAATGCCATCTTGCTTTCAGACTATTTAGACCATTCCTTTGGACGTGATTATGCCCTCTTAATCAATGAGTGGCACCTATTGGCACGCGCAGTCTTTGTCCTCGATTACTGACAATACCATTCGCTACGTTGAATACGTGGACAATATCAACTCTGAACCAAACTTCGAAGCCGCAATTGCAGCCGCTAAAGCCCTATAGAAAAAAATCCTCTGTCACAAAGAGTTTCATTCCTGCTCTTTGAAACGGAGGATTTTTGAATACGAGTAAATATAAGTTCAATTAGATAAGAACAATCGCCTTATACTCAATGAAAATCAAAGAACAAGTTAGGAATCTAGTTACAGCAAGGCGAAGCTGACGTGATTTGAAGAGATTTTCAAAGAGTATTACTCTACAGATTTCAAGGCTTCTAACATATCAACCTTTCTCAGATGATGATTGACAAAGAAACCAAGCAGGGTCAAAATGATGCTTACTGCTGCCACTGGGATTACATAGACCTCCCAGCCTACCTGAGGATAAAAGAGAATAGTCGCAGGCGAAATCATTTGAATCAAAAATTGGTGTAAATAGAAACCTGAGACCAGACCAAGTACGATTCCCACAAGAGATAGTACAATCGTTTCACGGTAAATATAGAGAGTGACTTCATTATTATGAAAACCGAGAACCTTGATAGTGGAGAGTTCACGGATTCTCTCAGCCACGTTGATATTGGTCAAATTGTAGAGGATAACAATAGCCAACAGAACCGATACGATGACCAAGATGGTCATGGTCTGATTGAGTGAGCTAGCGACGGAGTCAAAGAGTCGAATGGCTGAAGCATTCTGGACAACGCTGGACACCGCAGATTGATTCATAAGCAAGCCTGCCTGCCTTTCAATACTAGTAGCACTAGAATCCTTTAGCGAGACCAGATAAGTATTAGCTTGCGGCACCTGTCCGTAAATTTGCTCATAGCTAGCTTGACTCATATAAATAAAGTGACCAACATAGTTCTCAGTAATAGCGGCTACCTTTAGCTCCTGACCTTCAATTTCTAAAGTCTGACCAACCTTGAGATCTGCAAGCTGGGCTAGTTTAGCTGTAATAACGACGCCATCTTTTAATGTCAGCTCTTGCTGATGATGTTGCAGATGGATAAAGGGTGTCAAATCTTCCTTATCTGTCATCATAAGGGTAATGGTTTGGAGACCAGCCTTACCTTTGAAATCCTTGTCTAGCGTCTTAGAATAAATTTTCTGGTAGGCTTGAATATCCTGCCCTTTCAACACTTCTTCTAGCTCTGCCTTGTCTTGATTGGTCGCACTAGGATTTTCAGAGACAATCATCTGATACTGTTGGATTTGTTGAAACTGTCTAGATGGAACTCCTGCTACAGAGGATTGGATTCCCAAGCCTGCAAAGAGCAGAGCGACTGAACCTGCCACACCAAAGACCGTCATCAACATCCGTTGCTTATAACGAAAGATATTGCGGGCTGTTACCTTATGGGTAAAACTGAGACGACGCCAGATAAAACCGATGCGCTCTAGTAAGATTTTAGCTCCTTTAACAGGTGGTTTAGGCAGTAAAAGCTGGGCTGCTTCATCGTGCAGTTCCTTCCTAGCCACCAGATAGGCTGGTAACACACTTGCCAACCAACTCAAGCCAAGAGCTAGTAAACTATAGCTCCAATAGAACTGAATCTGGGTTTCTCCCACCACCATACCTTCTGTAATAACACTTGAAATCACACTGGCTAGCAAACAATGACCAAGTATACTACCTAGAGCTGTTCCGACAGTCCCAGCCACTAGACCGTAGAGGAGAAACTTGGCGATAATATCCTTACTACGATAGCCCAAGGCCTTAAAAATCCCTGCATGTGTTCGCTCTTCATCCACAAAACGAGTCATAGTTGTAAAGGTCACCATAGCTGCTACGGCATAAAGCACTACCGGAAAGATATTGCCCACTGCCCGAATACTGGCTGAAGCATTGCTGTACATGAGGTAGCCCTGACCGCCAGGTATGGTCTGACGATTATAGACCTGATACTTGGGCTCGGACAAATCGTCCAAGACTTGCTGATGTTTGTCTAATTTTTCCTTTTCTTGGGCTAGATTTTGTTCAGCTTGCTTTAGTTTATCCTCTTCCTTGCTCAATTCCTGCTTGGCTTGGGTAAGTTGAGCACTGGCCTGATCTCTCTGATTTTGAGGCAGCAAAGCTAATTGACTTTCCTGAGCCTGTAAACGAGTTTGAGCAGTTGCTAAACGACGCTTGCCTTCCTGCAAATTAGTCTCAGCCTTGTCAAGTGTCTCTTGACCTTTATCTAGAGACTCTTGTCCTTCTTTTTTCAAGAGTTGCAGACGTGCCTTGCCATTATCTGACAAAGCTTGTTCAAGGTCTTCCTGATGTTGCTTGGATTTTTCTTCATAGGCTTCCGAGAAAGCATTTAAGCCTGCTAAATCTTGATATTTCAAACGAGCTATATTGTAAACTTTCTGATCAAACTGACTAGGTAAAATCACCCCATAGGCTGTCAGAGTCCCACTTCCACTTCCTGCGTAGCCCATATCTCGCTGGGAGAGGATTTCAGCCGAATCCACAAAACCAGTAATGGTATAAGTATGGTCTTTTAAAGAGGAATGACCCTCTTCTTTTTCTTTAAAACTAATCTCCTGTCCCACGATGTATTGGCCTTGCAAATGAGTGGCCAAAGCAATTTCCTTGTCTGACTGAGGAAGTCGTCCCTCTCTTAGCTGAAAGTTTGAAATTCGCTCTGGTTTGGAGTACAGCCGAATGGCATCCTGCCCATTCTCCATAGTCACATCTGTCAAATAGCCAAACTCAACCTCTGCGCCCTCCGTCTGTCCTAGTTCTTCTTGATCTGCTTGATCCAAACCATAGTTAGACATGACTGCCAAATCCAAGGTTTGAGCAGTCGTTAAATAGTCATTGGCGGTCGCCTCCATATTGGGGCTAGTTACTTTGAGGCCTACTAAGGCTAGAGAGCCCAACATCATCAAGGTCAAGATAGATAAAAAACGTCCCTTGGAGCCTGTGAAGGACTGAATTAAGTCCTTCCAATAGGTTTTTCGCTTGATCATGCTAGTACTCCAAACTGTCGATATCCTGAGGATGCTGGTTGATCACCACATCCTTGACACTGGCATCGTGCATATGAATCACGCGATCAGCAATGGGCGCCAAAGCTCCATTATGAGTCACGATGAGCACCGTCGCTCCCTTTTGACGAGACATATCTTGGAGAATTTTCAAAACCTGCTTGCCCGTCTGATAATCCAAGGCTCCAGTCGGTTCATCACAAAGGAGGATTTTAGGATTTTTGGCTACTGCGCGTGCAATGGAGACTCGCTGCTGCTCCCCTCCAGAAAGCTGGGCTGGGAAATTATTAAGACGATGAGCCAGACCTACATCTGTCAAAACCTGCTCAGGATCCAAGGCATCCATCACAATTTCTGAGGCCAGTTCCACATTTTCCTTAGCTGTCAGATTAGATACTAGATTGTAAAACTGAAAAACAAAACCGACATCATTTCTACGGTAATTGGTGCGCTGGTGGGAACTATAGTCTGCAATATTGACACCATCAATCCAGATTTCTCCCTCGTCATTGGTATCCATTCCCCCAAGAAGGTTAAGAACTGTTGACTTACCAGCACCTGACGCACCTAGAATAATCACCAACTCCCCTTTTTCAATTTCAAAATTCACATCACGATTGGCCACAATCTCCGTGTCCCCAACCTGATAACGCTTGTAACAGTGTTTCATCTCAATATAAGCCATCAGACCCACTCTCTCAAACAAATTACTTTCTACTACCAGTATAACACTTTTTCAACTAGTTGGAAACTACTTACATTCTCAACCCCTTCAAAAAAGGCAGTCTAAATTCACTGCCTTCCATTATCTGCTTAAAAATAAAATTGAACCAGATCACCTTCTGCTGTTGCCACCGAAATACAATCTTTCTCTGTGCAATTCACTTTTGCTTTTTCTTGATTGACTTCAATCACACTATTTTCAATATCTGGATAAGAGACTCGTAAATCTCCTCCGCTCCTTGATAAAATGGTCATCTGTAAGAGTTTTTTATCCTCCCACCTCATGCTAACTTCAAAATGTCCACGTTCCATTAAACCTGAAACGGAACCTGAAGACCAAGCATCGGGTAGGGCAGCTAGAGGTAGCAGATAAGCTGTATGAGACTGGAGCAACATTTCCGCCATACCACTAGTAGCACCAAAATTACCATCTATCTGAAAAGGTGGATGGCTACACCAAAGATTGGGCAAGGTGGATGCCTTTAACTGCTCTGCTAATAATTTATGGGCTCGATTGCCATCTCCCAAACGCGCCCAGAGATTGATCTTATTAGCCTTGGACCAGCCTGTTTCCCCATCTCCACGATCATTGAGGCTATCACGCGCCGCATCAAGATACTCTTTCCCTTATGACTAAAGAGATTTCCAGGATAAAGTCCCACCAGATGGGAAGCATGACGATGTTGGGACTCCACTTTCTCATTTTGAAAATGCTATTCTTCCTCCTCATACCACTCCCTGATTCGACCAGATTGAGTGATTTGCAGAGGATTAAGCAAGTCAAACTTCTCCTTGACCTCAGTCAACAAGTCCTCATCCAGTCCCAATTCTTGAGCAGCCTGAATAAAATCATGAAATAATTGCCAAATCAGAGATTGGTCGTAGGTATTGCCAATCGAAATCGGCCCATGTTCTGGAGAATAAGACGGAGAAGATACCCAACGCTGGGCCTCCTTATCCTCATGTAAAAAAGCATTCCAAAAACGAACCGTTTCCCTCAACATGGGATAAATTTTCTCCCTGAGATAGTCTTGGTCCCTGTAAAATGAGTAGAGCTCATAAACCGTTTGCATCATCCAAGCATTGGCAGCTGGTGACCACCCCCAGTAGTAATCCCAACCAGGTGCCGTCCAGCCAAAAGGAGTCGCTTGAGTATGAACCAACCAACCTTTCTCCTCCCCTTCCTGAGAAACGATGCCTGCATACCTTGCAGCCGCTAGGCGACCATAGACACGCAAATCATCGATATAGTTGATGACCGGAAAGGCCGTCTCTAGAAGATTAGTAACATAGGCTAGCCAATAATTCATCTGCAGGTTGATATTCAGGTGATAATCCGAATTCCAAGGAGGATTGTCGACCGCATTCCAGACTCCTTGCAGGTTAGCTGGTAGCGCATCTGGGCAATCTCTGGACGAACTAATCAATAAATACCGTCCATACTGGAAGAACAGTTCCTCCAAAGCCTGCCCCTCTTGTGGCTTATAGTTTCTTCGCAACACATCTGTAGTAGAGGCGTCAAGCTCAGCCCCCAAATCCAATTGAACACTCTGGAATAAGGCTTGGTAGTCCTGAATATGCCTAGACTTCAATTGGTCATAACCCTTTTCTTTAGCTGTGTCCACCAAGTCCTTTACTTGCTGCTCCAAATCTAGTTTCTTGCGATAATTGCTAGCAGGATTTTGGGCAAAATCCGTCTTAGCTACCAAGAAAAGATTGGCATAACTGGCTCCTGATATCTGAACCTTATCCGACCAGACTCTAATGTCTCCATCCGTTTGCCAAGCTAGATAACTAGCAAACTGCAGGTCATTATCCTTAACCCGTCCCTTCATCAAGATATGATAACCAGTGATATCCAGCTGGCATTCCTTGTAATCAGACTTTTTCTGCTCATACTTTCCATCAGAAGCCAAATCACGGGTCAAGGACAGTTCTATAGTAAAATCTAGACTTTCCGACCCTTCCTGACTAAAACGCTGAACCAATAGATCATCTGGAAAACTGGTAAAGGTTTCTCGTTCAAATCTCGTTCCCTTAAAAGCATAAGAAGTCGTCGCAAGCGCCTTACTGATATTCAGCTGTCTCTGATAGTCCGTCACCTGAGACAGAGAATTACCTTGCTGGCTGAACTCTATGAAAATATCTCCAAAAGACAGATAGGTTCCATATTGACTCGTTTTTGGTCCGACTAGGTGCTGCTCAGCCAATTCTTTTGTCCGATTGTAATCTCTCTTTTCCAAAGCCTGCCGAATTTCAGCTAAAAAACCATACTGGTCCTGAAGATTTCCACCCTGATAATCTGAACTATCAGGAAGTGGACCACCAGACCAGAGACTTTTTTCATTAAATTGAATCTGCTCAGCCCCTATAAGACCAAAAACTTTAGCACCTAAAGAACCATTACCTATCGGTAAGGCCTCTTCTTCCCAGACCTTGTAAGTGGTTGAAGCTGGTTGCTTGTAGGTCAGTACATAATCTTGTTTTTTATTCCTTATCATACTACCATACTAACATAAAAAGCCTAGAAATCAATTCTAGACTTACAATTTTTTATTTTCCAAGGTAGTATTCTTTTACGACGTTCAATTTTTCGTCGAATTCGAATACCAATGGTGGGAAGTTAGGGATTTCTACACCCATGATTTCATCATCTGACAAGTGTTTGATGTGTTTCACAAGGGCACGGATTGAGTTACCGTGAGCTCCTACGAATACGTTTTTACCATCTTTAAGAGCTGGAGCGATTTTATCTTCCCAGAATGGAAGGGCACGTTCCAAAGTCACTTTCAAGTTTTCAGCATCTGGGATGACTGAGTCGTCAAGTGAAGCATAACGACGGTCAGTGTGAGCTGAGTGCTCATCATCACGGTCCATGTTTGGAGGCAATACATCGTATGAACGACGCCAGATGTGAACTTGCTCATCACCAAATTGCTCAGCAGCTTCAGCTTTGTTTTTACCAGTCAAACCACCGTAGTGACGTTCGTTCAAGCGCCATGATTTTTCAACTGGAACCCACAATTGGTCAGAAGCTTCAAGAGCCAAGTTAGTTGTTTTGATAGCACGTTTCAATACTGAAGTGTAAGCTTGGTCAAATTCGATACCAGCTTCTTTGATCAATTTACCAGCGTCAATCGCTTGTTGTGTACCTTTTTCAGACAAATCAACATCAGCCCAACCAGTGAAAAGGTTAGCTTTGTTCCATTCAGACTCACCGTGGCGAGCAAAAACCAATTTTACCATTAGATGGATTCTCCTTTAAATTTTCCGAGGTTTCCCCTCGTTTATCTATTCTATTTTACACAATTTTTCACAAAAAAGCTAGTCAAAACCAAAAAGGAAAGGACTGTTTGACAATCACATTGTTTTTGGTTGTTTCTATTCTATCTTCATTAGGCTTCCTGCGAAACAAAATATGGTACAATAGTTCTATGAATTATGAAGCAAGCAAACAATTAACTGATGTACGATTTAAGC
>NZ_SPGF01000059.1 GCF_005844455.1 Streptococcus mitis | reverse complement strand
TGATTGTGGATGCAACAGAGGTAAAAATCAATCGTCCTAAAAAAATCAACTAGCCAATTATTCTGGTAAAAAGAAATGCCATACTATGAAGGCTCAAGCGATTGCCACAAGCCAAGGGAGAATTGTTTCTTTGGATATTGCGGTGAACTATTGCCACGATATGAAATTGTTCAAATGAGTCGCAGAAACATCGGACAAGCTGGTAAAATCTTGGCAGACAGTGGTTATCAAGGGATCATGAAGATGTATTCACAAGCGCAAACTCCGAGGAAATCAAGCAAACTTAAGCCACTAACTCTTGAAGATAAAGCCTATAACCATGCGCTATCCAAAGAGAGAATCAAGGTTGAGAATATTTTTGCCAAAGTAAAAACGTTTAAAATATTTTCAACAACCTATCGAAATCGACGCAAACGGTTTGGATTACGAATGAATTTGATTGCTGGAATTATCAACCGTGAACTAGGATTTTAGTTTCGCAGGAAGTCTATTATTTAATCTTTAAAAAACACCCCAATTTCTAACATTTGGGGTGTAATTTTACCAATCATTCTCAGTTACTACAAAAAATAATTTCTATCTTATTGTAGTTGCGATGTCAAAGTTTTCAACTGTTTTTGCAAATTGTCTCTAAAATCTTTCAATTGTTGAGACAATTTTGATTTATCATCTTCCTTGAGCTCAGTTGACCCTAGCAAATCATATATTTTTTTCTGTGCATCGAATAATTTTTGAGTTGACTCTTTTAGTTTGGTAAACGACTCATTATTTTCCATAGCTGTTCCTTTGAAACTTTCCTCAGCTTTAGTAAAATAATCATCAAAAATCTTTTTATAAAGATCTATATAATCTGCATAAGTACGCATTGATTCAATCGCATCGTCTGTTACAACCGGTGTATCAAAAGTGATTGTTTCTTTTGAGGTATTAGATGTTGCTACTGTCTTCTCATCATTACTTGTTGAAGTAGTCTTTGAACTTTGTGCTCCACATGCAACGAGAAGAGAAACAGATAATAGAACTACTCCTAGACCGATAAACTTTTTTGTTCTTTTCATGCTAAAACACCTTTTATTCTTCTGATTTGAATTTTTTCAATGTTGCAAGGAATAGAGATCCTCCGATAATAGCAAGGATGCCCCCAACCCATCCTAAGAATGGAATGAGACTAACTCCACCAGAAACAATCATTAGTACAGACGGAGCTGCACCTACACGATTATCTCCTTTATAGTAAACAATAGCAATGATTCCAAGAACAAGATTTGCAATCTTCAAGGCATTCAAGAGTAAGGCAACACCTGAAATAGCCCCTGCAGTAGCTCCTCCATTAAGAGTTGTAGCAGCTGTATTTACCGCTGTTCCCAACAAGACAAAAGGACCAATAAGAAGTAAAATTCCTCCCACAAGACCGACGATACCACCAATTAAAGCAAGTGTTTTTGATTTCATAATAAAATCTCCTTTTTATTTTTTTCAAATAAAATTGTATCATATTTGCTTAAAAAAAAAAGCATTTTCTGAAATTATAAAATAAAAACTTGCATAATATGAAATAAAATTAAGCAAATATGTGAAAAGAAATTTCCATTTCACCCTTGCTAGTCTCCTTACTTTTTGTTAGAATGATGTCAAAAAATAAAGAAGGTTAACATTATGCCACAACATCTCTTTAAAGAATTGGCTCAACTAGAGCAAGTAGAGGCTCTAGCTCTAGGAGGTTCACGGGCCGGACAAGATTTTGACAAAGACTCTGATTATGATGTATATGTCTATCTCAGTGCTCCTCTCTCGCCAGACATACGAAAAGAAATTCTCAGTAAATACTGCTCCTATATGGAAATCGGTATTCAATTTTGGGAATTGGAAGACGATTGTGTTCTCAATAATGGTATCGAAATCGAGCTGATTTACCGCTCTTTGGACGAATTTGACAAAGATTTACAAGCCGTAGTTTTAGAGCACCAAGCCCAGAATTCTTACACTACTTGTATGTGGTACAATCTTCTCAACAGTAAGATTATATACGATCAAGATGGTCGCTATGCTGCCCTCCAGAAAAAGTACAATCTTCCTTATCCAGCTGAACTGAAAAAGAATATCATAAACAAGCAGTCCCTGCTTCTCGACCAAGCTATGCCAGCTTTTTCAAGACAAATCAAAAAAGCCCTCAAACGCCAAGATTTACTCAGCATCAATCACCGCACTAGTGAGTTTTTCGCCTCTTATTTCGATTTGCTCTTCGCCTTCAATGAGCAGCTCCATCCAGGAGAAAAACGCATGCTCCAGTTCGCAAAAAACAATTGCTCTCATCTACCTCAAAATTTTGAAAACGATATTCAAGACTACTTTCAACATCTCTACCAACTAGCTCACCAGCAGAAAACAGTCCTAACTTTGGAGCATCTCCTATCAAATCTTAAACACTTGATTGATGAATCCATTTAGAACGTCAACAGATAAAAGCTCATGAAATCTACTTTTCAGATGATTCATGAGCTTTTTGAAATTCAACAATATATAGTAGATTGAAATAAGATGTGAACAAATTGATTAGGAAAGTCAAATTAATGTATAGAAATATTTTAGCAACCACGGCGTACTGTTCTAGATTCAATCCACTATACAACGATGTAAAGTTATACTCAATGAAAATCAAAAAGCGAACTAGGAAGCTAGCCGCAAGCTGTACTTAAGTACGGTAAGGCGACGCTGACGTGGTTTGAAGAGATTTTCGAAGAGTATTAATTGAAACAAGAAAACGACAATAATCTTCTAGCATTATAAAAACGCATCATATCAGATATTCAAAACCTTGATACAATACGTTTTATAGACTATAAGATTAGTTGTCTTTTCTTCTCAGATTGAGTTTCCCACGAACTTTTCAAACTTATTTCTCTTCAAATCCTTCTGCTACTGCGTCTGCAAAGTTTTCTTCTACGATGCTTGCACAGTGGTCACAGATGACTGCGTGGTAGCTGCATTCTGCTGTTGTCGGGTCGATGCGACGGCAACGGTCACATACTTCACCTACAGCGCGTTCTACTGTGAAGGCTACATCTTCGAAGCTAACGGCAGCTTCTGGAGCTGGGCCTTCTGCGATGGTCAATTCAGACACAATCAAAAGTTGAGCTACATTGCTGTCTAGTGCTTCGAGTAGGGTTTTCACCACTTCGTTTGGATAAACTGTCAAGTGTGCTTCAAGTGATTTACCGATAACTTTGGCATTACGAGCTTCTTCCAAGGCTTTTTGAGCTTGTCCACGGAAGTCCATGAAGGCAGCCCAGGTATCCATGATTTCTTCTTGGTTAGCAAATGTCTCTGCTTCTGGCAATTCTGACAATTGAACAAAATCTTCTGCTTCAAACTCAAGATATGACCAGATTTCTTCCGCAGTGTGAGGAAGAATTGGTGTCAAGAGTTTGGTGATTTTTACAAGAATGTCATAGAAGACAGTCTGCATTTGACGGCGTTCCAATGATTTGGCACCTTCGATATAAACAACATCTTTAGCAAAATCAAGGTAAAAGGCTGACAAATCAACGTTGATAAAGTTCACCAAGGCCTTGTAGATTGTCAAGAATTCAAAGTCAGCATAAGCATCACGAATAGTCTTCACAAGCTGGTTAAAGCGAATCGTCATGTACTTATCAACTGAACGAAGCTCATTGTAAGCTACTGTATCTTGAGCTGGGTTAAAGTCAGATGTATTGGCAATCAAGAAACGAAGGGTGTTACGAATCTTACGGTAAGTTTCAGAGACTTGGCTCAAGATATCCATAGAGATACGTACGTCATTGCTTGAGTCAACACTTGTTACCCAGAGACGCAAGATTTCCGCACCAAATTGTTTTTCAACATCGCTTGGAGCAATAGTATTTCCAAGAGATTTAGACATCTTCTCACCTTTCCCATCAAGGGCAAAACCTTGTGACAAGATTTGTTTGTAAGGCGCTACACCATGGTTGGCAACAGATGTGATAAGTGATGAGTTGAACCAACCACGGTATTGGTCAGAACCTTCAAGGTAAAGATCTGCTGGGTAAGTCAACTCTGGACGGTTTACTACAACTCCATTCCATGATGAACCTGAGTCAAACCAAACATCCATGATATCTGTTTCTTTTTTGAACTCGCCATTTGGTGAACCTGGATGAGTAAATCCTTCTGGTAAGAGGTCCTTAGCATCACGTTCCCACCAGATGATAGAACCGTGTTCCTCAAAGAGTTGAGCTACATGTTCAATCGTTTCAGCTGTCATGATAGCTGTACCATCTTCTGCGTAGAAGATTGGAAGTGGAACACCCCAAGCACGTTGACGAGAGATAACCCAGTCGCCACGGTCACGAATCATGTTGTACAGACGGACTTTACCCCATTCTGAGTGGAATTTCACTTTTTCAATTTCATCCAAGATTTCTTGGCGGAATTTAGATACTGAGGCAAACCACTGTGGAACTGCACGCCAGATGATTGGTTTTTTCGTACGCCAGTCAAATGGGTATGAGTGAGAGATTTCTTCTTGAGCAAGGAGAAGATTACCAAGTTTTTCGATAACAGTTGGAACCACCTTGTCATAGAATTGACCTTCAAACTCAGCACCAGCATTAGCCATCATGATACCACGCTCGTTAACAGTGACTGCGACTTCAAGACCATTAGCAATACCGACATTGTAGTCATCCTCACCAAAACCAGGAGCTGTATGGACAATACCTGTACCAGAGTCAGTTGTAACGTGGTCACCAAGGATAACGAGCTCATCTACAGCTGTATCCCATGGGTGTTCTGTTACGATGTGGTTCAATTCTTGACCACGGTAAGTCGCCAAAACTTGAACATTAACCCAGCCAAATTTCTCAGACAAGCTAGTCAACAATTCTGCAGCAACCACAAACTTACGAGCTTCACCAGCAGGTTGAACCAAAACGTAATCAATATCTGCACCAACAGTCAAACCACGAGAAGCTGTGATAGTAAATGGAGTAGTTGTCCAGACAACGATATAAGTATCTGTATCTAGAACACCTTTGCCATCTTTTACCTTATTGGCATAGTAAAGAGAAGTTGAAACTAAGTCATGGTATTCAATCTCTGCTTCCGCAAGAGCAGACTCAGATGACCAAGACCAGTAAACTGGTTTGGCACCACGGTAGATATAGCCTTTATTAGCCATTTCACCGAAGACACGGATTTGCGCTGCTTCATAATCAGGAGTCAAGGTCACATATGGATTTTCCCAGTCACCAGAAACACCCAAACGTTTGAAGTCTTCACGTTGTTTATCTACTTGTGAAAGAGCGTATGCACGGCAAAGTTTCAAGTACTCAACCAAGTCCATTTCTTTACGTTTGACACCCTGTTTTGCCAAAACTTGCTCGATTGGCAGACCATGTGTATCCCAACCTGGAATATAGGGTGCATAAAATCCTGACATAGATTTTGAACGAACAATGATATCTTTTGAAATCTTGTTCATAGCGTGTCCTACGTGGATATTTCCGTTTGCGTATGGAGGGCCATCATGCAAGGTGAAATGAGGTTTTCCTTGGTTCAATTCTTGACGACGTTGATAAAGTTTTGCATCTTCCCATTCCTTTTGCCAAACTGGCTCTTTGGTAGGAAGGCCTGCACGCATTGGGAAAGCTGTTTTCCCAAGATTAAGAGTATCTTTGAGTTTCATGGTATCTCCTTTATAAATAATAACAAATTAAAAACCACGACTTCTAAAAAGGACGAAAATCGTGGTACCACCTTTATTCGGAAAAAGATCTAGTCTTTCTCCCTCTTATCCCGTAACGTGGGAAACGTCAAATCTTACTAGCTTCAGACTTGAGTTTTTGAGAGGATAATCTTATCAATAGGGATTACAGGACTCACACCATCTCCTGCTCGCTGGAAATATAAGGATAAGATATTGTTCTCACATTATGTCTTATAAAATTGTAACGGATTCTTGCGGTGCTTCAAATCCTGGTGCTGAATCAACAGTTTCTGTAGCTGGTGTTGGACCTGAAAGATGCACTGGAGCTACTTCTGGTTCTTCATACATTGGACCAACTGGATGAGCAGGCTCTTCTTCAATTTGAGGACTCACTACAGGAGTTGGATTTTCCACTTCCTGTTTAGCCTGAGCTTCAAATTCAGCCAATTCTTTATTAGCTGCCTCAATACGAGCCTGTAACTCTGTCATTTCTTCTGGAGAAAATTGACGTGTCATATCAATTGGTTCTTCCTCAACTGATGAAGGAATCGGTTCCCCAAGCACTTCGCTAACAACTTCTTTAAAGGCATCATCACTGGTTTGAAGATAAGTAGCTGTTGGACGAAGAATATCTTCCCAATCTGAAGATTCAACAATAGCCAACTGACTCTCAATGGTAGATTTGAGACGTTGGTGGAAGACACGGCTCTTGTTCTTCAATTCTTCTGTTTCAACAGCAACTTTCTTAGCATTGTCTGTTGCTTGACGAAGAATCTCGTTTGCCTTATATTTAGCTTCTTCCAACAAGCGTTGCGCATCTTGCTCTGCTTGGTGAATGATATTGTTTGAACGTTCATGTGCCGCTTGTTTCACTCGCTCAGCTGTGTCTTGGGCAATCAATACAGACTGGCTCAATGAATCTTTCATCTCATCAAAGTAAGACAAACGTTCTTCCAAACTCTTAATATGTAATTCCTTGTCATGATTTGAGCGGACCAAATCTTCGTAATCACGAACTACAATATCTAAAAATTCATCGACTTCTTCTGGATCAAAACCTCTGAATCGAGTTCCAAAGGTCTTGTCCTTTATTTCTAATGATGTAATTGGCATTCTATTCCTCACTTACTTAATAATAACTGGACTGTTATTTTTTTCTTCTCTTTTTTAGTTTGTCCCTTATCTTGAAGCAACCTCAAACGCCCAAATTTTCTCACACTAATCAAGTCTCCAACTTGAACAGTATAATCTGATTTGTCTACCACATGATAATTTACTTGGACAAGTTTCTTTTCAATCAACTGGTTTGCTTGATTCCTAGATAGTTTCAAAACATTTGATAAAAGAACATCTAATCTAAAACTAGACACACATAAATCCAGCTCTCGATACTGTTCTAGCTTATCTATTTTCTCGGTGAAAGGACGTTCCTCCAGCGAAACGGGTATACGGCCAATTTTCTTTAATCCATCTTGAAAGAGAAGAAGAAACTGCTGATTAATCATAATCTGCGCCCGTTCTTCATCTACTAAGATATCTCCAAAAAGTTTCCGTTCAATCCCTAATTGATTGATGACTGTCCCTAAAATCTTAGCATGCGTTAAGTGTTCAAATTTATTGGAATACACAATTTCCTGGAGAGACATTTCAAAATCTGAAAACTCTGGTTGAAAATAATCTGGGTATAATAAAATTCGGACATACTCACTCGAGACGAATTCCCCACTACTGCTACAAGCAAGACCATAGGTTTTGGCCAAAATCTTTAATAGTTTCTCCTGATGAGGATTGACAAAAGGAGTTAAAAAAGGAGCATAGCTATCTTCTACCTTCTTTATCCATTCCATTCCCTTATCAAGAAATGGACAATCTTCTATGGAGAAATGCTGGTAAATCCCTTTATTCATCCTATCATCGCCAGAAAACGGACTAGGTTTTCTCCTAAAAATCGAACCAAAACAATCGCAACCCAAACAGATAAATCAAGACCCGCTATCTGTAAAGGCAAGCGCTGCAAGGGAGCGAGCACTGGTTTTACCAATGCTACAATCCAACGACCTAAACTTGATTCGTAGGCGCCTGGAAACCAAGACATGACAGCAAAGGCTACCAAAATCAGGGAGTAAATATCCACTGCATTATAAATCATACGAATTAAAAAAATCATTATCGTACTCTATTTCGTCTCATATCAAAATCAAACTCACCCTGTTGATTTTCATCTGGTAAACGAATATCTTCAATATTCACAACAACATTCACTGGTGTCAATAGATACATGGTAGAAGCTACCTTTTTCAAATTTCCAGCTAGAACATGGCAAGCTCCATCCAGATAATCTAAACAACGACGAGCTTGCACTTCGGTCATATATTGAAAATCAATCAAAATACTTTCGTTTCCTGCTAATAAATCAACAATTTCTATCGCATCTTCATATTTTCTAGGATAACGAACATCAATTGTTACTTTTTCAGTAGAATGCCGATTTTGCTTTGCTAACTCTTGTTGACGTGCATGCAGTCTAGTAATATTATTTTCTTGTGTACTATTTGTGCGTGGTGATTGATTCGTTGAGAGAGCCTTTTCCTGTGTAGAATTTACTGGAGTTAAAATAGGCTCATCTCGTTTTTCATTAGGGAGACTTAGGTCCTCATCCTCCGTAAAATAATCTATAAATCTATCGAATCTATCTTTTAAAGACATGGCTCTCTCCTACTTAAAAAATGCTGTACCTATACGAACAAAGGTGGAACCGAATTGAATCGCTTCTTTATAATCACGACTCATTCCCATACTTAACTCGGCCATAGGCATATTTGGAATTTGTTTTTCTTGGATTTCTTTTTGTAAATCTTGGGTCGCCTTGAAAATTTCTTTCAACTGCTCACTGCTAGCCTCAAAAGGTGCCATGGTCATTAAACCAACATATTCAATCTTATCTAGTTTGGCTAACTCTGGCAAGACTTCCAATAATTCTTCTCTCGAAAAGCCGTGTTTACTTTCTTCTTTAGAAATATTTACTTGAAGGAAACACTTGATGACTCGGTCACTTCTTTTTTGGATTTCCTCTGCTAGCTTTACTGAATCCAATGCATGGAAATAATCAACGTATTGAATGACATCTTTCACCTTACGTCTTTGCAAGGTACCAATCAAATGCCAAGTCACATCTCGATCTTTTAAAGCTTGATATTTCTCTAGAAACTTATCTACACGATTTTCACCGATATGATGAACCCCTAGCGGAAGCAAGGCTTCCGCTGTCGGTACATCTACATACTTGGTAACTGCAATGACAGAGACTGAGCCACTCTCGCGATGAGCACTCAGACTTGCTTCTGCGACTTCTCGAAAAACACGTTCTGTATTTTCTTTTACATTCATTTACTTAACGATTTTTGAAAAATGGAGGTGTATCCAACTCATCTTCATCTTGTGAATTTGGAATTTCAAAACGTTCTACCGGTGACACTACTGAATCAGTCGGACGAACAATTGTCTCGCGACGTAAATCCCAATCACCAAAAGCAGATCCTTGAGCTTGTTCCGAGCGACGTTGATTTTGTTTTGGCAATTCAGCTGTTTCTGCCATATCAAAATGACGATCAAAGCCATGTGAATGAGCTGGTTTCACTGTTTCACGGTAATTAGTAGTAGGTCTAGCTTGTGGAACCACAACCTTTTCTACGCGGTCTTGACGAACACCCGTTGCGACAACTGTTACACGAATTTCATCACGCATACTTTCATCAATTGAAGTACCGAGCCAGATGTTCACTCCTTGACCTGCTGCCTGGTTCACAATTTGTGAAGCCTCTTCAGCTTCAATCAAGGTTAAATCAAGACCACCAGTAACGTTGACAATCACATCTTCTGCACCGTCAATAGTTGTTTCAAGAAGCGGTGAGTAGATTGCTTTACGAGCTGCTTCAACAACACGTTCTTCTCCACTACCGATACCAATACCCATTAGGGCATTGCCTTTGTTTGCCATCACCGTTTTCACATCGGCAAAGTCAAGATTAATCAATCCTGGATTAGTAATCAAATCAGTAATCCCTTGAACACCTTGACGAAGAACGTTATCCGCTTCGCTAAGTGCTTCAAGAAGTGGAGTTTTCTTATCAACAATTTCAAGCAAGTTGTTGTTTGAGATGATCAATAAAGTATCTACATGCTCACGAAGCTGATTGATTCCTTCTACAGCAAATTGTCCACGTTTGCTTCCTTCAAAACCAAACGGACGTGTCACAACACCAACTGTAAGAGCACCTAAATCTTTAGCGATACGAGCAATAACAGGAGCAGCTCCAGTTCCAGAGCCTCCTCCCATACCAGCAGTGATGAAGACCATATCTGCGCCACTGATAGCTTCCGTCAGTGTTTCTTCGCTTTCTTCAGCAGCTTTACGACCAACCTCAGGTTGACCTCCTGCACCCAAACCACGAGTCAATTTAGGTCCCAACTGAATAACAGTCTCAGCTTTTGTACTACTCAATGCTTGTACATCTGTGTTTGCTGCGATAAATTCTACGCCTGTAACACCTTCGTCGACCATACGGTTGATGGCATTGCCACCACCTCCACCGACACCAATTACTTTAATCACTGCACCTTGAGCAGCAGCTGTATCAAATGAAAATGTCATAATTTATTTTTCCTCTTTATTCGTCAAACATGCTTCCGATCAAGCCACGGAAACGATCTGCTAATTTCGGTTTATTTTGTGAAGCTTGTTGGAAATCCGCTATTGGTTCTGTAGGCGCCACCGGCTCTACTTCTGGAGCAGGAGCTGGTTGAACAGGTGTTGATTGTACAAACTGAGGTGTTTTCTGAATCATTCCCCCAAAACTAATTGGTTGATGAGTCAGAGCAACTTCACCCTTGACTGCTCTTTGAGCCAAAAGATTGACTTCTGTCAATTGTCCAGCGAATTCCGATAGACTAATCACATGCGCAAAGGCTGGATTGCGAATACCAACTTGGTTTGGAACATAGAGTTTGACACGAACGCCAAAGACTTCTTGAGCCAATTCTACCATACCCGGTAAAATAGCATTTCCACCGATTAAAACAATTCCACCAGGAAAATCCAATAAATGTCTTCTCTCCAAGTCTTGTTTGATTTGTTCAAAGATATGCTTGATTCGTGCAGAAATAATCTCTGACAAGTAATTTTCTGTTACTTCAACAGGTTCTACTTCCCCAATAACCTCTACTTGGAAGGTTTCTTTACTTGCAAGAGGAGGGTAAGCCTCTCCATAGTTTAATTTCAAACCTTCAGCCAACTTCTGAGAAGTTTTCAAGACTTTAGAGATATCCTTAGTTACATAATCTCCGCCTTCTTGGAGAATATTGGTAAACTGGAGTTCTTGGTTACGAATTGTAGCGACAGTCGTTTGACCTGCCCCCATATCAATCACTGTAGCACCAAATTCACGTTCACCTTCGTTCAAAACTGATTGAACCATTGCTAGTGGTGAAATGATAACATTTTCAACCTGAACACCTGCACGCTCAACCGTCTTACGCAAATTGTGCAAGATAGTACGAGGACCTGTATAAAGCAAACCACGCATCTCAAGGCGAACCCCCATCATACCACGTGGGTCACGAATTCCTTGGAAACCATCCACAATAAATTCTTCAGGAATAAAGGTAATGACTTCACGGTCAGGTGTCATACTCTTTGTCAAAGCTGATTTGACAACATTTTCAACATCTTGATCCGTAATTTCCTTGGTATCAGATGTTACTGGAATCATCCCTTGAGTTGGTTCTACCTGCAGAAGATTACCAGGTAAGCCTACATTCACTGATTTAATCGAAATGCCTGCCTTTTCTTCCGCTTGGGAAATAGCTGATTTGATAGCAGTTGCTGCTGCATCAATATCAACTATAATTCCATCCTTTACACCTTTACTTTTGGCATTACTCACGCCAATTACATTTAATTCACCATTTCTCTGCTCGGCTACAAGCACCTTGACAGAGCTTGTTCCAATATCTAGACCTGTAAAAAAGCCTTCTCTAGCCATTACATCGCATCCTCTCTATCTTCCAAGTTTCTAACTTCGTAATATTCAATAGCTAAACGTGGGCATAGCTATTCACAAAATATTATAACACAAAAAATCTCATCGTGCTCAGTTTTTTCCTAAATTTACTAGCCAATTTTTTTGTTTGCTAACTTCTCAAAGTAACTTCCACTTGCCTGGTCAAAGTGGAAATTAGTCTAAAACGGATTTTTATGGTGGAA
>NZ_SPGF01000058.1 GCF_005844455.1 Streptococcus mitis | reverse complement strand
TCGTACATCAGTTAATTGTTTGCTTGCTTCATAATTCATAGAACTATTGTACCATATTTTGTTTCGCAGGAAGTCTATTCAAATAATCGTAAATGCATTTGTTGAGAAAGATAAGACTGGAGCAGTTGTAGAAGTTTTGTATGCTAGTAGCAATCACGAAAAAGTGAAAGCTAAGTATGAAGAGCTGGTTGCTCAATATCCTGAAAACTATTTAGCAATTTATGATTTGCCACTGGATACAGACCTTAATTCATTGGAACATTACCCGTCTGTATGGATTGGGAAAGAAGAATTTGAATAATTTGGCTAATCAATGTTCTATGCTTTGTTTGCACATTGTGAAGTAGAAAAAGAAAGGAAAAATTAACAACATGATCAACCGTTACTCTCGCCCTGAGATGGCGAACATTTGGAGTGAAGAAAATAAATACCGTGCTTGGCTTGAGGTGGAAATCTTGGCTGACGAGGCATGGGCTGAGTTGGGGGAAATCCCTAAGGAAGATGTGGCTTTGATTCGCGAAAAGGCGGACTTTGACATCGACCGTATTTTGGAGATTGAGCAGGAGACGCGTCACGATGTGGTTGCCTTCACGCGTGCGGTTTCTGAGACGCTTGGTGAAGAGCGCAAGTGGGTTCACTATGGCTTGACTTCTACTGACGTGGTGGATACTGCCTATGGTTATCTCTATAAGCAGGCCAACGACATCATTCGTCGTGACCTTGAAAACTTCACCAACATCATCGCTGATAAGGCTAAGGAGCACAAGTTCACCATCATGATGGGGCGTACCCACGGTGTGCACGCTGAGCCGACAACCTTTGGTCTTAAATTGGCCACTTGGTACAGCGAAATGAAGCGTAACATCGAGCGTTTCGAGCATGCGGCTGCTGGTGTGGAAGCTGGTAAAATCTCTGGTGCGGTTGGTAACTTTGCTAACATCCCACCATTCGTTGAAAAATACGTCTGCGACAAATTGGGTATCCGTGCCCAAGAAATCTCTACACAGGTCCTTCCTCGTGACCTTCACGCTGAGTACTTTGCGGTTCTTGCTAGTATCGCGACTTCAATCGAACGTATGGCGACTGAGATCCGTGGTCTTCAAAAATCTGAGCAACGCGAAGTGGAAGAGTTCTTTGCCAAAGGGCAAAAAGGGTCTTCAGCAATGCCTCACAAACGCAATCCTATCGGTTCTGAGAACATGACAGGTTTGGCGCGTGTTATTCGCGGTCACATGATTACAGCATATGAAAATGTTGCTCTTTGGCATGAACGTGATATCTCTCACTCATCAGCTGAGCGCATCATCACACCAGACACGACCATATTGATTGACTACATGCTCAACCGTTTTGGAAATATCGTCAAGAATTTGACAGTCTTCCCAGAAAATATGATCCGCAACATGAACTCTACGTTTGGTCTTATCTTTAGTCAACGTGCTATGTTGACCTTGATTGAAAAAGGCATGACTCGTGAGCAAGCCTATGACTTGGTACAACCAAAAACAGCCTACTCTTGGGACAACCAAGTAGACTTCAAACCACTGCTAGAAGCAGATCCAGAAGTGACATCACGTCTGACTCAAGAGGAAATTGATGAAATCTTCAACCCTCTTTACTACACTAAACGAGTGGATGATATCTTTGAACGTCTTGGTTTAGGATAATTAAAATAAAATCGAAGTTCTATTACTTTATGTACTGGAGTAGAAGAACTTCGGTTTTTCTTGTTTATTAAAGCTTTTTTGCTAAAAAGATTCCCAATATTTTAGTAAAATTTAAACAAATTTAATCAATCTTCATTGACATATAGAAAATACAGTTTTGATGGGATATAATAAGCATTGAAAAAGCCCAAGCGATGAGGCTCAGGCTTTCTTCTTAGTGATCACGGTCACATGAGATGAATTTAATCTTGTAGTAATCAGATCGTTTGTAGGTTTCACTATATTCCAAAACTTGACCAGTAGATTCGAGTTTCGTAATCTTGGTCTGAAGGACAGTGGGGAATTGATCATTGATTCCTAGAATGGAAACCACGTGTTCTGGAGTTGGAAATGCTATTTCATTGATTTCTTCAAAGTGTTCATCATTCATGTGAATGTGGTAATCCAATTTGAAACGGCTATAGATAGAGCTATAGTATTCAAGGTTTGGATAATTTGCGTTGATGTATTGTTCTGGAATGTAAGATGTATGGTAGATGTATACAACACCGTTTGATTTACGTACGCGCTCAATCTTATAGTAGAACTGGTCACCACGTAATCCAAGTTTTTCTAAGTAGCTTAGCTTATTTCCGCGTTCAATAGAAAGGACGGTCACTTTATCATCTTTAGTTTCAAAAACTTCTACATCTGAAAACTCTACGAGTTTGTGTTTGCGTGCGCGTGAAACGAATGTACCCTTTCCTTGTTGGCGGACAATATAGCCATCTTTGGCAAGGTCGTTTAAGGCGCGGACAACTGTGATAGAACTCACATCATACATTGAAATCAATTCAGCTTCAGTGTAAAATTTATCTCCACTGGCGAATTGACCAGAGATGATTTTGTTCTTTAATTCATCTTTTATATATTGATATTTAGGAATTGCCATATTTTCACCTCGATTTTCCTTCTCCATAAAAGATTTTACCATAAAAAAGAAAAGAATAGTAGTCTTTTGAATAAAAAATTAAAATAATAGGCTAAAAGGTTAATTTACATCTAAATAATCAGGATTTTATACAAGGTTTTTGGCGAAAAATAGTGAAGTGCTCGGGCTTATACGATTTTATAAGTATTTTGCCTAAAAGTTATAGTGAAATGAAATAAGAACCAAACAAATTGATTAGGGAATTATCATAGATTGATATAAGATGTGAACAAATTTATTGGGAAATTTAAACTCATTTATAGAAATATTTTATCATCCGTAGTGTACTATCCTAGTTTCAATAAACTATAGTAAAAAAATAGAAAAATTTTAAATAATCTAGTTAAGACTATTGACAAACATGAATGATTGCGTTATATTTAATATAACAATAAATGAAAGCGCAAACTTTTGCGATCAAAAGGTAGTTTTATGACACGATTTGAGATACGAGATGATTTCTATCTCGATGGAAAATCATTTAAGATTTTATCTGGCGCCATTCATTATTTTAGGGTTCCTCCAGAGGATTGGTATCATTCGCTCTACAACTTGAAAGCTCTTGGCTTTAATACGGTAGAGACTTATGTGGCTTGGAATTTACACGAGCCTAGTGAGGGCGAGTTTCACTTTGAAGGGGATTTGGATTTGGAGCGATTTCTTCAGACAGCACAAGATTTAGGTCTCTATGCGATTGTTCGTCCGTCACCCTTCATCTGTGCGGAGTGGGAATTCGGTGGCTTACCAGCCTGGCTCTTGACCAAGGATATGAGGATTCGTTCCTCAGATCCTGCTTATATTGAAGCTGTCGGTCGCTATTATGACCAACTCTTGTCACGGTTGGTTCCACATTTGTTGGACAAGGGTGGCAATATTCTCATGATGCAGGTTGAGAACGAGTATGGTTCTTATGGAGAAGATAAGGCTTATCTGAGAGCCATTCGACAGTTGATGGAAGAGCGTGGCGTAACCTGTCCCCTCTTTACATCAGATGGTCCATGGAGAGCAACTCTGAAAGCTGGAACTTTAATCGAGGATGACCTCTTTGTAACAGGGAACTTTGGTTCTAAGGCACCTTATAACTTTTCACAGATGCAGGAATTCTTTGATGAGCATGGCAAGAAATGGCCACTCATGTGTATGGAATTTTGGGATGGTTGGTTCAATCGATGGAAAGAACCGATTATCACACGGGATCCGAAAGAGTTGGCAGATGCAGTTCGAGAGGTTTTGGAACAAGGTTCCATCAATCTTTACATGTTCCACGGGGGTACAAACTTTGGTTTCATGAATGGTTGCTCGGCTCGAGGAACTTTGGACCTGCCACAAGTTACATCTTATGATTACGATGCCCTTCTGGATGAAGAAGGAAATCCAACTGCTAAATATCTGGCAGTCAAGAAGATGATGGCAACACATTTTCCAGAGTATCCACAGTTGGAACCACTCTACAAAGAGAGTATGGAGTTGGACGCTATTCCACTAGTTGAAAAAGTTTCCTTGTTTGAAACCTTGGATAGCTTGTCAAGCCCTGTAGAAAGACTCTATCCTCAAAAGATGGAGGAGCTGGGACAAAGTTATGGCTACCTACTCTATCGAACAGAAACAAACTGGGATGCAGAAGAAGAAAGACTTCGTATCATTGATGGTCGAGATAGGGCTCAGCTTTATGTCGATGGTCAGTGGGTCAAAACCCAATATCAGACAGAGATTGGGGAAGATATTTTTTATCAAGGCGAAAAGAAAGCGCTATCTATACTAGATATCTTGATAGAAAATATGGGGCGTGTCAACTATGGACACAAGTTCTTAGCGGATACGCAACGTAAGGGAATTCGGACAGGGGTTTGTAAGGATTTGCACTTCTTACTAAACTGGAAACACTATCCACTCCCACTAGATAATCCTGAGAAAATTGATTTTTCAAAAGGATGGACAGAAGGACAACCAGCATTTTATGCTTATGATTTTACAATCGAAGAGCCAAAAGATACTTACCTAGACTTGTCTGAGTTTGGTAAGGGAGTTGCCTTTGTCAACGGGCAGAACCTAGGGCGTTTCTGGAACGTCGGCCCGACCCTCTCACTTTATATCCCTCATAGCTATCTCAAGGAAGGTGCCAATCGCATCATTATCTTTGAAACAGAAGGTCAATATAAAGAAGAGATTCATTTAACTCGTAAACCTACACTAAAACACATAAAGGGGGAAAATTTATGACAATTGTGGGATGCCGTATTGATGGACGTTTGATCCACGGTCAAGTAGCCAATCTATGGGCTGGAAAACTAAATGTTTCACGTATTATGGTTGTAGATGACGAAGTTGTCAACAACGATGTTGAAAAGAGTGGTTTGAAACTTGCGACACCACCAGGTGTGAAACTCAGTATCTTGCCAGTTGAGAAAGCAGCAGCAAATATCCTTGCTGGTAAATACGATAGCCAACGTCTCTTTATCGTTGCACGTAAACCAGACCGTTTCCTTGGTTTGGTCGAAGCAGGTGTTCCGCTTGAAACACTCAACGTTGGCAATATGTCTCAAACACCAGAAACTCGCTCTATCACACGTTCTATCAACGTGGTAGACAAGGATGTGGAAGATTTCCACAAACTAGCAGAAAAAGGTGTGAAACTCACTGCTCAAATGGTTCCAAATGATCCAGTTTCAGACTTTTTGAGCTTATTAAAATAGGAAAAAATTTTTAGGAGGTCATTGTTATGATACAATGGTGGCAAATTTTACTTCTCACTTTGTACTCAGCTTATCAAATCTGTGATGAGTTGACAATCGTTTCATCTGCAGGTTCCCCTGTATTCGCTGGTTTTATTACTGGTTTGATCATGGGAGATGTGACAACTGGTTTGTTTATCGGTGGTAGCTTGCAGTTGTTCGTTCTTGGGGTTGGTACCTTCGGTGGTGCTTCTCGTATTGACGCAACTTCTGGTGCGGTTCTTGCAACAGCATTCTCTATCTCTCAAGGTATTGATACAGATCTTGCAATCACAACAATCGCTGTACCAGTAGCAGCACTTTTGACATACTTCGACGTTCTTGGACGTATGACTACTACTTTCTTTGCACACCGTATTGATGCTGCGATCGAACGCTTTGACTACAAAGGTATCGAACGCAACTACTTGCTTGGTGCGATTCCTTGGGCTCTATCTCGTGCCCTTCCAGTCTTCTTCGCGCTTGCCTTTGGTGGTGAATTTGTACAACACGTAGTAGATTTCGTTACAAAATACCAATGGGTTGCAGATGGTTTGACACTCGCAGGACGTATGCTTCCAGGTCTTGGATTTGCAATCTTGCTTCGTTACCTTCCAGTTAAACGTAACCTTCACTACCTTGCTATGGGATTTGGTTTGACGGCTATGTTGACTGTTCTTTACTCATATGTAACAGGTCTTGGTGGTGCTGTTGCTGGTATCGTAGGTACTCTTCCTGCTGAAGTTGCTGAAAAAATTGGTTTCGTGAACAACTTCAAAGGTTTGTCTATGATTGGTATTTCTATCGTAGGTATTTTCCTTGCAGTGCTTCACTTCAAAAATAGCCAAAAAGTAGCTGTAGCAGCACCTTCTACACCATCAGAAAGTGGGGAAATCGAAGATGACGAATTCTAATTACAAACTAACAAAAGAAGATTTTAATCAAATCAACAAACGTAGCTTGTTTACTTTCCAATTAGGTTGGAACTACGAACGTATGCAAGCTTCTGGTTACCTTTACATGATCTTGCCTCAATTGCGTAAAATGTATGGGGATGGAACTCCTGAATTGAAAGAAATGATGAAAGTTCATACTCAATTCTTCAATACTTCACCATTCTTCCATACCATTATCGCTGGTTTTGACCTTGCCATGGAAGAAAAAGATGGTGTAGGTTCAAAAGACGCCGTTAACGGCATCAAGACAGGTTTGATGGGACCATTCGCTCCTCTTGGGGATACAATCTTTGGTTCGCTTGTACCTGCTATCATGGGGTCAGTCGCAGCAACTATGGCTATCGCTGGCCAACCTTGGGGTATCTTCCTTTGGATCGCAGTTGCAGTTGCTTATGACATCTTCCGTTGGAAACAATTGGAATTTGCCTACAAAGAAGGGGTTAACCTTATCAACAACATGCAAAGTACTTTGACAGCTTTGATTGACGCTGCATCTGTACTTGGTGTCTTCATGATGGGTGCTCTTGTAGCAACAATGATCAACTTTGACATTTCTTACAAATTGCCAATCGGTGAAAAGATGATTGACTTCCAAGACATCTTGAACTCAATCTTCCCACGCTTGCTTCCAGCAATCTTTACTGCCTTTATCTTCTGGTTGCTTGGTAAGAAAGGTATGAACTCTACTAAAGCGATCGGTATCATTATCGTTCTTGCAGTAGGCCTTTCATTCATCGGTAAATTCTTGCTTGGAATGGGCGTATAATTTATGACGAAATCATTAATTTTGGTGAGTCATGGTCGTTTCTGTGAAGAACTTAAAGGTAGCACAGAAATGCTCATGGGTCCACAGGACAACATTCGTGCAGTGGCTCTTCTTCCAGAAGATGGCCCAGAAGAATTTACTGCAAAATTTGAAGCTGCTATCGAAGGATTGGATGATTTCCTAGTCTTTGCGGACCTTCTCGGCGGAACACCTTGTAACGTGGTAAGCCGTTTGATTATGGAAGGTCGCGACATTGAACTCTACGCAGGGATGAATCTTCCAATGGTGATTGAATTTATCAATGCCAGCTTTACAGGTGCAGATGTGGATTATAAAAGCCGTGCTGCGGAAAGCATTGTGAAAGTTAATGACCTGTTAGCGGGCTTCGATGATGACGAAGATGAATAATACTCTTCGAAAATCTCTTTAAACCATGCTAGTGTCGCCTTGCCGTATAGATGTTACTGACTTCGTCAGTCTTATCCGGCAACCTCAAAGCAGTGCTTTGAGCAGCCTGCGGCTAGCTTCCTAGTTTGCTCTTTGATTTTCATTAAGTATACGATGTGACAACGTGAAAATCGTTAGAACAGTTTGTATAGAATATACATGGGAATGGGAGTCAATCCATTCCCATATTTTCAATAGGAATGAAACAACAATAGATTAGAGGAACTCTATGCTAAATTACACAAAAGAAGAACTACTTGAGCTGGGTGCAGAAATCACGACTCGTGAAATCTACCAACAGCCTGATGTATGGAAAGAGGCTTTTGAAGCCTATCAAGCGAAACGGGAAGAAATTGCAGCCTTTCTTCAAGGAATCGCTGATAAACATGACTATATCAAGGTCATCTTGACAGGTGCGGGTACTTCTGCTTATGTGGGAGATACCTTGGTACCTTACTTTAAGGAAGTCTACGACGAACGCAAATGGAATTTCAATGCCATTGCGACAACAGATATCGTAGCCAATCCAGAAACCTATCTGAAAAAAGATGTGGCGACTGTTCTTGTTTCCTTTGCTCGTAGTGGAAATTCACCTGAAAGTGTGGCGACAGTTGATTTGGCCAAAGCCTTGGTTGACGACCTTTACCAAGTGACCATTACATGTGCTGCAGAAGGGAAATTAGCTCTTCAAGCTCATGGCGATGACCGCAATCTTTTACTCTTGCAACCAGCTGCTTCCAATGATGCTGGCTTTGCCATGACTTCTAGCTTTACGTCTATGATGCTAACAGCTCTCTTAGTCTTTGATCCTACAGAATTTGCTGTGAAAGCTGAACGTTTTGAAGTGGTGACTAGCCTTGCGCGTAAGGTTCTAGAAAATGTAGCAGATGTCAAAGAGCTTGTTGACCTAGACTTTAACCGTGTCATCTATCTAGGTGCTGGTCCATTCTTCGGACTTGCTCATGAAGCTCAGCTCAAGATTCTGGAACTAACAGCTGGTCAAGTTGCGACCATGTATGAAAGCCCAGTCGGCTTCCGTCACGGTCCAAAATCTCTTATCAACGAGGATACAGTTGTTTTGGTCTTTGGTACAACGACAGACTACACTCGCAAGTACGATTTGGACTTGGTTCGTGAAGTGGCGAGTGACCAGATTGCTCGTCGTGTTGTGCTCTTGAGTGATCAAGCCTTTGGTCTTGAAAATGTCAAAGAAGTAGCCCTTGGTTGTGGCGGTGTCTTGAACGATATTTACCGTGTCTTCCCTTACATCGTTTATGCCCAACTCTTTGCCCTTTTGACTTCGCTTAAAGTGGAAAACAAACCAGATACACCGTCTCCTACAGGCACCGTAAACCGTGTGGTACAAGGTGTTATCATCCACGAATACCAAAAGTAAGACAGTGTTTATGAATTCTTGACACGAGGATTTGTAAATTATCAGATAAACCATAGATTGTCAGTAGGCTTTCTATGGTTTGTTTGCTTAAGAGAAATAGTAAAAGGAGAATAGAATGAAAGCATACACAGAGCGTGTATTTGGAAATGTTGAGGGACAAGATGTCTTAGCCTATCGCTTTGAGACTGATGCTGGTTATCAGTTAGAAGTTATGACTTATGGTGCGACTATCTTGCGTTATGTCACCCCTGACAAGGTTGGAAATTTTGCCAATGTTATCTTGGGATTTGATGACTTTGATAGCTATGTAGGCAATAGTCCCAAGCATGGAGCGAGTGTGGGTCCCGTGGCAGGTCGTATCGCAGGTGCGACCTTTGAGCTCAATGGTAAAAGCTATGACCTTGAAGTCAACAATGCTAGCAACTGCAACCACAGTGGCTCAACAGGTTGGGACTCTAGCTTGTTTGAAGTTGTAGAAGTAAGTAATCATGGCTTGACCCTCTACACAGAGCGTACAGATGGAACAGGAGAATTCCCTGGTAATCTCAAGATCTGGATCAGTTACCACTTGGAAGAAACTGGTGCCTACGAAATCAGCTATAAGGTAACGACCGATAAGGATACGCTGGTCAATCCAACCAACCACAGCTATTTCAACTTGTCTGGTGATTTCACGCAGACAATTGACCGCCATGTCTTCCAACTAAACACAGAGGGCATTTACCCAATAGCTCCCGATGGTGTTCCTGCAAAAACTCCAGATGCTAATCGTGATGTGGTTAAACACATCTACAATGGTGCCTTGTTGAAGGATATCTTTGCAGAGGAAGATGAGCAACTCCAGTTGGTATCTGGCTTGGACCATCCATTTGCCCTTCCTACAGGTCATGACAATGCTGGTTTCCTTTATGACCAAAACTCAGGTCGCTTCTTGCTTTTCAAGACAGAGGCTCCTTGTTTTGTGGTCTACACAGCAAACTTTGTGGATGAGAGTGTCATCATAGGAGGTCAGCCAATGGTACAGCACAATGGGATTGCCCTTGAAGCGCAAGTTTTACCAGATGCCATCAACAGTAACCTTAAAGACCAAGTTATTCTCAAAGCAGGTCAAACCTTTACAAGCAAGACACGTTATGAGCTTGTTGTGAAGTAAAAAAAGCTGGTCAAAAAGTCTTTAAAATTAAAATAACGCATATTGTCAGGTGCTGAAAAGTTTGATAATATGCGTTTTATTATGGAAAGATTTACTTTATCTTATCCTGAAATGGTGTTATTTTTGAGTTATCTGGCTTGACTTTCTTGATGGGAGTTATATAGTAGATTGAATCTAGAATAGTACGCCGTGGTTGCTAAAATATTTCTATACATTAATTTGACTTTCCTAATCAATTTGTTCACATCTTATTTCAATCTACCATATAACGGTTGTTGTAATTACAATTACAACTAAAGAGGAAATATTTATGACCTATGAATACAAGAGCCACATTTATTTAGCAGAGGCAGTTTTGAATGTGAAGGATTTGGTCAGTCAAACAGTTTTTTATCAGCAGATTATTGGTTTAGAAATCCTATCTCAAACGGATACAGAGGCCGTTCTAAGAATTGGTGGAAAAGCCTTGGTACACTTGATTCAAGCACAAGAGAGCGGTGAAGTAAGGGAACATTATGGTTTTTACCATTTAGCCATTCTTTTACCGACACGAAAGGCTTTGGCGGATGTCTTGAAGCACCTGACAGATTTACAGATTCCTCTTGTCGGCGGTGCAGATCACGGTTACAGCGGGCCATTTACTTGGAGGATTTGGAGGGAAATGGCATTGAACTCTATCGAGATAAGCCGGTTTCCAAATGGGATATTCGAGACGATGGACGAATTATCGGGGTGACGGAGGCCCTTGAGGCGCAGGATATCTATGAGTTGGGGGAAAGAGTAGAGCCCTTTATCCTAGCAGATGGTACGAGAATGGGCCATATTCATCTTTCTGTCAAGGATAGTAGAAAGTCCAGCCAGTTTTATCAAAAGGTGTTAGGGCTAGAGGATAAATTCAGTGTACCTAGTGCTAGTTGGATTGCATCTGGAGACTACCATCATCATTTGGCAGTCAACGAATGGGGAGGAAAGGGTTTGGCTCCGCGTAAGCAAGGCTTGCCAGGTTTGGCCTATTATGTCATTGAAGTCAAACATAAAGAAGAACTGTTAACGATTGCCCAGCGAGCACAAGAAATTGATGCACCAATCAAATGGCTGACATCGAGCCAGTTGGAAATTACAGACTCGGATGGAATCGTGACCCGTATTCGTTTAGACAGGATATAGAGTATAAATTGTAGGAAGTGCTCCTTATTCTAGTAAGATATGTAGAAAATTTGATATGATAGTAGGGAATAAGGAGAAGAATACAATGACTAGTGAATACCAGAAAATGATAGCAGGAGAGTTTTACCGTCCGTCAGACCCAGAACTGAGAGCCTTGGCTCAGGCTTCTCGCCAAAAACAGGCTGCCTTTAACAAGGAAGAGGATCCCTTAAAAGGAGCCGAAATCATCAAGACTTGGTTTGGCTCGACTGGGAAAAATCTTTATATCAATACGCGCTTGATGGTGGACTACGGTGTCAACATCCATCTAGGGGAAAATTTTTATTCTAATTGGAACTTGACCATGCTGGATATCTGCCCCATTCGTATCGGTGACAATGCTATGATCGGTCCCAACTGTCAGTTTTTAACCCCACTCCATCCACTGGATCCACAGGAGCGAAATTCAGGTGTCGAGTATGGAAAGCCCATCACTATCGGAGACAATTTCTGGGCCGGTGGTGGCGTCATTGTCCTTCCTGGAGTGACACTGGGAAATAATGTCGTTGCAGGAGCAGGGGCCGTGATTACCAAATCCTTCGGTGACAATGTTGTCCTAGCTGGCAATCCTGCGCGCGTGATTAAGGAGATACCTGTGAAATAGAAGTAGAAAGAAACAGCGGATGTCAATGTCATTAAGTTAAGAAATTCAAATACAATTCTGTATTTGGGTTTCTTTTTTATGTGATAAACTTATAGTTAAGGAGGGATTTCCCAT
>NZ_SPGF01000057.1 GCF_005844455.1 Streptococcus mitis | reverse complement strand
TACGAAACACCGGTTGATACCAAAACGCCAGGCGATAAAGATGCGAAGGTGATTGTGACTTACCCAGACGGATCTAAAGATGAAGTTCCAGTGAAGGTGACAGTTACACCGAAGAAGACACCAGATAACGAGAACTACCAACCAGAGTATCCATCTGCAGCAGGTAAGCCAGGTGACACTGTGGAAGTTCCGGTGAAAGAAAAAGAAGGTAAGACGATTCCAACAGGTACGACATTCACTACTCCATCAGGAACAGGAATTACGGTTGATAAAGAGACAGGTAAAGTTACAGTCAAGATTCCAGCGGATAAGAAAACAGGTGATGTTATCGAAGGTAAAGTAACAGTTACTTACCCGGATGGAACGACAGATGAAGTTCCAGTGAAAGTGACCGTAAAAGAGAAGCCGACGGACGCAGACACTCATGAACCAAAAGGTAAGGATCAAACAGTCAAAACAGGTGAAACACCAAAAGCGGAAGATTCCATTGATAACGTTCCAAAATTGCCAAAAGGAACTAAGTTTGAGTACGAAACACCGGTTGATACCACAACGCCAGGCGATAAAGATGCGAAGGTGATTGTGACTTACCCAGACGGATCTAAAGATGAAGTTCCAGTGAAGGTTCATGTCACGAAGACTCCGACCCAAGCGGATAGCAACGAACCAAAAGGTAAGGATCAAACAGTCAAAACAGGTGAAACACCAAAAGCTGAAGATTCAATTGCAAATATTCCAGACCTACCAAAAGGAACGAAATTTGAATTTGAAAGTCCGGTAGATACTACAACGCCAGGCGATAAAGATGCGAAGGTGATTGTGACTTACCCAGACGGTTCTAAAGATGAAGTAACTGTAACAATTCACGTAGAGAAAAAAGCTACGGACGGCAATCATTCTAATGGTGACGATGTTACAGGAAATCAAATAAATTCAGCTACGAAAACATTACCTAATACAGGTTCGACTGTTAATCCATTCTTTACAGTTGCGGCTATGGCTGCAGTTGTAGGTGCGGGGACATTGTATGGAGTAGCACGTAAGAAGCATGAAGATGATGCGAATGACTAAGTGTGATAGCGAATACTTAAGGAAAGTAGATTGCTAAAGGAATAAGCTAAAAAGGGCCAGCATTGTAGCTGGCTCTTTGTGGCTCATTGTCAACTGTAGTGGGTTGATGAAAAGCTAAGATCGAGAAAGGACAAATTTCGTCCTTTCTTTTTATTTAGGGTGGAAAAATAGCTTCTTCAAATTAATTGTAAATTTCTTGTAAGAGATGATTAATAAAATGAATTTTCTTTTTAAATAACATAAATATACGTGGATACTCTAAATGCTTTTGTCTACTTTTTCTTATGAGCACCACAAAAATAGACAAAATGATTTGTTGTGTTTAAAAATAAATGATTAATGAGAAAACATTCACAGAAAACGATTGCATAATCAGTTATAATATGAAAATATAACGATATCTATAGAAAGCGCATTCAAGAGATGAAATAATAAATAGGAGTTTTTGTATGATTCAAAACAATCAAGAAAAAGGATTTCGGTATTCTATTCGGAAGCATAGAGTTGGTGTGTGTAGCGTAGTTATTGTAGCATTTTTGTTAAGTGCAGGAGCTGTTATTGAAGCTAACACAGTAAAGGCGACAGAAACGACAGTTTCAAGTAGTAATCTAAAAACAGATGCAGAACCAACGGTTAGCGGTATGCAAGAAGGAATCAATACATTAGTAAATCGTTGGAATGAAAAGTATGCAGCAAATAATCCTGCACCTGCTCGTATGCACTACGAATCTACTTCAGCTTATAGCATGAATCAACTAAAAGCGAAGTTTGGAAGTGATTTTGAAAAAGTAGGAGCTAATTTAAAAATTGACTTTGAAGCTGCACAAAAAGGTGAAAAGCAAATTGAGGTAGTGGATTTCAAACAAGTTTACTATACTGCAAACTTTGATGCACCTAAAAATCCTTCAGATGTTTTTGGTGACGATGTCATAGTAAAAGATTTGCAAGATCGTGGTCTAGATAATCAAACTCCTCCAGTTTATGTTTCAAGTGTATCTTACGGACGTCAAATGTATGTCAAATTTGAGACTACAAGTACAAGTACAGAACTTACAGCTGCTATCAATGCTGTAATTAAAGGCGTGCCAATCAATCTAGAATCTGAATGGGCTCGTGTCTTGAAAAACACTTCAGTTCCAGCTGCTATTGTTGGAGGAAATGCAGATGGTGCTGCACGTGTGGTGACTGGAACACCTGAGGACCTTAAAAAACTAATTCAGGAGGGGGCAAATTTCAGCACACAAAATCCAGCAGTACCAGTTTTTTATAAAACAGCCTTTTTAAGAGATAATCAAGTTGCAACAATTCAAAGTAGTACAGATTATATTGAAACGAAGGTGACCTCTTATAAGAATGGATACCTTAACTTGCATCATAAAGGAGGGTACGTTGCACGGTATTATATTTATTGGGATGAAGTAACCTACGATGAAGATGGTATCGAAAGTATCCGTTCTCGCGAATGGGAAGATAACGGTAAAAATAGGACTTCTGACTTCCAAACAGAACTTCAGTTTAGAGGAAATGTTCGTAATCTTCGTGTGAAAATCCAAGAGAAAACAGGACTTGCATGGGAACCGTGGCGTACTGTATATTACCGTACAGAGCTGCCACTCGTTCAAAAACGAACAATTACTAATTATGGAACAACTATCAGACCGAAATATACAGAGGAGATAGAGAATAACTAAGAGGTTAATTTGCAAAGATACATAAATAATTAGTTAAAGTGAAACTCCATAGCAGTTGTAATGGCTGAAATGGAGTTTTTTCTTGCTAGTTTTGGGATTTTCTTGTAAAATAGAGAAAGTTAAGAGAGGTATGAAATGAGCAAGAAAGATAAAAAAATTGAAATTCAAGTAGCAGATGCTAAAGTTAATGTAGGAAAAGACAGTTTTGAAGGTTATACGTTGACCATTGGTAAAAAAGTTATCGGAGAAATTGCCGAATTAGACGGACAATTTGCCATCATAAAGAATGGGAATGTCGATAGTTTTTATAAAAAATTGGAAAAAGCTGTGGAAATTTTGATTGAAAATTATAATTTAGCAAAATAAGTCTTGTTTTTTTGAAATTTTCATGATATAATAGTTCATGTTGGTTGTAGGAGAGATAACGAAGAGGCTAAACGCGGCGGACTGTAAATCCGCTCCTTCGGGTTCGGGGGTTCGAATCCCTCTCTCTCCATTTCATCAGTGGGGTATAGCCAAGCGGTAAGGCAAGGGACTTTGACTCCCTCATGCGTTGGTTCGAATCCAGCTACCCCAGTTCTTAGGTAATAATCAAGATAAAAAGCAAAATATCTTAGGGTATTTTATTTTTATAATTGAAAGGCGTGAACGATGTGAACATGTCTTTGCGGGTGCTTAGGAAAAAAATTATAAGTATGTCAAGTTTGGAAAGACTTGATTGTTGGAGGATTTTTTAGATGAACGAATTTGAAGATTTGCTAAATAGCGTTAGCCAAGTTGAGCCTGGTGATGTTGTTAGTGCTGAAGTATTGACAGTTGATGCGACTCAAGCTAATGTTGCAATCTCTGGGACTGGTGTTGAAGGTGTCTTGACTCTTCGCGAATTGACAAACGATCGCGATGCAGATATCAATGACTTTGTGAAAGTAGGAGAAGTATTGGATGTTCTTGTACTTCGTCAAGTAGTTGGTAAAGATACTGATACAGTTACATACCTTGTATCTAAAAAACGCCTTGAAGCTCGCAAAGCATGGGACAAACTTGTAGGACGCGAAGAAGAAGTTGTTACTGTTAAAGGAACTCGTGCCGTTAAAGGTGGACTTTCAGTAGAATTTGAAGGTGTTCGTGGATTCATCCCAGCTTCAATGTTGGATACTCGTTTCGTACGTAACACTGAGCGTTTCGTAGGTCAAGAATTTGATGCTAAAATCAAAGAAGTTGATCCTAAAGAAAATCGCTTCATCCTTTCACGTCGTGAAGTTGTTGAAGCAGCTACTGCAGCAGCTCGTGCTGAAGTATTCAGTAAATTAGCTGTTGGTGATGTAGTAACTGGTAAAGTTGCTCGTATCACTAGCTTCGGTGCTTTCATCGATCTCGGTGGTGTTGACGGATTGGTTCACTTGACTGAATTGTCACATGAACGTAACGTATCACCAAAATCAGTTGTAACTGTTGGTGAAGAAATTGAAGTGAAAATCCTTGATCTTAACGAAGAAGAAGGACGTGTGTCACTTTCACTTAAAGCAACAACACCTGGACCATGGGATGGCGTTGAGCAAAAATTGGCTAAAGGTGATGTAGTAGAAGGAACAGTTAAACGTTTGACTGACTTCGGTGCATTTGTTGAAGTATTGCCAGGTATCGATGGACTTGTTCACGTATCACAAATTTCACACAAACGTATCGAAAATCCAAAAGAAGCTCTTACTGTTGGTCAAGAAGTTACTGTTAAAGTCCTTGATGTTAACGCTGATGCAGAACGTGTATCGCTTTCTATCAAAGCTCTTGAAGAACGTCCAGCTCAAGAAGAAGGACAAAAAGAAGAAAAACGTGCTGCTCGTCCACGTCGTCCAAAACGTCAAGAAAAACGTGATTTTGAACTTCCAGAAACACAAACAGGATTCTCAATGGCTGACTTGTTCGGTGATATTGAACTTTAATCAAATTGATAATCGCAAAATCCTTTGTTTAAAACAAGGGATTTTTCTTTTGTCTCTTTCTCATTTTTGATATAATAGTTTCATGTTAGATTCAGAAAAACAATCACGTTATCAATTGTTGAATGAGGAACTCTCTTATTTACTAGAGGGTGAGAGCAATGTTCTTGTCAATCTTTCGAATGCTAGCGCCCTCCTAAAATCTCGCTTTCCAAATACTGTATTTGCAGGTTTTTATCTGTTTGATGGTAGTGAGTTGATTTTAGGTCCTTTTCAGGGTGGTGTTTCTTGTATTCGTATTCCGCTTGGGAAAGGCGTATGTGGAGAAGCTGCTGAGTTTCAAGAGACTGTTTTAGTAGGGGACGTGAGCACCTATCCAAACTACATTTCTTGCGATAGTAAGGCCAAGAGTGAAATCGTAGTTCCCATGCTCAAGAATGGTCGATTGCTAGGTGTCTTAGACTTGGACTCATCTCTTATCGATGATTATAATGCCATTGACCGCGATTACTTGGAACAATTTGTCGCTATTTTGCTTGAGAAGACAGAATGGGACTTTACAATGTTTGGGGAGAAAGCCTAATGTATCAAGCACTTTATCGAAAATATAGAAGTCAAAACTTCTCTCAGTTGGTTGGTCAAGAAGTTGTGGCTAAGACTCTTAAACAAGCAGTGGAGCAAGAGAAAATAAGTCATGCTTATCTTTTTTCTGGTCCTCGTGGAACGGGAAAAACAAGTGTGGCTAAGATCTTTGCAAAAGCTATGAACTGTCCCAATCAAGTGGGTGGTGAACCATGTAATAACTGCTATATCTGTCAAGCAGTGACGGACGGTAGTTTAGAAGATGTCATTGAAATGGATGCGGCCTCTAATAATGGGGTAGATGAAATCCGTGAAATTCGTGATAAATCTACCTATGCTCCTAGTCTTGCCCGTTATAAGGTTTATATCATAGACGAGGTTCACATGCTGTCTACAGGGGCTTTTAATGCTCTCTTAAAGACGCTGGAAGAACCAACACAGAATGTGGTCTTTATTTTGGCCACTACTGAATTGCACAAGATTCCTGCCACTATTCTATCCCGTGTCCAACGTTTTGAGTTTAAATCAATTAAGACACAGGATATTAAGGAACATATCCACTATATTTTAGAAAAGGAAAATATCAGTTCTGAACCAGAGGCTGTGGAAATCATTGCTAGACGAGCTGAAGGTGGGATGCGGGACGCCTTGTCTATTTTGGATCAAGCCCTGAGTTTGACACAGGGAAACGAGCTGACGACTGCCATCTCTGAAGAAATTACTGGGACCATTAGCCTATCAGCCTTGGATGATTATGTGGCTGCCTTATCTCAACAGGATGTTACCAAGGCCTTGTCTTGTTTAAATCTTCTTTTTGACAATGGTAAGAGTATGACTCGTTTTGTGACCGACCTTTTGCACTATTTAAGAGATTTGTTAATTGTTCAAACAGGGGGAGAAAACACTCATCATAGTCCAGTCTTTGTAGAAAATTTAGCTCTTCCTCAAGAAAATCTGTTTAAAATGATTCGATTGGCGACAGTCAGTTTAGCAGATATTAAGTCTAGTTCGCAGCCCAAGATTTATGCTGAGATGATGACTATTCGCTTGGCAGAGATTAAGACTGAACCAGCTCTTTCAGGTGCGGTTGAAAATGAAATTGCTACGCTGAGACAGGAAGTTGCGCGTCTTAAGCAAGAACTCGCAAATGTAGGAACTATACCTAAGCCAACAAATCCAGCTCCTAGTCGTCCGGCAGCAGGCAAGACCGTCTATCGTGTGGATCGCAATAAAGTCCAATCTATCTTACAAGAGGCCGTTGAAAGTCCTGATTTAGCACGTCAAAACCTGATTCGATTACAGAATGCCTGGGGAGAGGTGATTGAAAGTCTTGGTGGGCCGGACAAGGCTCTGCTGGTTGGTTCTCAACCGGTTGCCGCCAATGAACACCATGCCATTCTTGCTTTTGAGTCTAACTTCAATGCTGGTCAAACCATGAAACGAGACAATCTCAACACCATGTTTGGAAATATCCTCAGTCAGGCAGCCGGTTTTTCACCTGAGATTTTAGCCATTTCCATGGAGGAATGGAAAGAAGTTCGCGCAGCCTTTTCAGCCAAAGCCAAATCTTCTCAAACTGAAAAAGAAGCAGAAGAAAGTCTGATCCCAGAAGGATTTGAATTTTTGGCTGATAAAGTGAAGGTAGAGGAAGACTAAAGAAAGATTTCATGATACAATAAGTTTATGAATAGACAACAATTTATTATTATCGCGCTGTTTACAGCTGCTGAGACCTATTTTTTCAATGAAGCCTGGATGACTGGTCGCTATATTATGGCAGTTTTTTGGGCTATTTTGCTCTTTAGAAATTTTCGAGTTAGTTACTTGATGGGCAAGATTGTAGATGTCATTGACCAACATTTAAAAGGAAAAGACTAGTCCTCAGCTTCTAGACAAAATCAAAGCCTTTTAGGCTTTTTTTTGTTATACTATAAAAGTATATTTATTGCCCTTTTACCGTATTTTCTAAGGAAATCAAGTATGTTTCCAGTAAGAACTGTAAAGGCCTTGAAAAAGAAAGGAATTATCATGTCAGTATTAGAGATCAAAGATCTTCACGTCGAGATTGAAGGAAAAGAAATTTTAAAAGGGGTTAATCTGACCCTGAAAACAGGAGAAATCGCTGCTATCATGGGACCAAATGGTACTGGTAAATCAACTCTTTCTGCCGCTATCATGGGAAATCCAAACTATGAAGTTACCAAAGGTGAAGTCTTGTTTGATGGCGTAAACATCCTTGAGTTAGAAGTGGACGAGCGTGCGCGTATGGGACTTTTCCTTGCTATGCAATACCCATCAGAAATTCCTGGAATTACCAATGCTGAGTTTCTTCGTGCAGCTATGAATGCTGGTAAAGAAGACGATGAGAAGATTTCAGTTCGTGAGTTTATCACTAAATTGGATGAGAAGATGGAATTACTCAACATGAAAGAAGAAATGGCTGAGCGTTACCTCAACGAAGGTTTCTCTGGTGGTGAGAAAAAACGTAATGAGATTCTTCAACTTTTGATGTTGGAACCAACTTTTGCCCTTTTGGATGAGATTGACTCTGGTCTTGATATTGACGCTCTTAAAGTTGTTTCTAAAGGTGTGAATGCTATGCGTGGTGAAGGCTTTGGTGCTATGATTATCACTCACTACCAACGTCTTTTGAACTACATCACACCAGACGTGGTACACGTCATGATGGAAGGTCGTGTTGTCCTTTCTGGTGGTCCAGAATTGGCTGCACGTTTAGAGCGTGAAGGATACGCAAAACTAGCTGAAGAACTTGGCTACGACTACAAGGAAGAATTGTAATTCCCTCGTATCTTTTAGGAGAAGTAAATGACTAAAGAAACTATTAAACTTTTTTCAGAAACGCACGCTGAACCAAGCTGGTTGTCAGACCTCCGTCAAAAAGCTTTTGATAAGATTGAAAGTTTGGAATTACCAGTCATTGAGCGTGTCAAATTTCACCGTTGGAATCTGGGGGATGGAACCATCACAGAAAGTGAGCCTTCAGCAAATGTTCCAGACTTCACAGCTTTAGATAATCACTTGAAGTTGGTGCAAGTTGGAACTCAAACTGTTTTTGAGCAAACTCCAGTTGAGTTAGCTGAACAAGGTGTTATCTTTACAGACTTTCACTCAGCTTTAGAAGAAATTCCAGAGCTTATTGAGGAATTCTTCATGTCATCAGTTAAGTATGATGACGACAAGTTGGCAGCCTACCATACAGCGTATTTCAATAGTGGTGCTGTTCTCTACATCCCTGATAATGTTGAGATTACAGAACCAATCGAAGGGATTTTCTACCAAGACAGCGATAGCGATGTGCCATTTAACAAGCATATCCTTATCATTGCTGGTAAAAACTCTAAAATAAGCTATCTTGAACGTCTAGAGTCACGAGGGGGTGGTAGTGCAAAAGCAACTGCCAATATCACAGTCGAAGTGATTGCTCGTTCTGGTGCGCAAGTGAAGTTTGCGGCTATTGACCGCTTAGGTGAAAATGTGACTGCCTACATTAGCCGTCGTGGTAAGTTGGGCAACGATGCCAGCATTGACTGGGCAATTGGTGTCATGAACGAAGGAAATATCGTTGCGGACTTTGATAGCGACTTGATTGGAAATGGTAGCCATGCTGACCTTAAAGCCGTAGCTCTTTCAAGTGGTTGTCAGGTACAAGGGATTGATACGCGAGTGACTAACTACGGATGCAATTCTATCGGAAATATCCTCCAACATGGGGTTATCCTTGAAAAAGCAACTTTGACCTTCAATGGTATCGGTCACATCATCAAGGGCGCTAAGGGAGCGGATGCGCAACAAGAAAGCCGTGTTCTCATGCTTTCAGACCAGGCTCGTTCAGATGCTAACCCAATTCTTTTGATTGACGAAAATGACGTAACTGCAGGTCATGCGGCCTCTATCGGTCAGGTGGATCCAGAAGACATGTACTATCTCATGAGCCGTGGCTTGGATAAGGCAACTGCTGAGCGTTTGGTTGTTCGTGGGTTCCTTGGATCTGTTATCGTTGAGATTCCAGTCAAAGAAGTTCGTGATGAAATGATTGCAACTATCGAAGAAAAATTGTCAAAACGCTAAGGGGAAGCCTATGTTAGATGTAGAAGCGATTCGCAAGGATTTTCCAATTTTAGACCAGATTGTTAATGATGAACCTCTGGTCTATCTGGACAATGCCGCGACGACACAAAAACCACTAGCAGTACTGGAAACAATCAACCGCTACTATAAGCAGGACAATGCCAATGTTCACCGTGGGGTTCATACTTTGGCAGAGCGTGCGACAGCTTCCTATGAAGCTGCTCGTGAAACCATTCGTAAGTTTATCAATGCAGGCTCTACAAAGGAAGTTCTCTTTACCAGAGGAACGACAACCAGCCTTAACTGGGTGGCACGCTTCGCTGAGGAAATCCTGACTGAGGGAGATCAAGTTTTGATTTCTGTCATGGAACACCATTCCAATATCATTCCATGGCAGGAAGCTTGTCGAAAGACTGGAGCAGAGCTTGTCTATGTTTATCTCAAGAACGGTGCCTTGGATATGGATGACTTGCGAGTTAAATTGACTGATAAAGTCAAGTTTGTCTCTCTAGCTCACGCCTCAAATGTTCTTGGTGTGGTCAATCCTATCAAAGAAATCAGCCAATTAGCTCACCAAGTTGGAGCTATCATGGTGGTGGATGGTGCTCAGTCTACGCCTCATATGAAGATTGATGTCCAGGACTTGGATGTGGACTTCTTTGCCTTTTCGGGTCACAAGATGGCTGGTCCGACTGGTATCGGTATCCTGTACGGAAAAGAGAAGTATCTGGAACAAATGTCACCAGTAGAATTTGGTGGTGAGATGATTGATTTCGTCTATGAGCAATCTGCTAGTTGGAAGGAATTGCCTTGGAAATTTGAGGCTGGAACGCCCAACATGGCAGGTGCTATTGGACTTGCAGCAGCAGTGGATTATCTGGAAAAGATTGGTATGGATACAATTGAAGCTCATGAACAGGAATTGGTTGCATACGTCTGTCCAAAACTGCAGGCCATTGAAGGATTGACCATTTACGGTTCGCAGGATTTGGCTAAACGTTCAGGCGTTATTTCCTTTAACCTAGGTGATCTTCATCCTCACGATCTTGCAACAGCTTTGGATTATGAAGGAGTGGCTGTTCGTGCGGGTCACCACTGTGCGCAACCCTTGCTCCAGTATTTGGATGTACCAGCAACAGCTCGTGCAAGTTTTTATATCTACAATACTAAGGCGGATTGTGACAAACTAGTCGATGCCCTACAAAAGACAAAGGAGTTTTTCAATGGCACTTTCTAAACTAGATAGCCTTTATATGGCAGTGGTAGCAGATCATTCGAAAAATCCCCATCACCAAGGGAAGTTGGAAGATGCTGAGCAAATCAGTCTCAACAATCCGACCTGTGGGGATGTGATCAATCTCTCTGTTAAGTTTGACGCAGAGGACCGTTTGGAAGATATTGCTTTTCTAAACTCAGGCTGTACCATTTCAACTGCCTCTGCTAGTATGATGACAGATGCTGTTTTAGGGAAGACCAAACAAGAAATTCTAGAACTTGCAACCATCTTTTCTGAAATGGTTCAAGGGCAAAAAGATGACCGACAAGACCAACTTGGCGATGCAGCCTTCTTATCAGGTGTTGCCAAATTCCCGCAACGGATTAAGTGTGCAACCTTGGCTTGGAATGCCCTTAAAAAAACGATTGAAAATCAAGAAAAACAGTAAGACAAGTTTCTTTTGTCTTATGAATCAGTAGAAATGAAGAATGAAAGAAAGGATATTATGGCTGAAGAAAGAGTAGAACCAAAACCAATTGATCTTGGTGAATATAAATTTGGTTTCCATGACGATGTAGAGCCTGTCCTATCGACAGGAAAAGGATTGAACGAAGAAGTCATTCGCGAATTATCAGCTGCTAAGGGAGAACCTGAGTGGATGTTAGAATTTCGTTTGAAGTCTTATGAAACCTTCAAAAAAATGCCCATGCAAACCTGGGGAGCAGATTTGTCAGAGATTGACTTTGATGACTTAATCTACTACCAAAAACCATCTGCTAAACCTGCCCGTTCTTGGGATGAAGTTCCTGAAAAAATCAAAGAAACCTTTGAACGTATTGGGATTCCAGAAGCTGAACATGCTTATCTAGCAGGAGCCTCTGCCCAGTACGAGTCAGAAGTGGTTTACCACAACATGAAGGAAGAGTTCCAGAAATTGGGGATTATCTTTACAGATACAGATTCCGCACTCAAGGAATACCCAGACTTGTTTAAACAATACTTTGCCAAGTTGGTACCACCGACTGATAACAAGTTGGCGGCCCTTAACTCTGCAGTATGGTCGGGTGGAACCTTTATCTACGTGCCAAAAAGTGTCAAGGTAGATATTCCACTTCAAACCTACTTCCGTATCAACAACGAAAATACAGGTCAGTTCGAACGTACCTTGATTATCGTTGATGAGGGAGCAAGCGTCCACTACGTAGAAGGATGTACAGCACCAACTTATTCTAGCAACAGCTTGCACGCTGCCATTGTAGAAATCTTTGCCTTGGACGGAGCTTATATGCGTTATACAACTATTCAAAACTGGTCTGACAACGTCTATAACTTGGTAACAAAACGTGCCAAAGCTTTGAAAGATGCGACTGTTGAGTGGATTGATGGTAACTTGGGTGCTAAAACAACCATGAAATACCCATCTGTTTACCTAGATGGAGAAGGTGCGCGTGGTACGATGCTTTCTATTGCCTTTGCCAATGTAGGGCAACACCAAGACACGGGTGCTAAGATGATCCACAACGCTCCACACACAAGCTCCTCTATCGTGTCTAAATCCATCGCTAAAGGCGGAGGAAAGGTTGATTACCGTGGACAAGTAACCTTTAACAAAAACTCTAAGAAATCTGTTTCTCACATCGAGTGTGATACCATTATCATGGATGACTTGTCAGCATCAGATACCATTCCATTTAATGAAATCCACAACTCGCAAGTTGCATTGGAGCACGAAGCTAAGGTTTCTAAGATTTCAGAAGAACAACTCTATTACCTCATGAGCCGTGGTTTGTCAGAATCTGAGGCAACTGAGATGATCGTTATGGGATTTGTAGAACCCTTCACAAAAGAACTTCCAATGGAATATGCAGTTGAGCTGAACCGCTTGATTAGTTATGAGATGGAAGGGTCAGTCGGATAAAATTTGATTTTAGATTTACTCAAAATCAAGGACTTTGAAAATGAATTTGTAACAAAAAGAGACTGAGAAAAAATATTTTAAGAACAGAAAACGCATGATATCAGGAGCCCAAAAAACTTGATATTATGCGTTTTATTGTGGGAAGATTTTTTGCATTCTCTCATGAAATGGAGTTTGAACTAAGCGCTTTTGATTTTTGATATAGTAGATTGAAACAAGATGTGAACAAATCGATTAGGAAAGTAAAATTAATTTCTAGAAATATTTTAACAGTTATAACGTACTATTCCAGATTCAATATACTATATATTTTTGTGAGGACGAAGTAAGACAATAGACTTGTTCGGTAACTCAAAAGTGGTATACTAAAGCTATGGAAACAACATACGAAAAAGCTTTAAAATTAAACTCAGAGAATTTCAAATTGTTGATAGGTGTTAAAAAAGCGACGTTTCAACTGATGCTTGATTGTCTCACTGACGCTTATCAAGCGCAACACCGAAAAGGAGGACGCCCACGCCGTCTAAGTATGGAAGACCAACTTATCATGACCTTGCGCTACTTACGCT
>NZ_SPGF01000056.1 GCF_005844455.1 Streptococcus mitis | reverse complement strand
TCGTACATCAGTTAATTGTTTGCTTGCTTCATAATTCATAGAACTATTGTACCATATTTTGTTTCGCAGGAAGTCTATTAAACCGATAAATCAGGAGGTTAAGCGATGAACTACAATTTAAAATATATCTTATCAGGAATATTTGTCCTAGTCTTTATAGGTTTCCTAGTCTGGATGCGTTATTTTAATCAGAGGAAGGAAGAAGAGCATTCGGATGTGTCTTTTGAAGCGAGGTTAGATAGTGAGGTCAAGGCCTTATATAAACAACTAGGATTGGGTGAGGAGCCTCATTATTTCTTAGCCTATCGCTACCTACATCCTTGGTTTAATTTGGCGATTTTACCACCAACAGTTGAAATTTTCTTAACTAAAATAGCGCTAGTGATGGTAACACCAGATGAATTGCTGATAAGAAATCTTGGAAATGGGATGACTTTCACAAATGAGTATCATCGCGATTTGCAGCAAGGACTTATCCGCATTCCAAAATCAGAGATGAAAGAATTTGAGATTCGCAACTGGAAAAGAGCTTTTGTATTTGGCGATTTTTTGACAATTAAAACAAGCCAACATAGCTATTATTTACAGGTTAGAGATGATGGACTTCAAAAGGGAAGTCTTTCAACCAAACATTTCTCAGACTTGAAACGACAAGGTTTTCTCGGATTATTGACAGATAAACGGACATTTTGATAGACGATTGCTCAAAAAACTAACCTCTAAACATTCAAAAACCACACAGTGTTTTTTTCAACTTGATTGTGTTCAAGACTGAAATCACTGTGTGGTTTTATTTGGAAGTCAGTTTACGAACAAGTTTATTTTATAAATAAGTTTATAAGAAGTAGAGGGTTTTAGGTATAAATTATCCTCTTTTTAAACAATTATAGAAGTGCTTGGTAGATTATCAGCCTCTTTCTTGTCTTCTCCAACCAAGCGTGTTATAATGAATACTGCCCAAGCGACCTTCAATCGTTAAAGCACACACGACCTTCAATCGTGAATAAACGAATAGATGGGAGACTTACCATGAGTGATAACTCTAAAACACGTGTTGTCGTGGGGATGAGTGGTGGTGTTGATTCGTCGGTGACGGCTCTTTTGCTCAAGGAGCAGGGCTACGATGTGATCGGTATCTTCATGAAGAACTGGGATGACACAGATGAAAACGGCGTCTGTACGGCGACCGAAGATTACAAGGATGTGGCTGCGGTAGCAGACCAGATTGGTATTCCCTATTACTCTGTCAATTTTGAAAAAGAGTACTGGGACCGCGTTTTTGAATATTTCCTAGCGGAATACCGTGCAGGGCGCACGCCAAATCCAGATGTTATGTGTAACAAGGAAATCAAGTTCAAGGCCTTTTTAGACTATGCTATGACCTTGGGGGCAGACTATGTAGCGACTGGGCACTATGCCCGAGTGGCGCGTGATGAGGATGGAACAGTTCACATGCTTCGTGGTGTGGACAATGGCAAGGACCAGACCTATTTCCTCAGCCAGCTTTCGCAAGAACAACTCCAAAAAACCATGTTCCCATTGGGACATTTGGAAAAGCCTGAAGTTCGCAGACTAGCAGAAGAAGCAGGCCTTGCGACTGCTAAGAAGAAAGATTCGACAGGGATTTGCTTTATCGGAGAAAAGAACTTTAAAAACTTCCTCAGTAACTACCTGCCAGCTCAGCCAGGTCGCATGATGACTGTGGATGGACGTGATATGGGCGAGCATGCTGGTCTGATGTATTATACAATCGGTCAGCGTGGCGGTCTTGGGATCGGTGGCCAACACGGTGGTGACAATGCACCGTGGTTCGTTGTCGGAAAAGATTTGAGCCAAAATATCCTCTATGTCGGTCAAGGTTTCTACCATGATTCGCTTATGTCAACAAGCCTAGAAGCCAGTCAAGTTCATTTTACTCGTGACATGCCAGAGGAATTTACGCTTGAATGTACGGCTAAATTCCGCTACCGTCAGCCTGATTCTAAGGTGACAGTACATGTCAAAGGAGATAAGGCAGAAGTTATCTTTGCGGAACCGCAACGCGCCATCACACCAGGACAGGCAGTTGTCTTTTACGATGGCGAAGAGTGTCTAGGTGGCGGTTTGATTGACAATGCCTACCGCGATGGACAAGTTTGTCAGTACATTTAGATTGACAAATTTTCTTAATTTGCTACAATAATAAAAGCAATAGAAATGATGGTCAAAGCTCATGGATGTTGCAGGCTTTTTTGTCCTGCACTTCTTTGGAGTTTTGACTGTTTTTGTGTCGTTTAAGAGAAAGGACAAAAATGACTCAACAAGACTTTCGGACAAAAGTGGAAAATACAGTTTTTGGCGTTCGGGCGACAGCCTTGATTCTTCAAAATGGCAAGCTCCTAGTTACCAAAGACAAGGGTAAATATTACACTATCGGCGGTGCGATTCAAGTCAATGAAAGAACGGAAGACGCAGTAGTCCGTGAAGTGAGGGAAGAACTGGGTGTCAAAGCTGAGGCTGGGCGACTAGCCTTTGTGGTTGAAAATCGTTTTGAAGAAGATGGTGTCTATTGGCACAACATCGAGTTTCATTATCTGGTGAACTTGCTTGAGGATGCTCCATTGACCATGCAGGAAGATGAGAAAAGGCAGCCTTGTGAGTGGATTGATTTGGATCAGCTTAAGGGTATCAATCTAGTTCCAGCCTTTTTGAAAACAGCCCTGCCAGATTGGGACGGCCAACTAAGACACATTCATCTTGAGGAATAGGAGAGAAATTGATGGTTAAGCTTATTGCCCATGTACTTGTTCATAGTGGTGGTGATTATTTGCTCATTCAGCGTTCGGAAATTAAAAGAGGAGAACCCAACGTTTATCCAACTTACTGGGATATTCCTGGTGGCGGGGTTGAAAAGGGTGAACTTCCGCGAGATGGTGCTCTTAGAGAATGCATTGAAGAAGCGGGAGTTAGGCTAGATAGCAGTTCGCTCAAACTTCTTCACGAAGATAGTCAACTGGATACCTCTAAGGATACGGTCTTTACTCGCTTAGTTTATAAAGCAGAGTGGGTTGGGGAGAAGCCAATTATCAGATTAGATCCTGAAGAGCATACACACTTTAAATGGGTTACTATGGATCAAGCTCTAGAGGAGGAGAAGTTAGTTCCTTATTTGCGAGAAATTTTTGAAAGGTTAAGAAATGACTTATAATTTTACGGAAGAATACGATATTATTGTAATTGGTGCGGGACACGCTGGGGTTGAGGCTTCCTTAGCTGCTAGCCGTATGGGCTGTAAGGTCCTGCTTGCGACTATCAACATTGAAATGCTGGCTTTCATGCCTTGTAACCCTTCGATCGGTGGTTCTGCCAAGGGGATTGTCGTGCGTGAAGTGGATGCCCTCGGTGGGGAAATGGCCAAGAATATTGACAAGACTTACATACAGATGAAGATGCTCAACACAGGGAAGGGGCCAGCTGTCCGTGCCCTTCGTGCGCAGGCTGACAAGGAGCTTTACTCTAAGGAAATGCGCAAGACAGTTGAAAATCAAGAGAATCTGACCCTTCGTCAAACCATGATTGATGAGATTTTAGTGGAAGATGGCAAGGTTGTTGGTGTTCGTACAGCGACCCATCAAGAATATGCTGCCAAGGCCGTTATCGTGACGACAGGGACTGCCCTCCGTGGGGAAATCATCATCGGAGACCTCAAGTACTCATCAGGGCCAAACCACAGCCTAGCTTCGATTAACCTTGCTGATAATCTTAAGGAATTGGGCCTCGAAATCGGTCGTTTTAAGACAGGAACACCTCCACGTGTCAAGGCTTCTTCTATCAACTATGATGTGACAGAGATTCAGCCAGGAGACGAAGCACCAAATCACTTCTCATACACTTCGCGTGATGAGGACTATGTCAAGGACCAGGTGCCATGTTGGTTGACATATACTAATGGAACCAGTCATGAGATTATCCAAAACAACCTTCACCGTGCGCCTATGTTTACAGGTGTGGTCAAGGGAGTGGGACCTCGTTACTGCCCATCGATTGAGGACAAGATTGTGCGCTTTGCGGACAAGGAACGCCACCAACTCTTCCTAGAGCCAGAAGGGCGCAATACAGAGGAAGTTTATGTCCAAGGACTTTCAACCAGTCTGCCTGAGGATGTCCAACGTGAGCTAGTTCATTCCATCAAAGGTTTGGAAAACGCTGAGATGATGCGAACTGGTTATGCCATTGAGTATGACATGGTCTTGCCTCATCAATTGCGTGCAACGCTTGAAACCAAAAAAATCTCAGGCCTCTTCACTGCTGGTCAGACAAATGGAACGTCAGGTTACGAAGAAGCTGCTGGCCAAGGGATTATCGCAGGTATTAATGCGGCTCTGAAAATCCAAGGCAAGCCTGAGTTGATTTTGAAGCGCAGTGACGGTTATATCGGGGTGATGATTGATGACTTGGTGACCAAGGGAACTATTGAACCCTATCGTCTCTTGACCAGTCGTGCTGAATACCGTCTCATTCTCCGTCATGACAATGCCGATATGCGTTTGACAGAGATGGGACGCGAGATTGGACTTGTGGATGATGAACGCTGGGCTCGATTTGAGATTAAGAAAAATCAATTTGACAATGAGATGAAGCGCCTAGATAGTATCAAACTCAAGCCAGTCAAGGAAACCAATGCTAAGGTTGAGGAGATGGGCTTTAAACCGTTGACAGATGCGGTGACCGCCAAGGAATTCCTTCGCCGTCCAGAAATTTCTTACCAAGATGTGGTGGCTTTCATCGGACCAGCTGCAGAGAACTTGGATGACAAGATTATCGAATTGATTGAAACTGAAATCAAGTATGAAGGCTATATTTCCAAAGCTATGGATCAGGTTGCTAAGATGAAACGCATGGAAGAAAAACGTATACCCGCCAATATTGATTGGGATGATATTGATTCTATCGCGACAGAAGCCCGTCAGAAGTTCAAACTTATCAATCCAGAAACCATCGGTCAAGCCAGCCGTATTTCGGGAGTTAATCCGGCAGATATTTCTATTTTGATGGTATATTTGGAAGGTAAAAATCGTAGTATTTCTAAAACTCTTCAAAAATCAAAATGATACGTCGTCGGCTTCTTACGAATGAGTTCAAAGCTTGGCTTTGATTCATCTACAGCCTCCCATAGTTCCCCGAACTATGGGAGCTAACTTAAGTTATGCTTTCGCCTAGCCTTCTAGTCTGATTTCGATTTTTATTGAGTTTCAATCTAAAAAGAATAGAGAAAAACAGCTCCGAAGATGGGGCTGTTTTATGATTTATTCTTCATCTGGTGTGAGGATCATCGGGATGATAATCGGTTCACGTTCTGTATTTTCATAGAGGAAGGGGCGAATAGCGTTGACAATGGCACCATTGACAGATTGCACGCTAGCATCCTTATTTTTTAGTGCGATACGAATTGCATTGAAGAGGATGCGCTGGCTTTGGCGAATCAAGTCGCCAGACTCTCTCATGTAGACAAAGCCTCGGCTGAGGATATCTGGACCAGACAGAATCATTTGCGACTTGAAGTCAACGGTTGCGACTGCTAGAACGACACCGTCTTCAGATAAATCACGACGGTCTTTGAGGACAGCAGCACCGATTTCACCGATACGATTTCCATCGACATAGATGTCTTGGGCATTGAAATGACCTGCGATACGAGCTGAGTCAGCAGTAAGGGCAAGTACATCGCCATTGCTCATGATAAAGATATTGTCCTTCTTGACACCAGTATCCACCGCTAGTCCAGCGTGGACTTTTTGCATGCGGTATTCGCCGTGGACAGGCATGAAATATTTGGGCTTAATCAAACGGAGCATGAGTTTTTGCTCTTGCTGACCACCGTGTCCAGATGTATGGATATTGTTCACTTTACCGTGGATAACTTCGACACCAGCTTCTGAAATGATGTTAATCAGCTTGTTGACGCTAGTGGTGTTTCCAGGGATTGGACTTGAAGAGAAGATGACGGTATCACCTGGTTGGAGTTGCACCTGACGGTGGGTTCCGTTGGCGATACGAGAGAGGGCTGCCATCGGCTCACCCTGACTACCTGTACAGAGGATTAGAATCTCGCCTGCAGGGTAGTCTTTGATTTCATTTGGCTCGATAAAGGTTCCTTTTGGAGCTTTTATGTAACCAAGCTCAATTCCGTTGACAATGGCCTTTTCCATGGAACGACCAAAGACAGCAATCTTGCGTCCAGTCTTAACAGCGGCATCCGTTGCTTGCTGGAGACGGAAGATATTGGAGGCAAAGGATGCAAAGATGATACGTCCCTCTATGCCTTGGATAATCTTCATGATGGACTGACCAACGACTTTTTCAGAGTTGGTAAAGGTTGGCACTTCCGCATTTGTTGAGTCAGACAGGAGACAGAGCACGCCTTCTTCACCAAGCGCGGCCATACGGTGCAAATCTGCTGGTTCACCAACTGGTGTTAAGTCAAACTTGAAGTCACCCGTACAGACAATTTTCCCTTGAGGAGTATGAATGACAATCCCCAAAGGCTCTGGAATAGAGTGAGTCGTTCTAAAGAAAGTTGCCTTGAGATTTTTAAAGGTCAACTCAGTGTTGTGGTTGATTTCGTAAAGTTTGGCGTTGCGCAAGAGGCCGTGTTCTTCGAGTTTCCCACGGATCAAAGCCAAGGCAAGCGGTCCAGCGTAGATAGGGACATTTGCTTGCTTGAGCAGGAAAGGAATCCCACCGATGTGGTCCTCGTGTCCGTGTGTGATCAAGACAGCCTTGACGCGGTCGATATTGTTCACGATGTAAGAGTAATCAGGAATGACATAGTCGATACCAAGCAAGTCATCTTCTGGGAATTTAATTCCAGCATCGACGATGATAATCTCGTCTTGGTATTCAATTCCGTAAGTGTTTTTCCCGATTTCTCCCAGACCACCGATAGCAAAAACGCCGACTTCTTCAGGTTTAAGAGTGTAGGCCATATTAGAACTCCGTAATTTCGAAGGCGCCAGTTTCTTTTTCGTAATCTAGCAATTTGTCAGACAAGAGTTCGATATACTCGATATTGTACTCTGGGCGATTTTCTTCGACAAGTTGGCGAGCAGCGATACGGCCCTCAAGTTCTGAGCTTGCATCGATGTCTAGGTAAAGTGAGCGTGTTGTTTCACGACGCGGGCTACGTTCTTTTGTTTCTTGATAAAAAACTTTGTAAATCATATAGTTCCTTTCTATTTACAGGTCAGCTTATTCCAAACTTTTAGCAGAGATTTGCTTGATTTCATTCCATTTTGTGTCTAGATTGACCTTGATTCGTTACAATTATTTCAATTATACCACAAAATGAAAAATTAGTAAAAGACGGAAATGGAGAAAGTAATGGGACGATTTATTTGGTAAGCGCTTGCAAAAACAAAGAAAATGTGTTATGTTGATAATGGAAGTGAAATTTATCGCTTGTCATAATTCCATATAGATTTTAAGTCAAGGAGGTTGCCCTATGTATAACTTATTTGCTTTTGCCATCGGAGCTCGCTTGGTGGCTTTTATCGTTTTTGTTGCTTGCGTTTATGGAGGGAATCTTCTATTTGCCAAACTGGAACAACGACAAAGCAAGTTCTTGTGGAAAATTGCTTTTGTGACTCTCTACTCGCTTTTTCTCCTCCTTGTAATCTATGTAGTTTGGTTTGTATTTTACTTTGGATTAAATGCTTAGATGCCCTGCTAATGCTGGGGCATTTTTGTTTGGGGGCAAAAGATAGTAGATTCATGACACGAAAATTACACCCCATCTATCAAGATGAGGCGGTCTTTGCATTTTTCTAAAATGACATGACAATGGAGTAAATGTTTGCTTTAAGAATTTACTCTTATTATGTTAACGATTTTTCTGCTCAAAAATAGAGTTGAAGCATAAAAATAAAACAATACAAACAGATAAATCGAATGGTAAAGGGATAGTAGTAATGTTTAAGTCATTGAGAATGCTGAGCAAACTGTAAGAGATGAAGAAGATAAAATTTATCCTTCTAAAAATGTAATTTTTATCTAGCATGACTTACCCAAACTTTTTACGGAGATCTTTCCCAATGGTATAACCTGCCATAAATAAAGCAATACCAACACCTACACCAAAACCACCCTTGATTTCTTGCAATTCCTTATTAGAAATTTCACGATAGTTGTTCAAATCTTTCATCATATTAATCTCCTCCTAAAAAATAACCAGCTGCCAAACCAGAACCTACAAGTGCTGTTCCGCCTGCAATAGCTTTCCAAGATACTGCTACTCCAAAGATCACCAAGGGAGCGAGACCACCATCAATATCTGATAATTCGTTTTCAGATAAGGATAAAAATTGATTGTCAAGAACGTCAAAATTTGTCATTGAACTTTCCTCCTTTTTTCTTGTTCACTTATATATTCGGAAAAGATAGGAAAAATGTAAAATTTTTTAAATTATTTTTTAGCTAAGTATAGGCATTTTTGTTTGGGGCAAAAGAAAATTCCCATGCGCCTTCTTTTGTAGTATAATAGTAAGCAGACAAAAAGATAGGAATGTGTTATGAAAGTATTAGCTTTTGATACGTCCAGTAAGGCTCTTTCTCTAGCCATTTTAGAGGATAAGCAGATTCTTGCCGAGACGACGATTAATATTAAGAAAAATCACAGTATTACCCTCATGCCTGCCATTGACTTTTTGATGGCAAGTTTGGATTGGACACCCAAGGATTTGGACCGAATCGTGGTGGCGGAAGGCCCGGGTAGCTACACAGGCTTGCGAATTGCGGTAGCAACTGCCAAGACACTTGCTCATACTCTGAACATCGAGTTGGTTGGTATGTCTAGCCTCTTGGCTCTGGTGCCCTACCAACAAGAAGGCTTGTTCGTTCCTTTGATGGATGCGCGTCGCAACAATGTTTATGCGGGATTTTATGAAAATGCCAAACCTGTCATGCCAGAAGCACACCTGCCTTTTGAGCGAGTGATTGAGTTAATCAAGGGTGCTAGTCAGGTAACCTTTGTCGGAGAAGTTGGAGCCTTTTTGGAGCAGATTCAAGAACACTTGCCAAGAACTGATTACAAAGAAACCTTGCCTAATGCAGCTAATCTTGCTCTTTTGGCTTGGGACAAGGAAGCAGACTCCTTGCATGATTTTGTGCCGAATTACCTCAAACGTGTTGAGGCTGAGGAAAACTGGCTTAAGAACCACACTGAGTCTGGCGAGTCTTACATTAAACGCCTATGATAGAAATCAAACGAATCCAAGGACAGCCTGACTTGGCACAAGCCATCTATGCTGTCATGGTGGATGTTTACTCAGTCAGTCCTTGGACGCTGGAACAAATCCAAGCAGACCTGAGTCAAGAACAGACTTGGTACGCTCTGGCTTATGATGGGGCAGAAGTGATTGGCTTTCTAGCTGTGCAGGAGAATCTCTTTGAAGCAGAAGTCTTGCAAATCGCTGTCAAAAAAGCCTATCAAGGTCAGGGAATTGCGTCAGCCTTGTTTGCTCAATTGCCGGCAGACAAGGAGATTTTCCTCGAAGTTAGAAAGTCAAACCGACGAGCGAAAGCATTTTACAAGAAAGAAAAGATGGCGGTTATCGCTGAGCGAAAGGCCTACTACCATGACCCAGTCGAGGACGCCATCATCATGAAGAGAGAAAGAGATGAAGGATAGATATATTTTAGCATTTGAGACATCCTGTGATGAGACCAGTGTTGCCGTCTTGAAAAACGACGATGAGCTCTTGTCCAATGTCATTGCTAGTCAAATTGAGAGTCATAAGCGTTTTGGGGGCGTAGTGCCGGAAGTAGCCAGTCGCCACCATGTCGAGGTCATTACAGCCTGTATTGAGGAAGCCTTGACAGAAGCAGGGATTACTGAAAACGATGTGACAGCTGTGGCGGTTACCTATGGACCGGGCTTGGTTGGAGCCTTACTAGTTGGTTTGTCAGCTGCTAAGGCCTTTGCTTGGGCACATGGACTTCCGCTGATTCCCGTTAACCACATGGCTGGTCACCTCATGGCAGCTCAGAGCGTGGAGCCTTTGGAATTTCCCTTGCTAGCTCTCTTGGTCAGCGGTGGGCACACAGAGTTGGTCTATGTTTCTGAGGCTGGTGATTACAAGATTGTTGGGGAAACGCGGGATGATGCGGTTGGTGAGGCCTATGATAAGGTCGGTCGCGTCATGGGCTTGACCTATCCAGCAGGTCGCGAGATTGACGAGCTGGCTCATCAGGGGAAGGATATTTATGATTTCCCTCGTGCCATGATCAAGGAAGACAATCTAGAGTTCTCCTTCTCAGGTTTGAAATCTGCCTTTATCAATCTTCATCACAATGCAGAGCAAAAGGGAGAGAGCTTGTCCACAGAGGATTTGTGTGCTTCCTTCCAAGCAGCTGTCTTGGATATTCTCATGACTAAAACCAAGAAGGCTTTGGAGAAATATCCTGTTACAACCCTTGTCGTGGCAGGTGGCGTGGCTGCCAATAAAGGCCTCAGAGAACGCCTGGCAGCTGAAATCACTGACGTCAAGGTTATCATCCCACCACTGCGCCTCTGCGGAGACAATGCAGGTATGATTGCCTACGCCAGCGTCAGCGAATGGAACAAAGAAAACTTCGCAGGCTTGGGCCTCAATGCCAAACCAAGTCTCGCTTTTGATACGATGGAATAAGGAGTCAGCTTAAGGCTGGCTTTTTGTTCTCTTAAATGTCAGAATATTTTGACAAAACTATAAAAATAATGATATAATATGCAAAAGCTAGGAGGTGGCAAGATGATTGAGAGAATGGAATTGGGAGAATTTTACAAGGAACTGCGCTTGGCTAGAAAGCTAAAACAGTCAGATGTGGCTTGTGCTGGACTAACAGCCTCTCAGTTATCCAAGTTTGAACTAGGACAGTCTATGCTATCTGCGGACAAGCTGATCCTAGCTATTCAAGGGATCAATATAAATTTTGATGAGTTTGGTCATAAGCTCAACAATTATCAAGAATCTCCACATATGCGAATTGGTAGAAGGGTTGTGGATCGTTTTGCCCATCAAGATATAGCTGGCTTAGAGCAACTGTTGGAGGAAGTCGAGCAAGAACAGATGGCGCAGACCTATCGTTGTTTGAATGCCATTGTGATTAAAGATGCTATCCATTCACTAGATAAAAGCTACCCACTAGCAGAGGAGGATAGTGAGTTTTTAACCACCTATCTCTATGCTATCGAGTCTTGGACCTGGTTTGAACTCTATATTTTTTGCAATACCATGCCTTTTTTGAGCAATCAAGATCTGATCTTTTTATCAACCTCCTTACTCGAAAAATCCAAGGAATTTAAAGAGTTAGTACATAATAGACTGTATATGAAAAGTGGATTTCTGAATATTATATCAGAACTCATGGAGCGTAAGCTATTTTCTTATATTCCAATCTTTGAGGCCGAGTTGGAGAGGATGTTACGACCGTATGATGTTTTTGAAAAAGTATCGTGGCGATTTTTAAAGAAAATGAGTATTTTTCTTCAAACCAAAGGAAGCAATCAAAAAGAGATTGAACACTTTATCCAATCTCTGCAAGTATTAGAAAATCCACAATTAACAGCCCTCTTCGAATTGCGTTTTCAGCAATATAAAGAACTTATCGATTAGTTAAAAATGGAATGACAATAACCCACTCCGAAATAAGTAGGAGTATCAGTTGGATTTTTCTTTTCTTCATCTATTATATTCCTCCTTGCTTGTTAGTAATAACTTTATTATACCAGGGAAATAATCAAATCTACCAAAATCGCAAATAAGAAATTGCTACAAGAAAAAATGTCAAATATGCGATTTTCTAAAATAAGCTAATTTTCGTGTTATACTGTCCTTGTAAAGCACTTAAAGCAAATCCTAGGTCGCAGAAGTGGTTTACAAGAAGAAAACGATTGAAGGAGTATAAAAGATGTTAAATTTACAATTTGCAGAAACGATGGAATTGACAGAAGCTGAGTTGGAGACAATTTATGGAGGAAGGGCATATCCTCCATTGGAATCTGGTGTAGTGAGCGCTCTATGGCAAAACTACTTTAACTTTGCTCCTCCAGCTCCTGAGACTAGACGTCGTTATTGATGTTTAAAGCCCTTGCCTTTTTCTTGGGTAGGGGCTATCTTTATTTTATAATATAGGAGAAAATAAAATGGAAAAGATAACTTCAAGATACTACTTTTTTATAGCGATTCTACTAGTCATTGCTTACCAGTATCTCAGTGGTCTGATTTTACATAGCGACTTTGCCCTTGGACTATCTGACTTTGGCTATTATCTGTCGGATATGACATTGCATTTTCTTGTAATTCTTATTACTCTTATTTTCATGGTTCAGTCAAGGAAATGGCAGGAAATTAACAGTAAGAAGTTTCGTTGGTCCTATTTGTTTTATTGTGTCTTAGCTTTTCTTTTGTTGTTCCTTTGGAATAGAGTTACCTTTTCTCTTTTTCCACCTACTAGAAATGCAATTTCTTATCAACATTACGCTCCGACTTTTACAGGAGCTACGGCATTTTTGATGTGTTTTTTTTATCCTGTGATTGCAGGTCCCATTTTTGAAGACATGATTTATCGTGGATTAGTGATGACTGCTCTGGAGAAAGGGAAGCAATGGGGACTGGATGTACTTGGCTCAGCTATATTATTTGGAATCTTACACATTAGTGGCCATGGTTGGGTCTTAACAGACTTTTTCGTCTATATGGGTGGCGGTCTCATATTTGCAGTCTTGTTTAGAGTGACAAAGTCCATTTATTGGCCTATTGGACTGCATATAGTCTACAATGGTATTGGTCAGATTCTTATGTTATTGCACTAGAATTTAAAGAGATGAAAATTTCGGAGTATTTGATTTTGGTAAAAAGTTTTGAATTACTATGAGGAAACTTTCATTTGAAGACGAGTTGGAGAGCATGCTCCGTTCGTATGATGTTTTTGAAAAAGTGTTGTGGCAATTTTTAAAGAAAATGAAGATTTTCCTTCAAACTAAAGGAAGCAATTAAAAAGAGATTGAAAGCTATCTCCAATCTCTGCAAGTATTAGAAAATCCACAATTGGTGGCCCTCTTCGAATTGCGTTTGCAGCAATACAAAGAACTTATCGATTAGTCCAAAATCGCAAATCTGAAATTTCTATAAGAAAAAATGTCAAATATACGATTTTCTAAAATAAGCCAATTTCTATGTTATACTATCTTTGTAAAGCACTTCAAGCAAATCCTAAGTTGCAGAAGTGGTTTATAGATGGGAATTCGTACAGTATATGTTTAATTATGAGCATACTGTAAATGGCTGGACTAAAAGTGAAACTTGGCGTCCTAGATAAAATGAGGTAAACGATGGAAAAACAAAGTCAGTTACAAATTTTAATTCATTCCCTGTACAATAATAAAGAAATTAGCTTGACGGAAGACTTTAGGAAGCAATTGCTGGAAACAGCGAAACAGTTTTCTAGTAGTAATGAAGATGTGTTAGCTGCACATCTCTCATTTGCCGTTTCTAAAGAATTGGCTTTAAAGGTGAACCACCGACAGAGTTATTAGACTTGTTCGGTAACTACATCATCTCGTGGTTGATGATGCCACAAATCAACTCAGCTCTTAATTCAAACCGTTTT
>NZ_SPGF01000055.1 GCF_005844455.1 Streptococcus mitis | reverse complement strand
GAGAGTTCTGACGCCAACATCAAAAACTTTAGCTACCTCGACATGGCTGTGTCCTTCTTTGATGTAATCTAATGCTCGTTGTTTAAAATCTGTACTATATGCCATAGCTTTATTATAACATGCTTGTTTAAAACTAATCAACTATAGTAGCTACTCTTTCCGCCATCATGATACACATCATCTACCACTTTAGTGGACCAGGTCTTTACTTCATTTCCGCTCTTGGCCTCGACCTTGATATCCCCTCTATAGCCATAAGGTACATAGAAATTCAGGTAACGCCCCTCTACACCCATCATAGACTTGTCCTTTTCTTGACCTAGGAAATTGACAGTTTGATCTTGACCATTGAGACTAACCGTCCACTCGATTTTCTCAGTTTTTGGCAAATCCAATACTTTGATATCTACTTCATTTCCATTGTCAAATCGGAGAATTTTGCCATCTTGATACTTAATACCACCCTTGACAACCCATTCTTCTTCCAATTCGAAGGCCTTTCCTGAATGAGGGAAAGCTAGTAAAGCTAAACCTGCTAGAGACAAACCAAATAGTGTGATTTTTTTCATTGTATATCCTCCTTAGGATTTTTATGTTAATTATATCACTATGTTTTTATTTTGCAAATCTTATCCTAAATATGCTAATAAAAAACCTCTGAGATTGTTCTCAAAGGTTCTAATTTTGCTAATTACTGTTCTCAACTGCTGCAGTAACAAAGGCAGTATAGAGTTCTTCTGGGCGGTTTGGACGGCTGGAAAGTTCAGGGTGATACTGGCAAGCTACAAAGAATTTATTTTCAGGTATCTCCACTACTTCTACCAAACGATTGTCTGGAGAAACTCCTGAAAATACAAAGCCTGCTGCCTCAAACTGTTCACGAAAGGCGTTGTTAAACTCATAACGGTGACGGTGACGGCGTTGCACCACTTCTTGATTGTGATAAGCAGCTGCTGCCTTAGAGCCACGTTTCAACTTAGATGGATAAAGTCCCAAACGAAGGGTTCCACCCATATCCTCAACATCAACCTGGTCACGCATGATATCAATGATAGGGTATTTTGTATCAGGATCAAGTTCTGCAGAATTGGCACCTTCAAGACCCAAAACGTGACGAGCAAACTCGATACAAGTCAACTGCATTCCCAAGCAGACTCCCAACATTGGAATATCATTCTCACGCGCATAACGGATGGCTTGGATTTTCCCTTCCGTACCACGTTGACCAAAACCGCCTGGCACGATGATTCCGTCCGCATCAGACAAGAGCTCTGCTACATTCTCTGCCGTAACATCATTGGCATTGATCCAATTAATCTTCACTTCTGCATCGTTGGCATACCCAGAGTGTTTCAAGGCTTCAACCACAGAGATGTAGGCATCTTGCAACTCCACATACTTACCGACAAGGGAAATTTTAACTTGTTTCTTGAGGTTCATGACCTTGTCCACCATAGCTGACCATTCTGTCATATCCGCTACTGGTGCGTCTAATTTCAAATGGTCACAGACAATTTGGTCCATGCCTTGTGCCTGCAAATTCAATGGAATTTGGTAAAGGTGTTCGACATCCAAAGACTCGATAACGGCTTCTGGAGCTACGTCACAAAACTGAGCTAGTTTATTTTTAATGCCCTGACCAGCTGGTTTTTCTGTACGAATAACCAACATATTTGGCTGGATTCCCAAACCACGCAATTCTTTTACAGAATGTTGAGTTGGCTTGGTCTTCATCTCACCTGCAGCCTTGAGGTAAGGAAGCAAGGTTGTATGGATGTACATGACATTATCTGCACCCACATCTGCCTTCATCTGACGAAGGGCCTCTAGGAATGGCAAGGATTCGATATCCCCAACTGTTCCACCAACCTCTGTGATAATGACATCAGAGTCTGTCGTTACAGCAGCACGCTTGATTTTCTCTTTCAAAGCATCTGTGATATGAGGAATGACTTGAACAGTTGCCCCAAGATATTCGCCACGGCGTTCTTTACGAAGAACTTCACTGTAGATTTTACCAGTTGTCACGTTGGAATATTTGTTGAGATTGATATCGATGAAACGTTCATAGTGACCCAAGTCCAAATCTGTCTCAGCCCCATCATCTGTCACAAAAACTTCTCCGTGCTGGTAAGGACTCATAGTTCCCGGATCAATATTGATATAAGGGTCAAACTTCTGAATAGTTACTTTAAGACCACGATTTTTCAAGAGACGGCCCAGACTTGCTGCGACAATCCCTTTCCCAATAGACGACACCACACCACCAGTTACAAAAATATATTTCGTTGACATAGATTCCTCTTTCTAAAATGCTCAAAGTCTTGTTAACTACGAGGGGACATAGAAAACAAGACCCTACTAATAAGAATAATCTGGGACGACTGAACCAGATTCACAACTAAAATACAAGAAGATAACTTCTTGAAAAAACAAAAACAGCTCCCTAAGAACTAGGGAGCCCCGACCTCTAAAAGAGGTGCCCGAACAATATGATACCTAAAAATAGGACAATTGTCAATAGCTAATTTTTATTCCTCGATGTTTTCAGCATCATCATCTGAAAACTCGTTGTCTTCTTCGTTGAGATCCACGTCTTCTCCCAAGTCATCTGGGGCGATTTCGTTGATTTCTGCATCGTAAGCTTCCACTTCATTTTTCTCATCATCTGGATTTTCATCATCGTATGAAAGAGCTGGATCTGCTTCGTATGCATCTTCGTCTTCTGGATCATCTGCATTGTAGTCAATTGCATCTGAATCGCCATCCATGAAGGCATTGACACGTTTTTTCTTAGCTTTTGGTACTACTTCATCGTCGTCATTTTCCTCAAGAGCGATGATTTCTTCGTCGATTTCGTCTACACCATACCATGAACGAAGACCCCATTTGTTGTCTCCAAGGGAGATGAAGCTACCGTCGAAGTTCAACTCTGTGTAGAACAAAGGCAAAGCTTCACGGATATCGCTGTTTGATGTTCCAAGGTAGTTTTGAATTTCGTTTACAAGATCGCTAAAATGCATCTCATGATCGCGACCACGAAGTTCCAAGATAGCACGCGCTACCTCAATCATAGATAGTTCACTTTTTTCTTGCCCAGCAAATACTTCTAATTCCAAAGCGTTTCTCCTCATTTATACTACTATCGCCAGAGCGAACAGACTCTGACCTCATTTTATCATTTACTCTTTATTTTACGATAATTTTGTGGAATAGTCAAAGGTTAAGGGGGACTAATACAAATCTTCTAAGCTTCTGTATTCAATGATTTCATTTTTGATAATGTTCTTTTTAAACTCAAAATGTTTTAAAGGATTATCAACTTTTGGAATATCATCAAGGTTTGTGACCAAGGATAAAATAAAATCTGATTGAAACTCCTTGGCTTTTTCAAATTCTTTTGCAGTTAAACGCACACGCCCCTTAGATTTTCGGATACCTTTTACTTCAGCAAGGTATGAATGTTCTTGAACATCTACTTGGAAATCATATCCATCACCATAAAGACGAGCATCGGTTAACTGTCCACCTTGGAATTTTTCTTCTTTATCAAAATGAAGGATAAAATAATTTTCTGCTTCCATCCCAGTTTCCTGTAGACGTTTGAATTTAGTTCGAATGATTGGCTTTTCAATGGTAGTAATACCTGTTTTCTTTCCTTCGCTGGCAAGTAACATTTTAACTATTTCAGCATAACTATGAACATCTTCATTTCCAAACATCATATCAATTAAATCTTTACGAAAACGGTAAACTTCAGCTTTCTGCCACCAACCTTTTAGATCATTGTCAAAATAAGGATCAAATAAATCCATTCTATTCTTTACAACTCCAGTTGTTTCAGCAATTCCCAAAGAAACCACATAGCGATAAAACTCCGACTTACTAGAACATTGAAATTCTTTTATAAAAAGCTTGTCAAACTTAGCAAGACCATAGCCAATTAAATTTAACAATTCATAATGAGGGTGTTTAGACATCACTTTCTCCATCAATAGATATTGATTTCATTATACCAAAAAACACGGCTCATCACCGTGTTTCTGTGTTTATTTCACGAGTTTCTTCATCTCATCAATACGTGCGACGGTTGCGTCGTATTTAGCTTGATAGTCGGCTTGTTTGTCGCGTTCTTTTTGGACGACTTCTGGTTTGGCGTTGGCTACGAAGCGTTCGTTAGAGAGCTTCTTACCAACCATATCCAGTTCTTTTTGCCATTTAGCCAGCTCCTTGTCGAGACGAGCCAGTTCTTCTTCGACATTGAGGAGGTCTGCCAGTGGCAAGTAGATTTCTGCTCCTGTGATGACGCTTGACATAGCAAGTTCAGGTGCAGGGATAGTTGATGCGATTTCCAAGTGTTCAGGATTTGTGAAGCGCTTGATATAGTTCACATTACTGTTAAAGAAGTCTTCCAATTCTTTATCACTTGTTTTCACGAGAAGTGTAATTGGTTTACTTGGAGCAACATTCACCTCGCTACGTGCGTTACGGACAGCACGAATAAGGTCTTTAAGACTTTCAACACCTTTATGCGCAGCTTCATTTTCAAATGCTGGATTAACAGTTGGATATTCAGCTGTTACGATTGAACCTTCAGAAATTTGTTCAAAGATTTCTTCAGTAACAAATGGCATGATTGGGTGAAGCAAACGAAGAATCTTATCAATGGTGTAAAGAAGAACTGAACGAGTGATAACTTTTTCGTCTTCGTTGTCGCTATAAAGCACTTCTTTAGTCAATTCAACGTACCAGTCAGCAAATTCATCCCAGATGAAGTTGTAAAGGATATGACCAGCCACACCAAATTCAAATTTATCAAAGTTTTCAGTAACTTTGGCAATTGTTTCATTCAAGTTGTGAAGAATCCAACGGTCAGTTACGTTACCAGCCGTACCAGCAACAACTTTGTCAACATTTGCGCTAGCTTGGTCAAGCGTAAGGTCTTCATTGTTCATCAAAATGTAGCGAGAAATGTTCCAGATTTTGTTAATGAAGTTCCAAGCGGCGTCCATTTTTTCGTAAGAGAAACGAACGTCTTGACCTGGTGCAGAACCGTTTGATAAGAACCAACGAAGCGCGTCAGCACCGTATTTTTCGATAACATCCATTGGGTCAATACCGTTACCAAGTGATTTAGACATTTTACGTCCTTGTTCGTCACGGATAAGACCATGGATAAGCACGTTTTCAAATGGACTTCTACCTGTAAACTCAATACCTTGAAAAATCATACGTGATACCCAGAAAGGAATAATATCATATCCAGTAACTAGAGTTGAGTTTGGATAATATCTTTTGAAGTCTTCTGCTTCTGTGTCAGGCCAGCCCATGGTTGAGAATGGCCAAAGGGCAGAACTGAACCAAGTATCCAAGACGTCTTCGTCCTGAGTCCAACCGTCACCTTCTGGAGCTTCTTCGCCGACATATATTTCACCCTCAGCATTGTACCAAGCAGGGATTTGGTGACCCCACCAGAGCTGACGAGAGATTACCCAGTCGTGGACATTTTCCATCCATTGGAGGAAGGTATCGTTGAAACGAGGTGGGTAGAATTCAACCTTGTCCTCTGTATCTTGGTTGGCAATAGCATTTTTGGCCAATTGGTCCATCTTAACGAACCATTGAGTAGACAAGCGTGGCTCAACCACTACACCTGTACGCTCTGAGTGACCAACACTGTGAACACGTTTTTCGATTTTAACGAGGGCACCAATTTCTTCCAACTTAGCAACGACTGCCTTACGAGCTTCAAAACGGTCCATGCCTGCAAATTCGAAGGCAAGCTCGTTCATAGTTCCGTCGTCGTTCATGACGTTGACTTGTGGCAAGTTATGGCGTTGACCAACCAAGAAATCGTTTGGATCATGGGCAGGTGTGATTTTCACGACACCGGTACCAAACTCAGGATCCGCGTGTTCATCCCCAACGATTGGAATCAATTTATTAGCGATTGGAAGGATGACGTTTTTACCAATCAAGTCCTTGTAGCGTAGATCCTCTGGATTGACCGCAACCGCAACGTCCCCAAACATAGTCTCAGGACGAGTTGTCGCAACTTCAAGGGCGCGTGAGCCATCTTCCAACATGTAGTTCATGTGGTAGAAAGCACCTTCTACGTCCTTGTGAATAACTTCAATATCTGAAAGAGCTGTGCGAGCTGCTGGATCCCAGTTGATGATAAATTCTCCGCGGTAAATCCAGCCCTTTTTATAGAGTTCTACGAAAACCTTACGGACCGCTTTTGACAAGCCTTCATCAAGGGTAAAACGTTCCCGCGAATAATCAACAGAAATCCCCATCTTGCCCCATTGTTCCTTGATGGTCGTAGCATATTCATCTTTCCATTCCCAAACTTTATCAAGGAATTTTTCACGACCAAGGTCATAACGTGAGATGCCCTCGCCACGCAAGCGCTCCTCAACCTTAGCCTGAGTTGCAATACCCGCGTGGTCCATCCCTGGAAGCCAAAGCGTATCAAAACCTTGCATACGTTTTTGACGGATGATGATATCCTGAAGAGTCGTATCCCAAGCATGACCAAGGTGGAGTTTACCAGTTACGTTTGGTGGTGGAATCACGATAGAATAAGGCTTAGCCTTTTGATCGCCTGAAGGCTTGAAAACATCAGCATCAAGCCATTTTTGGTAACGACCAGCCTCAACCTCGGCTGGATTGTATTTAGGTGAAAGTTCTTTAGACATGTGTTTGTCCTTTCTAGTTAATATCTTTAAATAAAATTAGTAGGTAGAAGATAGGCTTTGATTCAACTCATCTTGTTTTTCTCATTATCTTCTATTAGCAAAGAAACGGTGAAAATTTTACATTAATTTTCTCTCATTATCTTCATAATATGTTTATCAAAATCTGATATAATTTTTTGAGTTCGGTTAAATTTTTCATACTCCTGGATGGCTTTTGAGTCTGCTTGTTTCTTAGAAATACTCCCTTTTCCTTCTAAAATTTCGTATTCATTAAAAGATAGAAAACGATCAATACTATCTGCCAATCCTCGCATTGTAAAAGTATTACGGCGCTCAACCAAACCCTCGATATAATCAAAATAGGCTGTAACAGTTCGCTCTAGTTGTCGAATTTCTTTTTCTTGCAAATAATTTTTGGCTACTGTTACATCTGATTTGAGTACTCGTCCATCAGGTGCATTCTTCCAAGTAGTTAATCCCATTTTTTCTTTACTGGCATCGGCTTGTTGATAGATAATTTCTGCAGCCGTACTTCCAGTAATTGCATAATGAAATTTATTTTGCACCATAGCATAGAAATTTTTAGTAATATCCGAGTTTCGATCATAATCTATGGCACATTCGGCAAAGATATCCGTAATTTGTTGATAGATTCGGCGCTCGCTAGAACGAATAGAGCGAATTCGTTCTAAAAGTTCACGAAAATAATCTTTTCCAAAAACTGTCTGTCCTTGTTTCAAGCGTTCATCATCTAAAACAAAACCTTTGATGATAAATTCTTTCAAGGTCTTGGTTGCCCAAATTCTAAATTGAGTAGCCTTTCTGGAATTTACACGATAGCCAACGGAAATGATAGCATCCAGATTGTAATATTCAAGTTCACGCCGAACAGTTCTATTTCCCTCTTGTTGAACCTGTGCAAATTTTGCACAAGTTGACACCTTATCTAACTCACCACTATCATAAATGTTTCTCAAGTGCTTTGTAATGACACTACGTTCAACTCCAAAGAGCTCTGCAAGACCTTTTTGAGTCAACCAAAGATTTTCATCTTGTAAAAGGATATCTAGCTGAACGTCACCATTTGGTGTAGTATACAGGATGAAATTAGAAATTTCATTCAAGATAATTCCACCTCCTTCCTTCCATAAACAATTACTTCTCGTTCTTAAACTTTATACCGTTTTCCTTCAGCTTTTTAACGGTTACGGGACCAATCCCTTTCAAAGCAAGAACTTCTTTTTCGGTCCATTTTTTGAAATCTGAAGATGTACGGATCCTGTTTTCTACAAAGATACGAACAAGATCCATCCGAATTCCCTTCATTGTTTCCTCATTCATAAAGGAATGCCAATCGGATACCTCGGATAAATTTCTTATCATACTAGAATGATTCGAAAATACTGGTTTACGGCGGAACTTTTTGGCTTCGTTTGTTAAAAATTTCGTTAAAATAATATTTTCTAGTAAATAATCAAATAGAGGATACAAACTAGCTTGTAGCGATTCAACTGAATTTGGACAATAGCATTCTTGGTCTTCGATATCTATAACTTTGAATTGCCAATCTTCCTCTATAAAGAATTCAACAGCTTCATCATTTATTTTCACTAATTTTGCAAATAGTTGACTGGCTTCCTCAATTTTCCCTTGAGAAAAAGCAGAGATGATGGCATGAATAAGAATGGTATCGTCCCGTTTCCCTTTATTTAATTCTTCGCGGTAGAAGCGTTCAACCTTTAGTTCCTGACCAGTAATATGATACAAGGAAAGCATACAAAAGACAAAATTAGGAGGAAAACGTTCTGGTCGCTTACTCAAATATAGGTCAATCAATTCTATAGCCTTAGAATTTAAGTTCTCCGTCATATAATATTCAATCAGAAACATAAGAGCAGACAGGATAGGGCGTGCTTCAAAATAATTCCAACTATTGTATCCGTTCATTTTCCATTTTTCTAAAACTAGAACTTCAAAATCCAATACTTTTTTAAAAGTTGACAAATCAAAATCTTCAACTTCTGATAAGAATAAATGAAAATAAGCAGCAAAATAATCTGGATTGATTTTTAAAACTTGCTTTAACAGTTTATTTCGCTTCTGTGTATTCGGAGTATGCATAGCTTCTCTAAATAAAGCATGATCCTCATGCCAGTCAAAAATTCCATTTTTTAGTTGGTAATTGATTAGCTGAACATCTGGATACTCTCCATATTCATCAGCATATTGCATCACTGCTGTATGTAGTTCATCGAAATTTTGAATGGTCCGACGTTCTACAAAAGTTGGATTTTTGGCCATGATTTCTGTCCAAGCAGCCTCTTCTTCAGAAATAACTTTGATATCCAACTTTTGCTGGCGTTTTAATTCTTTTTTTCTATTTTTCTTTTTAGCCATCTATTTTCTCCTCTAACTCATTCTTCAATAGATTCGATTCAACTGACTTAGATATCCTTCGGGACTCAGCTACAGGCTTGAATGGGAAATCTAAGCTTCTTTGTGATTCGTTTGCTTTGAAGGTTGTACCCCAGGTGTGATTAAGGTAGAGTTTCTAAGTAACGTTTGGTGGTGGAATAACGAACGAAAAAGGTTGAGACTTTTGAACTTCTTGAGTTTTGAGAACATCTTAATGAAGTTCTTTAGATATGTGTTTATCCTTTTTCTATTATTTTCATTTTATTTTGAATTTGCTTAGCAGCTTCTTCTGCAGACAAATTCGTATTATTTATTTTAAAGTAGTGGTACAACTCATTCGGTGGATGTTGGGAATTTAATTGAAGTGTTTCAGTGGTTTCTAAAATTTCTCTTTCAGATACCTCAATATGTCGTTTTAAGGGTTTGTGCTTTAATCGATTCTCCGTTCGATTTCGACGCAAGCGCTCTTCAAGGCTTGTTTCCAATTCAACAAAAAGAACCTCTTGATGATAGTCATTCAACAAATCCTGAATTTGCTTCAAATACATCAGCTGGTACTGATTTGAAAAATCAATTACGTCTGTTAAAACTACTGATCGCTGATTTCTTGCACTTGCTCCAAGGAAAGAAAAGGTAATTCCACGAACAAATTCCCACATCTCCTCTGTATAATCCTGATAGATTTCTAGTGCAAAATCGATGGCTTGATGGTTATAAAAGAGGGGAGAATCCGTCAGTCGAGACAGTTCTTGACCAATCGTCATTTTTCCTGAGGCTGGAGCACCAATGATGAAAAGATGCATCAATTCACCTCCCACTCACTCTTCAGCAAGCCATATATGAGACTGTCACAGCGGTCCCCTTGAACATCTTTACGGTATCGGATACGAGCTTCGAGGGTAAATCCAAGTTTTTCTGCGACTCGTTGACTTTGGACATTATAATGTTCAATCTTGTGAAGACCCAAATCTTTAAAGGCTAAGTCAATCAAGGCAAACGCTGCTTCTGGCACATAACCTCGTCCCCAATAGTCTGGGTGCAAGGTGTAGCCGATCTCCATTACATCGTCTTCGTGCCGATGGTTGAAATCAACAGAGCCGATGATCTTATCCGTACCTTTGACCACAATGCCGTAACCAGCTGGGAGCTTGTCCTTTTGATTGCGCTCAGGAAGAATGTGCTCCAGATAGTAAATCTCATCTTCCAAAGTCTTAACGGGTGGAAAACCTGCTGGGTAAGAGACTTCTGGACGGCTAGCATAGTCAAAGATAGCTTCAGCATCCGCCACGGTGCGGACTCGTAAAACTAGCCGTTCTGTTTCCAAGCGTTCTGGCAGTTCAGTTCTTGCCATCCTTTTTCCTCGCTTTCTTGATGAAGCTTCCCATAGAATCAACACGGTTATCTAAATAGCGATAAACGCGCTGGTGACCGTCCCCCATAAAGTAAATCGGTGAAAAACGGTCATTTTTAAAATGTCCCTTATCATCCAAGAGTTCAGGATTAGCCAGTCGCTCGATAATCTTGGCAAAGATGTGACAAATACCGTCTTCCTCAATAATTCTATCAACTTGACATTCTAACACGACTGGACAAGCCTCTAAAATCGGTGCCTGAGTCCGTTCAGAAATCTCGTAGTCTAACCCCCAGGTGTTTCAATTTCTCTCGATGACTGATAAAACCAGCCTGCTCCATCTCGAGCATGAGATTTTCATCAGGAATATTCACAGTAAACTTCTGGTAATGCTTGATTTGCTCAGCCGCATTTTCCTCAGCTCCGACACCAATGACTAGCCAATCTCCCAAACTATAGGATGAGCTACAGGTCGTAATATTGTGCCCAAAATTCTGATCCTGATAACCCGAAATGAAAATAGGAAAGCCATAGTAGAGTTTACTTGTTTTAAAAGATTGCTTCATAACAACCTCCTTTGACTAAAACACAAAAGAAAAGCCCTGCCATCTACATGACAGGGACGAATGTGTTTATCCGCGGTACCACCCAATTTCGGGCAAAGCCCGCAACTCTCGTCTTTAAAATAAAAAGACATAATTTTATTTCATTTTCATCCATCAGCAACCAGTTTTGACACATTTGTGGACTTCTCAGCACCGCCACTTTCTGTAAAATGTGGGATTCAAAACACCTCTAATGGCTCTATTGTAGCAAGATTTTTTCGGAAATGCAAGGCGCAAGAAAACTTACTTGAACTTGATGCCGTTTTCTTTCAATTTCTTGATGGTAGCTGGGCCGATTCCTTTCAAGGCAAGGAGTTCTTTTTCAGTCCAGTTTTTGAAATCTGACGCAGACTTGATTCCTTCATCGTAGAAAGTTTTAGCACGGTCAAGTGGAAGTCCACCCAAGTTTGCTGCAAAATCTTCTACAGAATTGGCTACTTTTTGAGCTTGCTCTTTGGTAACTTCTACTGCTTGTTCAACTTTTTTAGAAACAGCCTTACCAGCTTCGCTCGCTGACTGCTCTGCACGTTTCACGACTTTCTTTGTCTCTTCTACAGCCTTAGTCACGGTACTTGAAAAGACACCTGCGCGACGGAGACTATTTCGTAATTGTTTTTTACGATTGAGTTTCTTTGACATGATAAAATCCTTTCAATAAAAAACCCCTGTTCTGACAAGGATTTAATATAAATATTCTATCAAGATTTTAGTAAAAAATCAAGAATCTTTCTCGTTTAATAATTTCGCTCTCCAAACAAGCCCTCTGGCAAATCATGAAATCCCTTGCCTGCCTTGAAATTTTCAAACTTACCAAGCAAGAACTGATAAGCATCCAAGCGGCTTTCGTAGCGAATCATGGCATCTTTGGCACGCTCGTCTTGGTCTTCTTCGTAAACCTTTTGACTTTCCTTGTGCGCCATGTCGTTGATCATGATCTGGGTATTGACCCATGCTTCAAATTCCTTCATAAATTCCTGTTCGTAACTCATTTTTTCTCCTTATTCTAATCCACGGAAGTAATCCGTATCAATCTCACGGTAGGGCTGAATATCCTGAACATACTCTAGCACGCCTTGGAATTCCCCGTCTTCATCGTGTACTGCGGCATAGGTGATGTGGACAAACTTGTCTCGCGACTCTGACTTGAACCACATTTCATACTTGTCCTTTTTACCCTCACGAAGACCTTTCATAACAGACTTCACCTTGTCTAAGTACTTGGGCGGATGGCAGAGTTCTACATTACGCCCGACTTGGGACGGCGTCCGTTTGAAAATCATCTCATCAGCTGGTGCATTGTCATTGTAATACTGGAAAATGTCGTCTTTATTGACAAAGGTGATCTCCATGGGAAGGTGGTTGAGGATGAGGTTGGCCTGCTCTACTGAGAGATAGCCATTGCCAAAAGCCTGTTGACTATGACGGTCCAGCACCGCTTCCTTTTCCTTAGGGGTAAAAGTAATGGTAAACTGACCTTCAGGCGTATCAATAACTTGCTGAACTTGACCTTCAGCCGTGTCTAGTTGTACTGGCTCCTCTGCGCTCTTTTCCTCAACAAAACGCTGTCGTTCTGGAACCCATTTCTCAGACGGACGGATGATGGCATAGCTGTAGGCATCGCTCTCCTCCGCAATCTGAATCCAATCATCCTGGGTGAAAGACTCAAGGAGAATCATGAGGAGGATGGATTCTTCCTTGAAAATCATACTTTCAAACTCTGTCGCAAAAGCTTCGAAAGTTTCCTTTACAGTGGAAATCGGCACTTCTGGTAGTGACTTGGCTGTCGCTAGAGCTGTCTGAAAGAGTTCTCTAATCTGATCATCCACTCCCCACATGACCTTAGGAGGTGAATCGTGACCATAGCGCTCCATGATGGGAAAAAAGAGCTCTTCCTTGCGCTGATAGTGGATATCAAATTGCCCCAAAAGTCCCATTTGACGGACCAAACCCTTGCGCATCTCCGCAAGCATTTCCTCGTCTTCCATAGACTCATAGGTATCTAACAATCTCCGAATTCGAATCAAGGCAGCACGGAGAGCCAGATTTTCATCCTTGAAGACGCGAACTGGGTGACCAGGATGCTCGGTATCCTCCACTTCGACGCCCTTAATAGCGTTTTTAAAAAGATTGGCATGGACATCACAGAGCTCCATAACATCTTCAAAGGTGACTCCTGAGTCTGAGTTCATCAGCTCGTGTTCCATGAGGGAAATCTCAATAGCTGAGACACCCGTAAAGGTCGCATCAAAACACTCCTGAACTGACTCAGGAGAGGCACCATTATGCAATTCTAACAAAATATCCCGTAGGATATGAATCCGTTCATCTGCCATTAGTCTAATCCAATCACTTCATAACCATTCGCTTCCAGTGTGCGGACAATCTTGTCCATAGGAGTTCCTTCGAGCTTAGAACCCTGTTTGAGCGATACTTTGCGACCGACTGTGTTACGCATCAAAGGGTTAGCAAGTGGTTTAAAACCGAGCTCCACTAAGATTTCCAAGACTTCTGGATGTTTGTCCACCACTTCTGCAACGGGAATTGACACATCTATGATATTGTCCATGACGACCTCCACTGAATGTTCTAATACTCTTCAAAAATCTCGTCAGCGTCGCCTTAGCGTAGGTATGGTTACTGACTTCGTCAGTTCTATCCACAACCTCAAAGCAGTGCCTTGAGCAGCCTGCTGCTAGCTTCCTAGTTTGCTCTTTGATTTTCATTGAGTATAAAATGATTTTACTGCTTATATTATACCATATGGAAAGAGATTAAAAAACTAACAGTACAAGACCTGCTAGTTCTCTACTACTTGAATTACGGCCTAAATAAATTTAAAAAACCAATCCAATAGCTTAAATAATAGACTTGTTCGGTAACTCAAAAGTGGTATACTAAAGCTATGGAAACAACATACGAAAAAGCCTTAAAATTAAACTCAGAGAATTTCAAATTGTTGATAGGTGTTAAAAAAGCGACGTTTCAACTGATGCTTGATTGTCTCACTGACGCTTATCAAGCGCAACACCGAAAAGGAGGACGCCCACGCCGTCTAAGTATGGAAGACCAACTTATCATGACCTTGCGCTACTTACGCTATTACCCCACTCAACGCTTGTTGGCATTTGATTTTGGTGTAGGTGTGG
>NZ_SPGF01000054.1 GCF_005844455.1 Streptococcus mitis | reverse complement strand
GAGAGTTCTGACGCCAACATCAAAAACTTTAGCTGCCTCGACATGGCTGTGTCCTTCTTTGATGTAATCTAATGCTCCTTGTTTAAAATCTGTACTATATGTCATAGCTTTATTATAACATGCTTGTTTAAAACTAAGAAACTATACTATTTAATTATCCGTTATACTTTTTTTGCTTTGATTCGTATCTTGTTTGTTTTTTATGTCTTAGCAATCCTATCTTTTTTAACCAACTTAACCACTGCTTCTGTCCTTGCAGTGTGGGGAAACATATCGACCGACTGGATATAATGAAGATCATAGACTTCTACTAAGCGCACTAAATCACGAGCCAAAGTCGAAACATTACAAGAAATATAAACCATTTTTTCTGGTACATAAGTAAGAATAGTATCTAATAACTTATCATCCAGACCTGTACGTGGTGGGTCCACAATCAGAGCATCTGCTCGGTATCCTTCCTTGTACCAACGAGGAATAATCTCTTCTGCCGTTCCAGCTTCGTAATGTGTGTTGTCAAATCCCATTCTTTTAGCATTTCGCTTGGCATCTTCAATAGCTTCTGGAATAATATCCATACCTCTTAGTGTTTTAACTTTCTTTGCGAAGGCAAATCCAATCGTTCCAACACCACAATAAGCATCAATCAAATGATCTTCTTTAGTAACATCCAAGGCTTTGACCGCTTCGCTATAGAGGACTTCTGTCTGTTCTGGATTTAATTGATAGAAAGCGCGAGGGGATAGTGAAAATTCATAATCGAGAACACCTTCTTGAATACTCTCTTCTCCCCAGATAATCTCTGTCTTTTCACCATAAATCTCACTGGTTTTAGCTGTATTTGTATTAACAGCTACTGTCACAACTTCTGGAAAATCTTTAACTAAGTCTTTTACCAGTTGGGTTAAATTAAGCTGGCGGTTTATAACAATAATAATCTGAACATGTCCAGTCTTTCTTGCTCGTCGGACCATAATAGTCCTAACACCTAAAACTTTTCTCTCATCCGTAATTGGAATCTGGTGAAAAGTAAGTAATTCCGCTAGACGATTAGCAATCACTTGGGTTTCCTTGTCTTGTACCAGGCAGTCTTTCAACTCTACTAAATAGTGAGAGTTTTGTGCATATAAGCCCACCTTGACCTGATTCTTAAATTTTCGAGTCTGAAATTGTAACTTAGCACGGTAGTACTTTGGTTCCTGCATTCCAATAGTTGGACGGATTTCATAGTTTTCATATCCTGCAGGAGCAAATTTTTTCAGCGCTTGATGAAGTAAGTCCGTCTTGAACTCTAGCTGCTTATCATAATGCAGGTGCATGATTTGGCATCCTCCACATTCATTATAAATAGTACAAGCTGGCACAACTCGGAATTTTGACTTCTTGTTGACCTTTAGTAATTTTGCTTCAACAAAATTGCGTTTAATAGAGGTAATCTGACAATAGATATCTTCTCCTTTTAGGGCTCCAGGTACAAAGACTAAGGTTTTTTGATAAAAGCCGATTCCCTCACCATTAATTCCCATGCGTTTGATTTTTAATGGTATTTTTTGTTTTACTTTCAGATTCATACCCCTATCTTATCACAATTTGAGTTATTCCGCTACCGCTTGATTTTTATATTTCATTAGTAAGTAAAGGCCTTGATATTCCTGATTTTCTTTAAAATCTTATTTCCTTATATTTTCTTTAAATTCTTTAAAAGTTCCTAAAAATGTTCACAAAAAAAGCCCCACAAAGGAGCCACTATACTATATGATGAGTTCAGCAGGCAAGAAACTAGCACGGTCAAACGTGCTTTTTTATTTTTATATATCTGATACAAGTATAACATAAAAACTTGCCATTTTCCTCCTTTTCAGTAAGTTTTTCAGGCTTACCCCCCCACCCCCTTAAAAAAACGTTAAATATTTGGACAGTTGCCCCCTCTCGCCGGTTCCCATTTCTGAAAATTTTCATGATTTTTCACACCGGGGGGTGTTTTACAATTTCTTTCTAATTTCTAAACCCCGTTATTTTGACAAAATGGAACTTAAAACAGCTTTCTTGTTTCTCTGTAATCTCTTATGAATTCATTGTTTTACACATTCTATTGAATTCACTCGCCAAGCTATTCCCTTACTCTATCAAGCGTTTTATAAGATACTGTAATATGAAATCATTGTTACTTTAAAACAAGGAATTCATAAAAGAATACTAAAAAAAGATAGGCGCAAACCTATCTTAAATCTCTCTTACTCTTTCAACCATATCTTGAAATTGTTCTTGATTCTGTGCAACTGGTATTGTCTGCCCATCCTTATAGATATAATCACCGTGCCGATAGCCGTTACTTATTGCCTCCTCAGAGTACACCCCCTTTTGCTCTTTTAGCATTGATTCAGTAACCACTTCATTTACTGCTTTTCTAATCTTTACTATAACGTTTAATAGATGAACTTCGGCTAATCTTTCCGCATTCTTAGCAATGTTAACCATCTGGTTTGTTGATTGCTTTCCAGTTGTTTTTTCAGTTGTTTTTTCAGTTGTATATCCTCGTGTTCCTAGTAACATTAGTTGCTTGACGTGCTGAATGTTTGCACTCTTCGATGTCATCTTTTCATCACGCTTTATTAAATGCTGATTCTTCTTGATTACATTTTCTATAAAATCATAGTGATAACGTTCTGGTAAATGTTGGACAACGCTAGCCACCATTGATTGAGAAATACTATTTACAAACATTTCCTTATCTACAAAACCATACTTAATGGCCTTATCACACGAAAACCATGTTTCTTCTTTCATCAAGTCACGAATTTCAGACAGTGGTAAACCTGTCTTATTCTGATAGGCTTTAGCTATACTGTCGTTAGCTTCTTCAAGTGACTTGATTTGTTTTTCATGCTCTTGAGTATTCCCAAAAGTCCATCCCATTGCGTTATGAATCATAAGCAATCCGGTAGGGCTCATTTCTACGGTATCTCCTGCCATTGCTACCATGCTTGCAGCACTAGCGCAAACACCTACGATTTTAACAGTAACATGTCCTTTATGATTTTTTAACATGCTATAGATTTCGCTACCTGTAAAAACGTCACCGCCTCCAGAGTTAATAATAACCTCTAAAGGTCTATCAGGGAATGGAATTTGAATATCTTTCAAGGCGGTGTATTCTTTTTGCGCTTCTTGATACGTTGGTATGCTATCGTTAGAGATGATAGCGCCTTTTATTTTAATTTGTTGCATTGGTTATTCCTCCCAAAATTCTTTTAAACAATCCGCTACCATCTTCAGATTTCATCATCTGCTCATAAGCAAGGTCTTTCTTCAAATTTTCAATATGTTTTAGCTCTTCTTGCTCTTTCATATCTTCATGATTTTGCGCAAGCCATTCTGTTTGGGACTTAAAACCTTTACTTACCCAGTAATTTATCAATTTAGTACCTGTCAAGTGGCCAATTTCTGTAAAAACTCTCTCATTATGTCGTCCGTAGGATTGATCTTCTCCTTTACTTTGGTAATACTGATAAGCACGCTTAGACAACTCTGGCTCTGGTTTGTATAGCATGTCAGCAAATTCTAAACTATAATTCTCTTCTAAACATTCGTAGCAATTCCCATACAGTTCAAAAGATTCTGGGATAATATCATTATCTGCAAAGTTGCCTAGTTTTCCTTTTACTTGCTTCAAAATGTCGTAAACTTGGCTAAATTCTTGGAGTTGTTTCTCATATATTTTTTTATTTTTCTTTACTAGCTTATTCAAAGAAGTTACCACTTCATCGTGTAGTTTCTGTGCTTGGACTTCTTTTTGACGACTAGTAAAAAACTTGTTTGAGAAAATTTGTTGCATGCTTTCTTGTAATTCTAATCGCTTGTTACGATATTCCTCAATGCCTTTAAAAATGCTTTCTGTGAATTCTAGAACCGCTTTTTTATCTTTCTCTGCTAGTAATTCAGCAAGATCAGGAATCAAACCAAAGCGGTAATAATTTTCTTTCGCTCCAAACATCACACCAAAAACACTCGTTCTGTTCGTACTAATGAAAAATAAATTATAATCTTGTACCAATCTAAAATAGATTTTTTTCGCTTCTTGTAAGTTCATTTTTTCCTCTTTTCTATAAAGCAAAAAGGTAGAACAAAAAACGTATTTACGTCTTATGTCCTACCTCTTGTTTTCAAGTCAGTATTTAAATTTTTTGTTGTGTTTTGGTTTCTACCATGGTCACAACACCATCTGCAATTATCAACCGAACATCACCATATTCTGGTAACTTTATACTCTTAATTATACCACGGTTTAGGAAATAAATCCAACCTTTATGTAATTCGTTCATATATTCTCCTTTCTCTGAAAAGTGTAGTCATTTTGGGATATCTAGTGACTACGCTCTCCGCCTTACAGTCACAAGGCTTTTCTCCTTGTGTAGTCATGTAGTCACCTTGCTCCCAAAAAAAATAAACAATAAACGTCTTTATCTCTTATCTTCATATACTCTTTAATAAATAGAAAATAACTACATTTTTATATAAAAGTCAATAATATCAAGGGTTTAGGGGTGTAGTCAGTAAAATAGTAAAAACAACACTTTTTTCTAACTCCTTATGTATCAAGGGTTTTCTTCCTATTTAAAATGTAGTCACTTTTTAAAAATAAACTACACTGACTACATTTTTTTAACATAAGCTGGTTTAATGCTTTTACCAAATCTTGTTGATCGCCTATGTTCCCAACCGTCTCGGTTTTGCATGTACTTTTTAACCTTAGCCTTATCCTTTGGCGGTACTTTGTCAGTCAGATACACCTCTTGAAAAAATAGGTTAATGGTCATTTTGTCCCTATCTACCAGTTCGCCATAAGTGTCTGTGTCCAGTTCAACCGTTCCACCTCTGTTATTTCTATAGTATCCCTCGTTCATCATATCATAGATATAATAACATCGCATTCTGTCGGTCATCGGGAACTGATACATTCTTTTTGGGTAAGGAGTGACTAAATAACGCTCCAAATCCTCAAGGGTTTCATCTACAAACTTGTAACGGCTTCTAACCTCGTTTACTAGCTTTTCTTGGTCGTCTGTCAGGGTCAAAGACTTATTAGCCTTCCAAGCTACCACCATAGCGCCCCAAAAGGCTCTACGGTCTTTTTCCGTCCACTTCCTGCCCTTATAGGCGGTGTCCTTGTGGACTTCTGCAACCAGAAAGCGCCGTTCTCCTGTCAAGTCATTCAAATAATCATGATCATTAGTTGCCCTCACAATAATAAAACTCTTAGGGAGTCGCCTATCACTGGAGGCGTAAGGCGGTCTAAACTCTAGCTTGGTTTCTGTGATGAATTTCTTCAATTCTGAAAAACTAGCCTTTTTACTGGCCACCATCTCATCATCAAATACACACCAGTTTCTGACCATTCTAGCCTTGTCATCTTTATCTGTAAATGTTTCAACAGTTGTAAAATACTTGTGAGTGAAAAGCCCCTCAAAAAATTGGGTCTTTCCTACTCCCTGCCGTCCGGTCAAGTCCAGCACAAAGTCAAACTTAATGGACGGGTCAAACACCTTGGCAACCGCTCCACGGAAAAACAAGTCCATGATAATACGGTTATATTCATCATCCTTGATATTGAGATAATGCCTTAAAATATCAAAGTGATCACGCTGATTTACTAACTCTTTATACTCGCTTTCGCAAGATTCCAGATAGTCTTTTAAGGGATTGTAGCTATGTTCTCCAGCCACCACTTCTAAGATATCAGCGATATCCCCTTTTTTATAATCCATCTTATACTTGGTAGCAATATAAGCCCTAATCTCTCTGATAATCAGGTCATCGAGTGTACCGCTCAAGGTTCTACCATTTAACTTAATAGACTTGGTAACGTCAATTTCATATGTAAAAGTGTTGTACCGTATCGCCCCTTTTAGCTTACTATCCCCACTCAAAATTTTCTTGAGATTATCCAAGTTGACTGCAAAGCCATCCCCTCGTGCTTTTTTGGTCAAGTTCAGGCTATTGTGTTCCTCGTCGGTCTCCCTTGCTTGGGTCAAGTCTACCACGGTAGGCGGTATTTGTTGCTGATTCTCTTCGATGATTTTACTTACAATTTCTTCACTATTCAAAAGCCACCTCCTTATAGAATTTTGTCGCTACTTCTAGGAAATAGCTTGCTAGGTCTTTGCGTTTAACGATCGCTGAAAACAAGTCCACCAGCTGACTAAAACTGTAGCCATTTACAAATAGCAGTCGGACAAAAAGTGAAGTCTCATACTTGGTATAAATGCCATTACAAATCAGGTCAAAAACCCAGCCTTTTAACTCCACTCCAAGCCCGTGCCGTTGCTCTGTCAATTTGTTTACCTCTAAATCTTTCAGGATTATCAGCAAGTCAGGACTGGCCAAACCTATCTCTAAATCTCTGGCCAATTCCCAACCCTCTACTTCCTCGCTTTCGTCTTTAACTGCCACATACAAACCTTTGTAGTGGAAAGCCGTCAAGCCCTCGCCTATCGGCTCAAAGTAGATAAATTTGTAGTAATTGCCATTCTTCCATACTTGGGTAGGGGTAGACTTGAGAAAGCCAAACAAGGCCAATTTGTCACTAGACAAGGTTAACTCTATCACTCTCATTCTCCCACCCCCATAAACTTACGGATCTCGTCCACTTTATAATAAGCTTTTCTGCTATCGTCTCCTGGGGGCTGATAACGCTTCAAGCCCATTTTTTCCCACTTTTGTAAGGTTTTGTATTTTATATCTAACTCTTCTTGTACTCGTTTTGCGGAAATCAATCCAATGATTCGGGGAGGTATTTTCTCATGACTTTTTAGGTAACGTTCTAAGGCTTCTAATATTTTTATTTGAATTTCTTCAATCATCCTTTCAAACATATCGTCACCTCCACGGCTTAATGCCTGCAAGCTGGATATATCGCCCATATTCAGGGTTTAAATCCTCGCTAGGTGTTTCCTATCGTCTGTTGGTTTTCTCGCTCAAATTGGGTGCCTTTTTTGCGGTCTCGGTGGTTTAGATAAAGCAGTAAGCCAATCAATACCACGATTAAGACAATAGCCTGTTTATTGCTTATATCTAGTTCGTTCATTTTAATCGCCCTCTTTCTTCAAGATCCTTGATAATTAGGCTACGTAGATAATTCCAAATATTACCAGTATTATCTGTTACTAATTCTTCTGGATTAGTAAAACTCCTAACCGCTCTATTCAAATAGTTAAATAATAACCAGTATGGACGTTCTCCCCCTAAATTGATGGAATTAGTTGCTAAAAATTCATCATGTTTCTTTAACTCGCCTAGTAAGTTATTGATGTTGGCGTCTAAAAATGTTTCATGGTCGGCTTCCTGTTGTTTATAAGTTTTAGTCAGTTGATAAAAATCGATCCATAGTTTAGTAATTGCCTCTCTACAATCTTCGACTATTTCTGTTGCTCCATGGTGTTCCTTGGAAAAATGCCACTCTGATAAAATATCTAGCTTTTCTTCTACAAGTGCCAACTCTTTTTCAAATTCTTTAAAATAATCATTCATATTTTTACCTTTTTCTTTTGGTTTGCCTGTTTCCTATACACGATTACCACCACTCCAAACGCTGGGCGATTGCCCCTGGTTGGCGGACGCATGTAGTGATGTTTCGTGGGTAAATTACCCACATTTCCGCTAAACAAGTGCTTAGAATCGCCGTGTCAGCACTCGTTTTTCAAAACCTTTTCTAACTGCTTGCCTGCACTTCGGTTTTCTTAGTTTTTCTTCGTTTCGTTTTCGATTTGATCGCCTAATCTTTTCCAAGCTCTATCAAATTCATCACGTTGGATTTCTTTACTATGTAATTGCCTTGCTAACTCCATGCCTCTACGCATGAATCTAGCGAAGTGGGTTTTTGCTGTCATCTGTTAGCCCTCCATCATGTCATAGAGTAAGGCGTAGTGTCTATCTGGAATTCTATCTAAGGCTTTCAAGCCATCATGTTCCGCTTTCTGCCTAGTTTCCGCCTTGACTGTGCTATCAAATGCGATAGAAAAGGCATTTAACATAGCCTTGTAGCGGTCTACGCTTTTCAAATAGCGCCCACGGTCTGACAATTCCTTGTCTTCCAGTTCCTCTTTTACCGAATCGTCCAAGAGTGCGAACTTGGAGTACACCCCTTTTTCCACTTCAAATCCTAGACGCTTGTTTTGTCTCAGATTGTAAAGATTGACCCTACAACTCTCCAAGTTGCGGTAGCCCAATACTCCAGCAATTTCTTCTAAGTTTTTGCCCTCTAATTCGGACAATTTTTCAGCAATATCTTTGAATTTTACTGCTTGATGTTGTTTTCCCATTGTATACCTCATTTTTTGGGTACGCAAAAAGCGTACTCTATTTCTGTGTTTGACAAATAAGAGTACGCATGATAAGATATTTACGTACCTCATTTGTGGGGGCGGATACTTTGCAACTTCTCGGATTGGCGTTTGACAAGTTGCAAGGTATTTTTTATTTAGTAAGATTTTCAAAGGCTTTTCTCAAAGTTTCAGGTTTTGTCAAACCATTCTTTTTACCGTACTCTTCCAGTTTACTATTTAGCTGTTCGCTAACTCTGACTGTTAATTTTACGGTATTAGAATTTTCTCCCTTCGGACGTCCTACTTTCTTTATTTTGTCAGTCATCGGATTGCCTCCTTTCTTGACGACATAAATTATTATAATTATTGTCGTCTTAAATGTCAACCCCTAAACCGAAAAAAATTTAAAATCTTCCCAGCGTACCTTATTTTATTTTCAATGTACTAGCGGAAACCGCTGTATTATGCTATAATTAAGGTACGTTAAAAAACGTAAACCCTTAATCTTGTCGCTTGCCTCGGTCGCCAAACTTTCCGCAAGTGACTTTTTTGTTGTCTTTTTTCACGCTTTTTTCCCTGTCTGGGGGCTATAAAGCAAGTCTTTACTTTCGATAAGATCCAGAATCCAGCTGAATCCCTGCTCCACCGTTTCAAGAAATGCGCCCAGGTCTTCACTGTCCAAATCCTCATAGTTCATACAAAGATATTCGGCTAGTTGTCTGTCCATCTCGACTAGCTTTTTAAAATCCTTGAAATACTTGGGAATTTCTACTCCCTTGGCATTTGTAACTGTCTTAAAATCATTTTCCATTTTCTATACCCCTATGCTTTAAAAATTAGTTCTTTAATTTCTGAATATCTCATATTCAAGTTGATCATAGCTATTGCCATATCCTCCAAGCGCTGATAGTTTGTCAGTTCGTCACGCATTTCAAAAAAGGCTTTGACTAGGTTCATTTTGAACTCCTTGACGGGTTCGGTATTTCGTAAGTAAGTGATCAGCAATGTTGCTTGTTGCTCGTTCAAAATATAATCCCGTACATTTTGCCCACTCTCTGAAGATGAAATTTTAAATTGCACCTTTCCGAAGCTTTCAAAGTCCTCTCGGTGCTTATTCAGCAAAATCTTCAAATGTCTGTGCTTAATTTCAGCGCATTCAGCAACGATGCTGCTTAGTGTATACGGCGCTTTTTTGCCGTCCATGTAGACTAGTTCCATTGGGTTACTCCTTTCTAGTTGTGTCGCTTCTTAAGCGACTTTCTTGGTAAAAAAATTTCGCTAATCGATAACTCGAAAAAAGTACTTAGCGCAAACATTTCATCCAACGTAAAAGCCTTTTCTCCGCGTTCTTTTTGCCCATAAGAAGTAACTGATATTTTTAAATAATCAGCTAATTCTTGCTGAGAAATACCTTGTTTTTTGCGTAAAATCAACAGTTTTTCCTGCAATAACTTTTCCCTCCTTTTTTAGTTTTTATAAGTCGCTTATCAGGCGACAAAACTATATTATCGCTTTTTAGGCGACTTGTCAACAGTTTTTTTGCTAAAAATTAAAAAAAGTTGCTTTTTAAGTGACTTTTTTGTTATAATAAAAATACGAAAGGAGGGGATAACATGGACAATCTCGCTCAACACGTTGGAGAAAAGATAAAATTTTTTAGAAAAGAGAACGGCTGGACTCAATCTGTACTAGCTGAAAAAATGTCAACCAGTAAACAAACAATAAGTAAATACGAAAAGGGTATTATAAAGGTTAATCAAGACACAATTTTCAAACTTGCTGATATTTTCGGCGTGTCTATAGATAGCTTTTTTCCTCCTATCATTGAAGAAATACCTACCACTTCCCCGGTTCAAGCCATCTATGATCAACTAACTCCACCAAGGCAAGGGAAAGCCTTAGCTTATCTTGAAAAACAACTACTGGAGCAAAAAAACGAAAACATAGTATCAGAAACACCCATCACAAACAAGCTCATATAAGCCCCTATCCGCCTTGTTTCCTATTCTGGTACAATTTATCGTCTGACTGCTTAAAATCGAAAATAGGGGCATTCTCGTAGCTCCTCGCATGGTATGAACTCAAAACCTTTTCTAATTGCTTGCCTGCTGATGGGAAAGGAGTACAACCATGAAGATTACAGAATACAAAAAGAAAGATGGATCAGTAGTTTACCGTTCCAGCGTTTATCTTGGCATCGATACCGTAACGGGTAAGAAAGTCAAGACAACTATTTCAGACAGAACTAAGAATAGGCTCAAAAGCAAGGCTATCCAAGCCAAGGTAGAGTTTGAAAAAAACGGCTCAACAGTCACAAAAGCCGTCAACGTTAGCACCTATCAGGAATTGACGAAACTCTGGCTAGAAAATTATTGCCATACAGTCAAACATAGCACCCTTATAGGCACAAAAAACAACATAAGAAAATATCTCCTACCATCCTTTGGAGACTACAAACTGGATAAACTGACGCCCCCAATCATTCAGCACCAGGTAAACCAGTGGGCAATAGATTATAACCAACTAGGGAAAGGTTATCAGCAATATAACCAACTCCATGCCTTAAATAAACGCATATTATCCTATGCCGTTTCCTTACAAGTCATTTCTTCAAATCCAGCTAGTGATATCATCGTCCCACGGCGCAAACCCAAAGAAGGGCAAAAACTGAAATATCTTGATGACGACAATTTAAAAAAATTCTTAGATTATCTGGATCAGTTGCCAAACACTTATAAAAATTTCTCTGATACGGTGTTATATAAGACACTTCTAGCGACTGGTTTGCGTATTCGTGAGTGTTTAGCCTTGGGATGGTCTGATATTGACCTACAAAACGGTAGCATTTCAGTTACCAAGACTTTGAACACCCTAAAAGAAATCACTAGCCCCAAAAGTAAAAGTAGTATTAGAGAAATAGCACTTGATACCAAAACGGTACTCATGCTACGGCTCTATAAAGCAAGACAATCCCAAATAGGGAGGGAGATAGGGATGACTTTTGAAAAAGTGTTCTCTGATACCTTTGACAACTATAGAGAAGCTGGAGCGCTCAGATTCAGACTAGAAAAACATTTAAAACTGGCTGGATGTCCTCGTTTGAGTTTCCACGCCTTCCGACACACCCACGCTAGTCTATTGCTTAATGCTGGCCTGCCATACAAAGAAATCCAAACACGGCTAGGCCATTCTAAAATTTCAATGACTATGGATATCTATAGTCATCTATCCAAAGACAATGAGAAAAAGGCAACTTCCTTTTATGAAAAAGCCATTGAGAATTTACAAAGTTCCTAAAAAGTTCTTAAAATTCATCATTAAGAGACAAAAAACGGCTATATCAAGGGGTTTCAGCTTTTTCTCACATTTTGAGTTATAATAGAACTATGAAAATCACAAAACTTGAAAAGAAAAAAAAACTCTATCTGATGGAGCTTGATAATGGTGACAAATGCTACATTACTGAAGATACAATTGTTCGTTTTATGTTATCGAGAGATAAGGTGATAAGCGAAGAGGAATTGAAGGAGATTCAGGACTTTGCCCAATTTTCTTATGGTAAGAATCTAGCCCTCTACCACCTATCCTTTAAAGCACGTACTGAAAAAGAGGTCAGAGAATATCTAAAAAAATATGATATTAATGAAAAAATAGTTTCTCAAGTCATTGCTAATCTTAAAGAAGATAAGTGGATTAATGATAGCCAGTACGCTTATGCTATTATCAATGCCAATCAACTTTCAGGAGACAAGGGACCTTATATACTGACTCAGAAATTAGTACAAAAAGGAATTTCAAGATTTACTATAGAAGAAATCTTGAATGATTTTGATTTTTCTGAAGTTGCTCAACGTGTAGCTAATAAACTATTGAAAAAATATGAGGGAAAACTTCCAGCTCGTGCCTTGCAAGATAAGATTATTCAGAACCTGACCAACAAGGGCTTCTCTTATTCTGATGCTAAAAGTGCCTTTGACCAGTTGGATAGTCAAGTTGACCAAGAAACGACTCAGGAACTCATCTTCAAGGAACTTGATAAGCAATATGCTAAGTATGCCCGAAAATATGAAGGATACGAACTTAAACAGCGTTTAACTCAAGTTTTAGCACGAAAAGGCTACGATTTTTCGGATATAGCAAGCGCTCTCAGAGAATATCTTTAATTTTTTCATGTAAAATTCACAGATTTTAGGCAATTTTATGGTACAATAGTAAACGATAAACTTATAAATTGTAGAAAGTTGGTTAGTTATGAAGCTTCCAAAAGAAGGCGACTTTATTACAATTCAAAGTTATAAGCATGATGGGAGTCTCCACCGAACTTGGCGGGACACCATGGTACTAAAAACAACAGAAAACGCCATTATTGGTGTCAACGATCATACACTGGTTACCGAAAGTGATGGTCGTCGTTGGGTCACTCGAGAACCGGCTATTGTTTACTTTCACAAGAAATATTGGTTTAATATCATTGCCATGATTCGTGATAATGGAATTTCCTACTATTGCAATATGGCTAGCCCTTACTATCTGGATGAAGAAGCACTGAAGTATATTGATTACGATTTAGATGTTAAAATTTTTACAGATGGGGAAAAACGTCTCTTGGATGTTGAGGAGTATGAGCGTCACAAACGCAAAATGAATTATTCTGATGATTTGGACTATATTTTAAAAGAACATGTCAAAATTCTTGTTGATTGGATTAACAATGGACGTGGTCCTTTCTCAGAAGCCTATGTAAACATTTGGTACAAGCGCTATGTAGAACTAAAGAATCGGTAAAGTTGTCAAACTGGGGTGAGAGCCCTGGTTTTTTATTTTAATACTCAATAAAAATCAAAGAGCAAACTAGCCGCAGGCTGTACTTGAGTACGGCAAGGCGACGTTGACGCGGTTTGAATTTGATTTTCGAAGAGTAAACTTCCTGCGAAACAAAATATGGTACAATAGTTCTATGAATTATGAATCAAGTAAACCATTAACTGATGCACGATTTAAGCGCCTTGTTGGTGTTCAGCGCACTACTTTTGAAGAGATGTTAGCTGTGTTAAAAACAGCTTATCAACGTAAACACGCAAAAGGTGGCCGAACCCCTAAGTTAAGCTTAGAAGATCTCCTCATGGCTACTCTTCAATACATGCGAGAATACCGTACTTATGAACAAATTGCGGCTGATTTTGGCATTCACGAAAGCAACTTAATCCGTCGGAGTCAATGGGTTGAAGCAACTCTTATTCAAAGTGGTTTTACGATTTCAAAAACTCATCTTAGTGCTGAGGATACGGTGATTGTGGATGCAACAGAGGTAAAAATCAATCGTCCTAAAAAAATCAACTAGCCAATTATTCTGGTAAAAAGAAATATCATGCTATGAAGGCTCAGGCGATTGTTACAAGCCAAGGGAGAATTGTTTCTTTGGATATTGCGGTGAACTATTGCCACGATATGAAGTTGTTCAAAATGAGTCGCAGAAACATCGGACAAGCTGGTAAAATCTTGGCAGACAGTGGTTATCAAGGGATCATGAAGATGTATTCACAAGCGCAAACTCCGAGGAAATCAAGCAAACTTAAGCCACTAACTCTTGAAGATAAAGCCTATAACCATGTGCTATCTAAAGAGAGAATCAAGGTTGAGAATATTTTTGCCAAAGTAAAAACGTTTAAAATATTTTCAACAACCTATCGAAATCGACGCAAACGGTTTGGATTACGAATGAATTTGATTGCTGGAATTATCAACCGTGAACTAGGATTTTATAGTAAAATGAACCAAAAATAGTACATAATGTGGTATAATATTCTTATGGCATATTCAATAGATTTTCGTAAAAAAGTTCTCGGCTATTGTGAGCGAACAGGTAGTAGACTTGTTCGGTAACTCAAAAGTGGTATACTAAAGCTATGGAAACAACATACGAAAAAGCCTTAAAATTAAACTCAGAGAATTTCAAATTGTTGATAGGTGTTAAAAAAGCGACGTTTCAACTGATGCTTGATTGTCTCACTGACGCTTATCAAGCGCAACACCGAAAAGGAGGACGCCCACGCCGTCTAAGTATGGAAGACCAACTTATCATGACCTTGCGCTACTTACGCT